>JBKQVS010000048.1:0-8542 GCA_052139855.1 Desulfobaccales bacterium
TGTCCATCTTGATGTGGCCCATGGGTGTAGCTGCGGTTGTGCCATCCCCAAAGGCTCCAGGCTGATACAGGTTTTCCAGCATACAGCTTCGGAGTTCTTAGATATGGGGACGTATCTCATTATAGGCGCTTTGGCGGTCGGTTTTTTCAGGGCCGTGCTCCACCAAGAGTGGCTGGCTTTTTTTCAAGACAACGTCTTCCTGGCCATTGGGATGATGATGTTACTGGCTTTTTTTCTGTCAATTTGCTCGCAAGCCGATGCCTTTGTGGCAGCATCCTTTGTCACTTTTCCCGTTGTGGCCCAGCTCTCCTTCGTAACGCTTGGGCCAATGGTTGACCTTAAACTCGTCGCCATGTATGGGGCGGTGTTCCGCAAGCGCATAGCGCTCACGCTCATCGTAGTGCCGATAATCCTTATTTATATTTTATCGCTCCTGCTGGGGATAGTGATCAGGTGATGATGAGAAGAATCGGTGGAATTATCGAGGGACTCATCCTTCTGGCGATAGGTGCCTATGCCGGTCTGCTGGTTGTTTACGGGGATTATTGGCGGTTCCTGAATCCTAAATTTAAATGGCTGACCGGTTTGACTGCGGCCATGCTGATTCTTATAGGCACAATAGCCATCTTCAAGAACAACAAACGGGCAAGCTATTTCAGGATTTGCATTTTCCTTATTTTCCTGGGAATCATCTTTTGGGGGAATTCAGGAAGACCGGTAAGTCCAAAAGCCCACTCCAAGGCTCTTTTGGAAAGCCCGGCTGACGCGGTGTCCCGAGGTGAAAGGCTTGCTGAAGAGAAATCTCGCCTGGCCATGAATGGCCTCGAGTACATAAAAATCAATCTTGGCGAACTTTACTCACTCTGCCAAGAACCCAAACCAGACAAGATAGATAAGCGCTACGTAGTCCGGGGGATCGTCAAACGCACTAAACCAACGGATCGTTTGGGGCACTTTGTGCTTCTCAGGAGCGCGGTAGTTTGCTGTCTGGCTGATTCGGTAGGGGTGGGGTTCAGGGTAAAGTATGATCGACTGAATGAACTTGAGGATGGGCAATGGGTGGAGGTCTATGGGACCCTGAGGAGCCTGTCGCAGAAGTTGCCAAAGCCTCACCTGCGCATCAAAGAGATTCGTTTGGCTGTCTTGTGCGATTCTCATATTTTGGTCGCGGATAGAATCGCCAAAACCGAAGAGCCGGAAACTCCCTTCATGTTCGAGTTCAGCGATACCGAGCCATATAGATTCTGAGATTTATGGCACAACCATGTTTAGATATATTAACCGCTCCATCGTCTCTTAACTTAAGGAAATTTTCATGACCAGTAAGAATTTGCTCTGCCTGTGGATAGCTGGCCTGCTTATCGTTACGGCCGGGTGTAGCGAAAAGACCCCACCGGGGCGGAAAGAAGTGCGGCTGATCCCGATGCAGGATTTCTTCCGGAACCCGGAGAAAGCCGGATTCAAGATTTCCCCCAACGGCGAATACCTCTCCTTCCTGATGCCCTGGAAACATCGGCTCAACATCTATGTCCAGAAGATCGGTCAGGAACAAACCATCCGGATTACCGAGTCGACCCAACGTGATATTACCGATTATCGCTGGGCCAACGACCTGCGGCTCCTCTACCTGATGGACAAAAACGGCGATGAGAACTATCGGGCCTATGGCGTCAACCGCGACGGCTCCGGCTTCAAAGAGCTGACGCCCTTTGAGAATGTCCGGGTCAGTATTATTGATGGGCAGGAAGATATCAGAGACGAAATCTTGATCGGCATGAATAAACGTAATCCGAAAATCTTCGATGCCTACCGGCTCAACATCTATACCGGCGCAATGAAGATGGTGGGGGAGAACCCCGGCAACATCTCGGGATGGATGGCTGATAACGCCGGCCAGCTCCGGGTGGCAGAGGCCACGGATGGGGTTAATGAGACCCTGCTCTATCGCAAAACCGAAGCCGATCCCTTCAGAGCCCTGGTCACCACCAACTTCAAGGATACTTTAGCGCCTCTGTTTTTCACCTTTGATAATCAATATCTTTATGTATCCTCCAACCTGGGCCGGGATAAGCAAGCGATTTACCGTTACGATATTGAAAATGGCAAATTGTTGGACCTGATCTACGAACATCCGCAGGTGGATGTGGAAGTGCTGTTGCGGTCGAAGGCACGCAAGGTCATTACCGGGGTTTCGTTTTTTACCGATAAACGGCATTATTATTTCTTCGATAAGGCCCGGAGACAGATGCAGGAGACCCTGGAAGAGCAGCTGCCCGGCTACGAGGTAGTGGCGGGCGGCGAGGGCAGAAACCTGCACAGCAAAGATGAAACCAAGGTAATCGTCCGCACCTACAGCGATAAATCTCTGGGGGCGTATTATCTCTACAATCAGTTGAACCACGAGCTGAAAAAACTGGCCGACGTCAGCCCCTGGCTTCAGGAAAGCGAGTTAGCCGATGTGCAACCGATTCAATTCCTATCCCGGGATGGCCTCACCATTCATGGTTATCTGACCCTGCCCAAAGGGGCAGATCCGAAAAACTTGCCGGCGGTCGTCAATCCCCACGGCGGACCCTGGGCCCGAGACCGTTGGGGCTTTGATCCAGAAGTCCAGTTCCTGGTTAACCGCGGCATGGCGGTGTTGCAGATGAACTTCCGGGGGTCCACCGGCTACGGCAAAGCTTTCTGGCAGGCGGGTTTCAAACAGTGGGGCCGCAAGATGCAGGACGACATCACGGACGGGGTGCAATGGTTGATCCAACAGGGCATCGCCGATCCCAAACGCGTCGGCATTTATGGCGCCTCTTACGGGGGGTATGCTACCCTGGCGGGCGTAACTTTTACTCCGGACCTCTATGCCTGTGGCGTGGATTATGTAGGCCCTTCCAATCTCTTTACCTTACTGGCGTCCTTTCCGCCTTATTGGGGTCTGGAGATTCAGAAGTTTTACGAGATGGTGGGCGACCCGGTGAAGGACAAAGAGTTACTGGCGGAAGTTTCCCCGCTGTTTCACGCCAATAGGATCAAGGCGCCGTTGTTCGTGGCCCAGGGAGCCCATGACCCCAGGGTAAAAAAGGCGGAGTCCGACCAGATTGTCGCGGCTCTTAAAAAACGCGGCATCAATGTCTTATACATGGTCAAAGATAACGAAGGCCATGGCTTCAGCAACGAGGAGAACCGCTTCGACTTTTATCGGGCCATGGAAGAGTTTTTGGGCAAGCATCTGGGGAGCAAGGTAGAAAAGCGAAGCTAAACTGAAATTCGATAAATTGATTTTAAAACCGGGAAGGCAGATTCGATGCAACTTGCGCACAATGTATTGTTATGCCCATTCTCATAGACCAGTCTGTTAGACAAACATCGTAGGTTTCACTAACTGCTATCTATTTGCTACTCCCTACCAAATAAATATATTGTGATATACAGATGATAGCTGCTTGTCGATTGCGCCAAAATCTTGTGGTTTAACTCCGAATAACGGTTTGCCTGAACTCGGTTCGATGATCTCGGGGGAAAGCTGCGGGGTTGTGAGATGGTGTTTCAAGATCTGTTATTACAACGCCAGCCCAAAAGGCTTCCTTGATCCAGGCAACGAAGGGTGAAGGACACGGGGCTGACGGCAATCCCGGAGGTCAATAAGCCACGATTAGGGGCGGGCCAGGGAGGTAAATGAGGGGTGTTCCTGAGAAGCCCAGGAAATCGCCCCCTGAAGGCCCCATCCCCCGGCCATATTTTTGGTTTTAAAATTTTTGGGATTAAAAAAAGGGGGGGTGATGACTTCAAATCGAGGTCATGTGACCAACTTTTGAGGCCAGGGAAAATAATGCCCCGCGGCATCAGAATCTATCGTTGGACAAATTGGGAACACTTTTAAAAACCCGGTTGGGATACGAAGCGCTCTATCTGATGCGGGGGAATATGGGACCCCACCTGGGTTTTGGGTTTTGCGCTTTCCAGGGACGGGAAAACGCTCGCCAAGGCTGGAGGCTGCCTGGAACCTGGATAAGGGTAAAAGAATTTATACTTGGCAAAAAATATTTGAACCCTATAAAATGGTGAGTAGGTTTGGTGATAAAGGGGATAAATTCATGCGCCCCTGTGGAAACCGAATGTGTCAACCATGCGGGTTTCCTGGGCCTCAGAACGTACCCCATGTGACTTAAAATCCCTCGGTCGCAAGGCCGTGCCGGTTCGAGTCCGGCCCCAGGTACCAGTTATTAATCACAGCATCTGATTGAGTACTTCTCTTCACCTGAACCCTGAGAAAAATCCCCCCTATCCCCCCTTTGTCAAAGGGGGGAAATATTGCGGAATCCTTTAAGAAAGTCCCCATTTGGAAAATGGGGGTTTTTATTCAGGTTATCAATACCTGGGGAAAGTCGGCGGTTTAACCAGCGGCTCCAGGTTCCCGGAAATTAATTTTCCCTCGGGTGTCGGCCGGGCTGGTTTTGCTGGCCAATCGGCCTTTTTTTTGATAGATATGGCCGCAAGGATTGATGCGTCTTATGGCCAACGGCACTTCGACCCTGTCCTGGCGAGCGCGGCGCCAGCCGGGGGTCTCGCAACCGGTACAGCCGCGCCTCTCCCCCTCTCCCTGGATCGACCCGGGACTTAAGGTCATGATTCCCGCCCTGCTCGCCGTAGCCCTGGTGCTGGCCGTCAGGTTCGGCTCCTTCCAGGCGTACGCGCAGCTCCTGAGCCCCCGGACCTACGCCTCGTTTCTGCCGGCCCTGGGGGCCAGCTACGCCCTGGTGATGCTGATTTTTCAGCTTTTCCGCACCGTCCTCTGGGCCCGCTATAAGCCGTACCCGCTGACCGACGGACCGTGGCCCCGGCTTACCGTCATCATCCCCGCCTACAATGAAGGGGCCATGGTGGAGAAAGCCATCGATTCCGTGGCCGCCTCGGATTACCCGGCCGAGCGGATGGAAATCATCTGCATCGACGACGGCTCTGACGATGACACCTGGTTTTATATTCAGCAGGCCCAACGGCGCTACCCGCACCTGGTGCGGCCCATCCGCTTTGCCGCCAACCGGGGCAAGAAGGAAGGGCTTTACGCCGGGTTCACCCGGGGCCGGGGCGAGATTTTCGTCACCATCGATTCCGACAGCATCATTGCCCCGGAGGCCCTGCGCCACCTGGTGGCCCCCTTGCTGCACGACGGGCGGATCGGGGCGGTGGCCGGCAACGTCAAGGTCTATAACCGCAACCAGAGTCTCATGGGCAAGATGCAGGGCGTACGCTTCGTCAACCTGGACTACCTGCGGGCCTCCCAATCCCTGTACCGGGCGGTGGTCTGCACCCCCGGGTCGCTGTCGGCCTACCGGCGCACCGCCCTGATGCCGATTCTCTCGGCCTGGCGGCGGCAAACCTTCCTGGGGGCGCCCTGCCACCACAGTGAAGACCGGGCCTTGACCAATTTTATCCTGCGGGCCGGCCACTATACCTATTACCAGCGGACCGCGCTGGTCTATACCCTGGTTCCCGAGACCTATAAAGGCGTGTGCCGCATGTACCTGCGCTGGGAGCGGGGCAACGTGCGGGAGTCCCTGGTCCAATTGGGCTACCTGTTTACCCGGTACCGGGAGAAATATCGCCTCCTGCCCATTGTAGAATTCTTCCTGGCCCAGTTGGAATACCCGTTGACGCTGCTCTTCTTCGGGTTGCTGGTGGCGTCGGTGGTGGTCTACCCCCTGATCCTGATCAAACTCCTGGCCGCCCTGGGCGTGGCCTCCCTGCTCAACCTGATCTATTACCTCTGGCTGGAGCGGGACCTGGAGTTCATTTACGGCGTCATCTATACCTACTATGCCTTCTTCCTGCTCCAGTGGATTTACCCTTACGCCTGCCTCACGGTGCGCAACCGCGGCTGGCTGACGCGCTGACGCCGCCGGCCGGGGAGACCTGGATGATCGGCATCAACATACCCGGCTTCACGGAATTACGGCTCACCCACCTGGTCCTGGACTACAACGGCACCATCGCCGAACATGGCCGGCTCATCCGGGGGGTGCCGGAGAAGTTGGCAATCCTGGCCCCCCGCCTGGCGATCCACATTCTGACGGCCGACACCTTCGGCACGGTGAGGGAACAGGTGGCACCGCTGCCCGCCGACCTGATCGTCATTCCTCCGGGAGACCAGGCGCACGCCAAAGTTGAATATGTCCGGCGGCTGGGGGCCGAACAGACGGTGGCGGTGGGCAATGGCCGCAACGACCGGCTCATGCTCAAAGAAGCCGCTCTGGGGATCGCCCTGCTCCAGGCGGAGGGCGCAGCAGTGGAGGCGCTGCTGGCGGCAGACGTGGTGGCGCCGGACATCCTGGCGGCTCTGGATCTGCTGCTGGCGCCGGACGGCCTGATCGCCACCTTGCGGTCCTGAGCCGGGCCGGCGGGGAGATAACCCGGAGGTTTAGGAGATACGGCCTTAAGCTGTTATACTGACGAGTGGAGTGCGTGGACAAGGCGTTTTAACCATCTACCAGGAAGAGACATGACCGACAAGAGTTATCAGCCATTGATGGAGCAGGTCCGAGCCGCGGGTTGAGCTGCTAAAGTTCCTCCCGGGGTTTTGGAGGAAATTTTGCAGGCTCTGCCCATCCAGTCGCATCCCGACCTCCTGGTCGGCATGGAGACGGCGGATGACGCGGGGGTGTATCGCCTGACACCTGAGATTGCGTTGATCCAGACGGTGGATTTTTTTACCCCAGTGGTCAACGATCCCTATACGTTCGGCCAGATTGCCGCGGCCAATGCCTTGAGCGACGTATACGCCATGGGCGGTCGGCCCCTGACGGCCCTCAACATTGTCTGCTACCCCGTAAAGACCGTGCCCAAAGAGGCGCTCCAGGCGATTCTGGCCGGCGGCCTGGATAAGATCCATGAGGCCGGGGCCCTGCTGGTGGGCGGCCACAGCGTCGATGACACGGAGTTGAAATACGGTCTGGCGGTGACCGGCGTGGTCCATCCGGACCGGGTGCTCACCAACAGCGGGGCCCGGGAGGGCGATGCGCTGGTCCTCACCAAGCCCCTGGGAACCGGCGTTATTGCCACCGCCATGAAAGGGCGCCTGGCATCGCCTGCAGCCGCGGCTGCGGCCATCGGGGTCATGACGACCCTGAACCGGCTGCCGGCGGCCTGCCTGGAAAATCTGGCGCCACATGCCGTCACGGATATCACCGGCTTCGGCCTTTTGGGCCACGCCCTGGAAATGGCGGCCGCCAGCAAGGTCGAAATCACCTTTTTCGCCCATCGGGTGCCGGTGCTGGCTGCGGCCAAAGAATATGCCGCCCTGGGATTGATGCCGGGGGGCAGTTTCGCCAACCGCAGGTTCTGCGAAAAGCACCTCCAGGTGGTGGCAGGCATCGATCCCCTGCTGGTGGACCTGTGCAGTGACGCCCAGACCAACGGCGGCCTGCTCCTGGCCGTGGCCCCGGACCGGGCTGAGGCTTTTCTGGAGTGCCTCAAGAATCACAGCATTCACGCGGCTCTGGTGGGCGCGGTGACCGGTCAGGCCCCCGGGAGAATCAGGCTGGAACCCTAAGGGGTCCAGACGCACTTTACTTTATACTGCCCTTAAACTTCTCCTCTCTTGGGGGGAGGGCCCGCAGCAAAGGAGGCGGACATGCGAACCCGGGACCGGATGTTGCCCGTGGGCTGGTACCCCGCCAGCCCCAGCGCCTGCAAGGCGGAAATCGAACAATTCATCGCCGGGACGCCGCCGCTGCCGCCGGGAACCACGGTCTTTGGCGGCATCGTGCCCCATGCCGGCTGGCTTTTTTCCGGCAAAGCCGCGGCCCGGGTTTTCTATATAGCGGCCAAGGCCAGCCAACCGCAGGTGGTGTGTGTTTTCGGGGGCCACCTGGGAGGCAACTCGCCGCCGCTCCTGGTGGCCGACGACGCCTGGGAGACCCCCCTGGGAGAGATCCCCCTGGCCACGGAATTCTATCCGCTCCTGGCTAAACGCCTGACCCTCCGGGAGGAATACCCCGGAGACAATACCATCGAAGTGCAACTACCCCTGGTCAAATACTTTTTCCCTCAGGCCAAAGTCCTGGCGCTGCGCTCTCCTCACTCCAATACGGCCATGGAGCTGGGCCAGGCGGTGGCCGCGGTGGCCAAGGAATTAAAGGTCAGTATCCTGGTCTTCGGGTCCACCGACCTGACCCACTACGGCCCCAACTACGGCTTCGCCCCCAAGGGCTACGGCCCCGAAGCGGTAAAGTGGGTGAAAGAGGTCAACGATAAGAAATTCATCGACCAGACCCTGCATCTGGACGAGGGCGGCATGCTGAGAGTGGCCGCCCAAGACCAGAGCGCCTGCAGCGCCGGCGGGGCCGTGGCCGCGGTGGCCGCGGCTAAAGCCGCCGGGGCCCAGAAAGCCGCCCTGATCGACTACTACACCAGCTACGACGTCATGCCCGGCGATAGCTTCGTGGGGTACGCGGGGATTGTGCTGGAAGGGTGAGTGGGGAAGGAAAGAAAGGCTTTGTGGGGGGAAGGCGAGGGCCAACGGCCCTCCCCTCCCCCCACACCCCCCTCC
>JBKQVS010000049.1:0-21046 GCA_052139855.1 Desulfobaccales bacterium
CTGGGCGGTGCGGCAGTTGTTGCAGCCCACCACGCCGGCCACGCCCCGGATGCGGCCGTTGATGTTGTTGTCGTTCAGGGTGTTGTAGGAACCCCGGATGGAGCCGCCCAGCAGGTACTGGATGGTCTCGTAGCTGAAGCCCACCACGGTGGGGGACGTATGCGACGGGATCAGCACCGGGGAGCGGCGGTTGGGATAGTTGTCGATGGCGACGCGGATCACCTGGCGAGCCACGTCCAGGGCGTGATGGTCGTCAAAGGGGATGTGCATGGCCGAGCCTTCCATTTTGGCCCGGTCGTCGGTGGTGATGATCTTGGTGTGGTAGCATTTGGCCACGTTGGCCAGGGCCTGCATCTCGCACTGCACGTCCACCACCATGGCGTCCACGGCGCCGGTGATGACGGCCAGTTCCTGGTGCAGGTAGTTGCCCGCCACCGGCACGCCGTGGCGCATGAGCACTTCGTTGGCGGAGCAGCACATGCCGGCCAGTTGGATGCCCTTGGCGCCCTTGGACTGGGCGTAGGCGATCAACTCCGGCTCCTGGGCCGCCACGTAGAGCATTTCGGGCAAGAGCGGCTCATGGCCGTGCATCACCAAGTTGACGTGGTCCTCTTTGAGGACGCCCAGGTTGATTTCGCCGGCCACCGGGGTGGGGCAGCCGAACATGATGTCCTGGAGGTCGGTGGAGATCATGGAGCCGGCCCAGCCGTCGGCCAGGGCGCAGCGGGTGGACTGCTTGATGAGGTTGTGGTAGTCCTGGTCCACGCCCATGTGGGTGCGGTGCATCAGCTCCACCACCTCGACGTCGATGCCCCGGGGCACCACCCCGTGTTTGCGCCAGATCTCCTGGCGTTTCTTGGGGGCCCGGCGGACGTAGTTGATCTCGCCTTCCTGCTGGCCGAACTCCGCCAGGACCTTGGGGCCCAGCTCTTTGGCGATGTCGACGGCGGGGCGGGCTTTGGCGTCGTCGCCTTCACCCTCGCTGACGGCCACATCCCAATCCCGGGCGACCCGGCGCAGCTTGGCCACGTCCTTGATCTGGTAGCCCTGGGTCCGGCCGTTGGCCACTTCGATGAACAGTTTGGCCACGCCCCGGGCGTGGTCGCTGTGGCTTGCCGTGCCGGCGGCCACCATACGGGCGAAGTTCCGGGCGACGATGGTCTCGGCGGTGGCGCCGCACAGGCCCATACGCTGCTTCTTCTCTTCGCCGGTCTCGCCTTCCTTCTTCTTGGGGGGCGGCACCCGGCAGGGCCCCTGGGCGCAGATGCGGCAGCAGGCGCCTTCAATGCCGATGGGGCAGGGCTTCATGGCCTTGGCCCGGTCCCAAATGGTCTCAACGCCTTCGGCCTGGGCCTTCTTGATCAGCTCCTGGGCCGCGGGGTCCATGGAAAGATTTTCGAATTCTAACTCAGCCATTAATTTCTCCTCCGCTTTCTTAAATATCCCATTTTTCTTAAACTGCACCCTTTTAGACAGGATACCATCTATACACGATCATGACAAGATAAAATGGATCGAAGTGAGAAAAAAATATGGGGTCAGGGATGGGGCAGACGCACCACCCGGAAGCCGATATAGCCGTCGGCATAGTGGGGCGGGGCGGACTGGCGGGCGGCGGGGCGCAGGTCCCGAGGCCCATTGAGGAAGGAGCCGCCCTTCAGGAGGCGTAAGACCCCGGGCTTGAAGGGGCCGCCGGAGGTGAGGGGCACATAACGGTCCTGGCACCACTCGGCGACGTTGCCGGCCATATCGAAGAGGCCATAGCCATTGGCGGGAAAAGAGCCCACGGGGGCGGTGAAGGGGAACCCGGCGGCCCCGGGGAGCGCGGTGCGGAAATTGGCCCGGAAGACGCCGCCGGCATCCGGGGCCGCAGCCCCCCAGGGGTACGGCTGGCTGACCAAGCCCCCCCGGGCCGCGGCTTCCCACTGGTCGGCGGTGGGGAGCTGGTGGGGCACCCCGGTGACGGTGGTGAGCCAGCCGCAGAAGGCCACGGCGTCGTGCCAGGTGACGCCCACCACCGGCTGGTTGGGGCCATTGAGGTTTTTGTCCTTCCAATAGAGCGGCGCAGGGTACCCCGTGGCCTTGAGAAAGCGGCCGTACTGGGCGTTGGTGATTTCGGTGACGCTGATATAAAAGGGCGTCAGGCTCACTTTATGGGGCTGGGCTTCATCGGCGTAGCGGCCGGTCTCGTTGGGCGGGGAACCCAAGAGATAGGCGCCGCCGGGGATGAGCCGGAAGCGGATGGACTGGTCCTCCAGGGTTTCCTGGGCCTGGGCGGAGCAGAGGGGCAGCAGCAGCCAGCATAGCACAAGGAAGAGGCATTGCGGTTTGCGTCGGTTACTTTTGCCGCAACGATCCCGGGGCGGTTTTTCCAAACCCTTCATATGGATCATATATAGCAAGTTTTAAGGCAATTGATAAGTTTCTGGCCAGAGCAGATAGCCATTCTCCGATAGAATTTTGCTTCCATCCTTAGAAGTTAACTGCTGGCCACCTTGTTCCTCAGTTTAGCAAGCCTGATCCTGTCGGCTTCTGCTCTGAGGAAGTTGGCAGAAGCTTGTATTTTTGTGATGCGGTGTGCTATGAGATATTTGTGGAGATATCCTTACCATTCACGGTTTCCGCCCTGGTCCAGTTAGCCGCAGTCGTGCTGCAGTTAACTGCCGCGTTTTTCGCCCTGAGGCTGATCCGGGTCACGGGGGGACGGGCCTCCTGGGCTCTGATCGCCGGGGCCTTTTGCGTCATGGCCTTCAGGCGCTCCTTCTCCCTGTGGCGCTTGGTTTCAGGCGATCCGCTGGGAGCTCCCAACCTGGCGGACGATGCAGTGGCGCTGACCATCTCCGCCTTCATGTTGGGCGGGGTGCTGTCCATCGCTCCCTTGTTCCTCACCATCAAAAGGAGCGCCGAGTTCCTGCAAAGGGCCAAAGACGAATTGGAAATCAAGGTGGCGGAGCGCACCGAAGAATTGCGGGACGCCAACGCCCACCTGTCCGTAGAGCTTGACGAGCGCCGGCGCGCCGAGCAGCGAATGGCTCAATACGCCGGCGAGCTGGCCCGCTCCAATGCAGAGTTGGAACAGTTCGCCTACGTGGCTTCCCACGACCTGCAGGAACCCCTGCGGATGGTGGCCAGCTTCACCCAGCTCCTGGCCCGGCGCTACCGGGGCCAACTGGATAAGGACGCCGACGAGTTCATCGGCTTCGCGGTGGACGGCGCCACCCGCATGCAGAGCCTCATCAACGATCTGCTGGCCTACTCCCGGGTGGGCACCCGGGGCAAGCCATTCGTACCCACCGATTGCGGCGCGGTCTTACAGATGGCGCTGGATAACCTCACCAGGTCTGTCGAGGAGAGCGGCGCGGTCATCACCCACGACCTGTTGCCCACCGTGCCGGGCGACGAGGTGCAGCTCACCCAACTGTTCCAAAATCTCATCGCCAACGCCATCAAGTTCCGGGGCCGGGAGACGCCGCGAATTCACGTCTCAGTCGAGAACCAGGGCCCCCAATGGGTTTTCGCAGTTCGGGACAATGGCATCGGCATTGCCCCGGAGCAGCAGGAACGCATTTTTATGATCTTTCAGCGGTTGCACCACCGCTCGGAATTTCCCGGCACCGGCATCGGCCTGGCCATCTGTAAAAAAATCGTGGAGCGCCATGGCGGTCGTATCTGGGTGGAGTCCAAACCCGGTGAGGGCGCCGCTTTTTATTTCAGCCTGACGCAAGGAGAACAGCAATGAGCGGGCGCAGGGAGAGTTGCAGACCTATTGAGATTCTGATGGTGGAGGATAACCCGGGCGACGTCCGTCTGACGGTGGAGGCCCTCAAGGAAGGGAAGGTGCGGAACAACCTCCACACCGTGGCAGACGGGGTGCAGGCCATGGCCTTCCTCCGGCGGCAGGGGCAATACGCCGATGCCACCCGTCCCGACTTGGTGCTCCTGGACCTGAACCTGCCGAAGATGAACGGCCGGGAGGTGCTGGCCGAGATCAAAGAGGACCCGGAGCTGAGACGCATACCCGTGGTCATCCTGACGGTCTCCAAGGCCGAGCAGGACATCCTGAAGAGTTATAATCTGCACGCCAACTGTTACATCACCAAACCGGTGGACCTGGACCAATTTCTCGGAGTGGTCAAGTCCATCGAAAACTTCTGGCTCACGGTGGTCATGCTGCCTCCGAGGTAATTGAGATGATGATGGCCGAAATTACCAAGGTTCTCTTAGTGGAAGACAACCCCGGGGACGCGCGGCTCATCCGGGAAATGCTGGCGGAAGCAGGCGGTGACGGCTTTGAGTTAGCATGGGTGTCGCAGCTTTCCGAAGGGCTGGAGCGCCTTTCGGCTGGCAAAGTGGACCTGGTCCTCTTAGACCTGGGTCTCCCTGACAGCCGGGGCATCGATACGTTTTCCAGGGCTTACACCCATGCCCCCGAAGTGCCGTTTGTGCTGATGACCGGCCTGGACGACGAGACCCTGGCCCTAACCGCGATAAGGCAGGGAGCCCAGGATTATCTGATCAAAGGGGAAACCAATGCCAGGCTGCTGCTCAGGGCCATACGCTATGCGACTGAGCGCAAACGAGCCGAGATAGCCTTAGAGTCCGAGCGGAAAAAGCTCTTTTCCCTTCTGAATAGCCTGCCAGCCTTTGTTCACTTAAGGGGGCCGGATTTCATGATTCGTTTTGCAAATCGTCGTTTCAAGGAGGTCTTTGGTGAACCGGGGGCCAAGCCCTGCTACGAGGTCTTGCGGGGAAGAAGCGAACCATGTGAGGATTGTCATACCCTGGAGGTTTTGAGGACGAAGGTGCCGCAAAAATTTGAGTGGAACTCTCCCCTGAATGCCAGAACCTATGAGATCTACCATTACCCGTTCTGCGTCGATAATGGTCTGCTGGTCTTAACTCTGGGGATCGACATTACTGAGCGCAAACAGGCAGAAGAAAACTTACGAGAGTCTGAACAAAACCTTCGCTACCTGGCATCCCAACTCTTAACAGCCCAGGAGAGCGAGCGCAATCGAATCTCCCGAGAATTGCATGATGAGGTTCAGCAGGCGCTCATAATCTTAAAGATGAAACTGAGAAATATTGAGAAGAATCTGTCGCCCGACCAGATCGGGTTACGGAAGGATTCGCTTGATCTGCTCGGAGAAATAGATGGGATTATTGACAATATACGTCGGCTTTCCCAGGACCTGAGCCCCTATGCGTTGGAAGACCTGGGCCTTTCTGCCGCTCTTAGGCACCTGGTGAGGGAATTCGGGGACCTGCATAATATTAATTGGTCAATCGTGATGGATGAGATTGACAATTTGTTTGATCGAGAAAGTCAAATTTGCATTTACCGGATCTTCCAAGAGTCTTTAACCAATATCGTCAAGCACTCCTCGGCCAATAAAATAGAGGTGAGGGCACAAACACATGATGCTTATGTATCATTTCAGGTGGAAGATAATGGCAAGGGTTTTGATATGACTAAGGTGGCACGAGATGCCAGAGACGGAGGATTAGGCCTGGCGGCTATGAATGAAAGGGTTCGCATACTGGGAGGGAGTCTGGAGATTTCCAGTCAGGAAGGCCAAGGAACCAGGGTATCTTTTGTTGTTCCCATACAGGTTGGGAAAGTCAATGGTTTAAAATATGAGTCAATATAATATCATCCTGGCTGACGATCATGCTCTGGTGCGTCAGGGGATTAAGAGAATTATTCAGGAAGACCATGAATTGGTGGTGATTGACGAAGCTGCCGATGGTCTTGAGCTCTTAAGGCTCTTAGAAGAATCTACCCCCAATATGGTTATCCTGGATATATCCATGCCCAGACTTCGGGGTCTGGAAGCAATCAAGCTCATAAAGGGGCTTCACCCCGAAGTTAAAATCTTGATTCTGACTATGCACAAGAGTAAAGAGTACTTCTATCAAGCTATGTCAAAAGGGGCTGATGGCTACCTCCTTAAAGAAGATGTGGACCATACCCTCCTTTCTGCCATAAATACTATTCGCCACGGAGAGACCTTTATATCTCCCCAACTTTTCGGTTAATTTTTTAGAAACGTTTTATATCGTTGATTTTTTCGGATGAAAATCTCTGCCATAGTCTATTTAAGATAACTTGCCACTATCAAAACCCCACTATTCGTAACAGTATATATTAAATAACTGCAATCCCTAGATTTCCACTCCCCTCCGGCAGGCGGTGAAATAGATGACCACCCGGATAGCCTCCGGCGACGCCAGGCCCTTGGCCTTGGCCGCCATCTCCCGGTAGGCCGCAAGCTGGGGCCGGTATTTTTCGGTTTCCCGGGCGATGAAGGCCTCCCAGTCTTCCCCGGGGGCGGGGCGGGAGGACTTGTAATCCAGGAGCCACCAATGGCTGCCGTCGAAGGCCAGGTGGTCGATGACGCCCCGGCGGATAGCGCCCGGTTGGGGTTGGTCTTCCAGGAGCCATTCGCTGGCCGCCCCGGGGGTTGCCGGGGCCAGCAGAGAAGTCAGGAACGGGTCCTCACGGCAGGCTGCCAGCTCCGCCTGAATTTCCGGGGCCAGGGCGGCGGCCGCGGCGGCCGGCAGCCCCGCCTGGCGCAGAGCCGCGGCCAGGGCCGGCACCTCCGGCAGGGGGCCCCCCAGGGCCAGGGTCTGAAGGGCCCGGTGCATGACCACTCCCCGGAGCCGGGCCGCATCGCCGTCCTCGGGCAATGCGGTTTCCCGGAGGGAGGCCGTCTCATCCGGCGGCGCCGCCAACTGGGAGGGGAGACTCACCTCATAGGGCGCGGCTTCCGGGTGAAAGTCCCAGGCGGCGGGCAAGGCCGGGGGACTGGCAATCTCGCCGGTCTGAGGCTGGACCTCCGTGAGCAGTTCCACCTGCATTTCCGGCTCGGGCCAGCTTAGGGAAAACCCCGCAGGCGGCAGGTCGAGCCGGTAATGCTCTCGGAGCCAGGTGAGGGGGCCGTCGCCCGAGGCCCGCCAATTGCCCTGCTTATCCTGCCGGGCGAGGCCGGACATGACCAGGCGCTGCCGGGCCCGGGTTACGGCCACGTAGAAGACGCGCCGGGCCTCGTCCACTACCCGTTGGTTTTTCAAATCCCGCAAGAGCAGATAAAGGGAGCTCTGTTTTTCCCGGACGTAGGGCCGGGCCAGGGCCAGGCCGTGACTGCTGCGGCCGGGAATCTCCTCCAGGAGGAAAGGCGGGGTGTTGGATTCACTCTTCAAGGGCTGCCAGTCCAAGAAGGGGAGAAAGACCTGGTGAAACTCCAGGCCTTTGGCCCCGTGCACCGTCAGGATCTCCACCGGTGAGGCCTGGGCCCGGGGGTCCGGCGGCTGAAAGGCCTCCTGGAGGTTGAAGTCGGCCTTGACGAAGGTGGCTTCGGGGAGCCCGGCTTCCGCCGCGGCCAGGAGGTCCAGATAGGCCCTGGCGTTGGCCACGCCCAGGGGGCCTTCCCAGGCGGCGATCCCGGCCCAGGCGTTGATCGCCTCGAGGCAGTCGGTGAGGATGTCGGCCAGAGGCCGCCGCCCCACCTGGCCCCGGGCGTTTACCAGGGAGTCGGCCAAGGCCGTTAAGTCGGCGGGGCAGTCAACCTGTTCGGCAAGCCGGCGCAATTTTTCGGGCCACAGATCTCCCGGGGCCAGGGCCACCCGGGCCAGGGTAGCCAGGGGTTGGGGGCCCCAGGGACCCCTGAGGGCCGCGGCCCAGGCCACTTCGTCCTGGGGCCGGGTCAAGGCCCGGGCCAGATTGTGCAGGTGGGCCACGGCGCGGCTCTCGGCCAGCTTCAGGCCCTCCCGGACCCGGACCGCCAGCCCGGCATCGTATAAGGCCTGGAGATACCGGGGCAGGTGGGTGCGGCTGAAGAGCAGGATGCCGATTTTATCATCCGGCCCCAGATCAGCCATGGCCTGGGCTACCTGCCGGGCCAGCCAGCGGGCTTCGAGTTCACGGGCCGCCAAGTCGTTTTCCCCGGTAAACAGGGTGAGAGACGGGGCGGGCCCCTCCGGGGCGCCGGGGCGGGATGCGGCCGGATGGAACGTGGCGCCGGCGGCGCCGGTGCGCATGACGGTGGACCCGAAGACCTCGTTGGCCCAGGTAATCAGGGTCCGGGTGGCCCGGAAGTTGGTGGACAGCGTCAGGGGCGTCAGGGGCAGGGGTTCGGCGCCGCCGCAGGGCAATCCTTCCCGGGAGGCCATGAAGAGGCGGGGCTTGGCCTGGCGCCAACCATAGATGGACTGCTTGGGGTCCCCCACTACCATCAGGGTGCGGCCGGAGCTATCCTGCCAGCCGGCCATCAAACGGCAGAGCAGCTGCATCTGGTTTTCGCTGGTGTCCTGGAATTCGTCCACCAGGAGGTGCTTGAGGCGCCAATCCAGGCGGAGCATGACCTCGGTGGGGTCGTCCTCGGTAAGGAGTTTCAGGGTGGCGGCCTCCAGGTCCACGAAATCCAGGGCGCGCTTCCGGGCGCAGAGCTGTTCGTAGACACGCAGGGCCTCCCCCACCAGGATGACCAGGTCCTGGAGGGCATGGGCCTCCTCCGAAGACGCCCCGGTGGGGGTCAGGTCCCGGCACTGCTTCAAAGACCTGACCACCGCCGGCGGCAGGTCCTGGATCAGGGGGGCCCAGGTCTTTTGATCAAAGCCTTCGGGGAACCCGTCCTTAGGAGAGAGCCGTTTGCGGGGGTCTCCCTGCTTGGTGAGCAGAACTTCGGCAATGGCTTGCCAGGCGGCTAAATCCGAGGGTTCGGACCCGGGCAGGTCGGGCGGGATGAGGCCGCCATGGCCAGACCCCTGCACAGCCCGGCAAAACCCCGGCCAGGCGTTTCCCAAGGCGCAGCCTGCCAGGGACGCCCGCAGGTCTTGGAGGGACGGCCGCAGCACCATCTTAAACCGGTCCTCCAGGAGCTGCCGGTAGGCGGCCGCATCCCGGCTGACCCGGGCCAGGTCCAGGAAGTCTCTCAGGCTGTCCCGGCGGGACAGCAGGCCGTCCAGTTCCTTGGACAGGCGCGGCCAGTCGTTGTTGAGGCGCACCAGGCGGCGGATGAGGGCCTGGCGCACCGGGTCGCGGCCGGGGCGGCCGTTCAGCCGCCGGCGCATCTCATCCAGGGCTTCGGCCTTGAGCCACCGGGCCTCGTCCTCTTCCAGCAGTTTGAACTCCAGGGGCACCTCGGCCTCCTGGGGGGCCAGCTTCAGGAGTTGGGCGCAAAAACCGTGGAAGGTCATGATGGGGAGGCGCTCGGGGGTTAGCTTGAGCTGAAGCTCATCGCCGTGGCGGCGGAAGACCTCGGCCGCCAACTCGTGAAGCTTCAGGTCAAGGGGGGAGGCATCGGCCCCCGGGTCCTGCCGTTCCCAGAGGAGGGCCATGACCCGGGCGCGCAGCTCGCCGGCGGCCTTGCGGGTAAAGGTCAGGACCAGCATCGCTTCGGGGGCATCCACCCGGGCCAGGAGGGTGAGGAACCGGGCCAGGAGCACCGAGGTCTTGCCGGAGCCGGCGGGGGCCTCCAGGTGAAAGCTTTCGCCAGGGGCCAGGGCCTGGTCCCGGATGGCTTGGTCGGCGGGCGGGGTTGGTTTATGAGTCATGGTAGTTCCGTAGGGGCGGTGCGCGAACCGCCCCTACGATTCCTCTTCCAGGTCCGGGGCCGGCTCCGGGGCAAAGCCGCAGACCAGCTCGTAGGGGCAATATTGACAGGCCCCGCCGTGGGGCTTCTCCGGGGCCGGGGCGGGGTCGGGACGGAAATCCCCCGCGGCCAGGCGGCGGCCCAGGGCCGTGACCTTGGCGGCAAAGGCGAGGGCGGCCTCACGCCACTTTTCCGGGGCGGCGCCGAAATCCTCGTGTTTCAAGTGGTGGGACCGGGGAGATTTAAGGCCGATGAACCCGGCCCGCAAGCTGGCGGCTTCCGGGAGGACCGGCAGCCGCCCTTGCTCAACGGCCAGGAGATAGCAGGGGAGCTGGGATTCCTCCAGATCATCCAATACCTTGCCCTTTTTGGGGATTTCCCCGCTCTTATAATCCCAGACCACCAGGTCGTCATTCTCCGGGTGATAGTCCAGGCGGTCGATGCGGCCGCGCAGGCTAAAGGGCCAGTCTTGGCCCCGTAGGCCTTGGAAGGCCACTTCGGAGCCCTGCCAGCGCCAGCCGGCCTCGAAACGCTCCCGTTCCAGGCGCAGCCACTCCCACAGCAAGCCGGCCTCTCCCAGCCAGCGGTCCGCCTCGGCCTGCCAGTGGAGGTCGAGGCTCAACGGGGCCAGCGCCCGGCGGGCGGCCTCCTGGAGCAGTGACCGGGCGCGCTCGGGGTCCCAGGCCTGATCCGCCGCGAGGATCTCCTGAAAGGCCGTGGTGAAGCGGGCCAGGACTTCGTGGAGCAGTTGGCCCCGCGCCCGGGGATCCAGGCCGGCCTCGATCTCGGGCAGTTCCCTGATTTTCAGCAGGTTTTCCAGCAGGAAGCGGCAGGGGCAGCTCAGGGCGGTGCTCACCTGGCTCAAGGAGATTTCCCCGGGCAGGGGAAAGGGGAGGGTAGGGTCGGGGTACCCCGGAAAGGCGGGAACCGCCGGGGCGTGGAACACGGCCTGGATGGCGGGGGAGCGCAGCCAGGCGGGGTTCGGGACGCTGAGCACCGGCAGGTCGGCCTGGCGCCACTCCCCCAGATAGAGCGGGGTGCTCACCCGTTCCTCCTGGTCCACCACCCGGGGCCGGGTCAGGGTGAGGCGGGGAGCGGCGCCCAACAAATTGTGGAAGAGTTCCGCGGCAAAGTGATGCTGGCTCTGATACGTCCCGCCCAGAACCAGGCGTTTTTCGGCGGCGGCGAGCAAGGGCAGAGGCCGGGGCGGGGAGGGCAGGGTCCCGGAGTTCATCCCCAGGCAGAAGACCTGGGAAAAGTCCAGGCCCCGCATCTCCAGGAGGCCCAGGACCTGGATGCCGGCGGCCTGAATCCCCGGTCCGGGCAGGATAAGCCGTTGGGCCCCGAGGATCAGCCACTCAAGAAAATCTCCGGCCGTAAGTGAAAGCGAGCCCAGCGCGGTTTCGAGTTCGGGGAGGAGCGCCTCAAGACGATGCCAGGGTTCCCTCTCGCCCTCACCGAGCCCCCGGGGAAAGCCCAGTTCCTGCCAGGCGGCGCGCAGGCGGCGGCACCACTGCCCGGCCGGGGCGTCGGGTCCCTTGAGGGAGTTCCAGACGCGGTCCAGGCGCTGCAGAAGCGCAGTCTCGGCCCCGGAGGGCCGGGAGCGGAGCACCGCCTGGCGCAGCTGCTCCCAGCCCTGATCCAGGCGACGCTCCCGGAAGATCAGATCCCAGTGGGCCGGGGGGCCGCCATGGACCTGCACCTGGCCGTAATAAGGGGAGAGAAGCAGGGAGACCAGGTCTTCCCGGCGTTCCCGGGCGGCGACGAAGGCCAGGGGGAGCAGGGCGGCCTGCAAGAGGGGGACTTCCGAGAGGTTCGGGCCCTGGGAGAAATTGTAGGCCCAGCCTTCGGGGGAGTGGGGCGGCCCCAGCAATTCGGCCAGGACCCGCCGCAGTTGGGGAGTGTAAGTATCGATGGCCGGGGCGGTGACGGCCAGGCGGTGCAGCGGCAGGCCGCTCGCGGCCAGTTCCACCAGGCGGGCTGCCACCCAGTGGAGTTCCTGGCCGGGGTCGGGCAGGGCCACTGCCTCGCCCACGTTCGCAAGGTCGCCCCGCACCTGGAGGTGAACCACCCGGGTGCGGCGGCTGACTTCCTGGAGCCAGAGTGCTTCGGTGGGCGCCGGAGTTTCCAGGCCCGCGACCAGCAGTAGGGGAGGTAAGGCGATCTTGCCCCCCTGGAGGGCAGCGGTGAGGAAGGCCGGGAGTTCCCCGGGGCTCAACCAATCTCCCTGGCGCAAGAGGTCAATGAAGATGCGGGTCACCCGGCGGCGCCAGGTGATGAGGGGCGAATCATCCGGCCCCGGCGCCAGCGCCGGCAGCGCGTACCGGCCCAGGAGGGTGTGGGTATCGTCCAAAACCTGGGCCCAGGCCAGCTCCGAGGTGGGCCCCGGCGGCGGCGGGGCGGCCGTCAGGGCTTGACGCCACAGGGCCAGGCGCACCAGGGGCGAGGCCAGGGCGGCTTGGGGCCACAGCCCCTGGAAGAGTTCGGACCACCAGGCGTTGAGGGTGAAAAGGGTCAGGGGTTCCCAGGCGGGGCGGCCGGCCGCCAGGGCGGCCAGGCGCTGCCGATGCCGGATTTGGTGGGCCAGGCGCTGGTGGGGGATGAGCACCAGGGCCTCGGGGTCAGCCTCCTTCAGGAGATAATCTTGTAAGGCCGCGCCGGCCGAAAAAAAGATATTACCCACGCCTCTGGTCATTGATTGCCTATTTGCGCCGGGACCGGTTTGCCGGCGATCCAGTCCGCGATCACCTGCACCACCTGGTCTTCCCGGCCCAAGAACCCGTGATAACTCATGGCCTTGCAAGGATCGGATTGCGGCGGACTGCCTCCGAGCACCTCGACAAAGTCAACCTTGGAGGCGCGGGAAAGCTTAGTCTTCAGCGCTACAGCATCCTGAAAGGGGCAAACTTTGCAGCCATCATCCCGGTGATGCACCAGGAGGACCGGCAGAGTAATGCGGTTCACCGAGAAGCCGCTGATAATTCCACCCAGGCTGGAGGTGAGCACCAGGCCCTTGACGCGGTGATCTTGAAGCTCGATCCCCAGATAGGCGACCGAAAGCGTTCCGCGGCTGGTGCCCACAAGATATATGGGTTTTAATCCCCGGGTGTCCAGGAAGTCGATGACCTTATGGATATCTTGAGTGTGTTCCGGTGAATTCCTGAACCCGGCGGACATGCCGTTGGCCTGGTCAGAAGCAGCGTCTACAATGGCCACCGCCAATCCCTGCTCGACAAACTTCGGCGAAGTTCGCACCAGGAAATTCTGGCTCAACTGAATCTGGCCGCCGTTTTCTTTAAAAGAATCAATCCCTTCCCCTCCAGGGAACATGACCAGGACAGCTTTCGCAGGAGTGGCGGGGGTATTGAGAAGGACTTGCACCGTGACCCCCGGCCGGGTGGCGACGGACTTGATCTCCTGGCCAGCGAAGGCAGGCATAGCTGCTGACAATAAAATCAGAATTCCGGTCAGCAGTAAGCGGGCTTTACCAAAAAAAAGGGAAATACCCTTCATGGTCGCCTCCCCACGGACGTCATTTTACCGGGCTCAGGATAGCATAAGCAGAAAAATTGCGGGGGAAAAATGGGTTCTTCTCACCGGTTCGGTTAGCAGCAAGTTGTTTGAGGCAAGCAAAGAGGGAGGGGGCGCCCGGCGCAACATCCGCAGGTGGCGGCGAGTCCGGAGACCCGCCCTAACATCATGTCAGGCCGTTTGCTCCTGGCCGTGAGAATTCAAAATCTCCCGCAATTCTTCGCCTTCTAGGACCTCTTTCTCCAGGAGAATTTTGGCGGCTTTTTCCAGGACGGCCCGGTCCTTTTCCAGGACTTCCCGGGCCCGTTGATGGGCCCGGGACACCAGGGTCGCCACCTCCTGGTCGATTTCCTGGGCGGTGGCTTCGCTGTAATCCTTGGAGGTGGGGGGCATCATGGTGTCCAGGAAGAGGGGGCGGCGCTCCCGTTCGAAGGTGAGGGGCCCCAGGCGTTCGCTCATGCCGTACTCCCGCACCATGGAGCGGGCGACGTCGGTGGCCCGGTAGAGGTCGTTCTGGGCCCCGGTGGAAATCTCGTTAAAGATCAGCTCTTCGGCCACCCGGCCGCCCATCATCACGGCCATGCGGTCTTCCAGTTCGGTCTTGGTCATCAAGTAGCGGTCTTCGGTGGGCAGCTGCATGGTGTAGCCCAGGGCGCCGATGCCCCGGGGGATAATGGAGACCCGGTGCACCCGGTCGGTGGTGGGCAGGGCTTCGGCCACCAGGGCGTGGCCGGTCTCGTGATAGGCCACAATCTCTTTTTCCTTGGGGTTCATGACCCGGTTGCGCTTTTCCAGGCCGGCCACGACGCGGTCGATGGCCGCCTCAAAGTCATCCATCTCGACGCTGGACTTGTTGCGGCGGGCCGCCAGCAGGGCCGCTTCGTTGACGATGTTGGCCAGGTCCGAGCCCACCATGCCGGGGGTGCGGGCCGCCAGGGTATGGAGGTCGGCCTCCGGGGAGATCTTGATGTTCCGGGTATGGATCCGCAGAATATCTTCCCGGCCCTTGAGGGAGGGCCGATCCACCAGGATGTGGCGGTCGAAGCGCCCGGGGCGGATCAGGGCCGGATCCAGGATCTCCGGCCGGTTGGTGGCGGCCATGATGATTACCCCTTTGCGGGTGTCGAAGCCGTCCATCTCGGACAACAACTGGTTCAGGGTGTTTTCCCGTTCTTCCGGGCCGCCCAGGGGGCTCAGGCCCCGGGCCTTGCCGATGGCGTCCAGTTCGTCGATGAAGATGATGCACGGCGCCTTTTCCTGGGCTGTGGCAAAGAGGTCCCGGACGCGGGCGGCGCCCACCCCCACGAACATCTCCACAACATCGGAGCCGGAGAGGCTCATAAAGGGCACCCCGGCCTCGCCGGCCACGGCCCGGGCCAACAGGGTCTTGCCGGTGCCCGGGGGACCCACCAGCATGACCCCTTTGGGAAGATTCCCCCCCAAGACCTGAAATTTGGCCGGGTTCTTCAAGAATTCGATGATCTCTTTCAGTTCCTCTTCGGCTTCTTCCACGCCGGCCACATCCTGAAAG
This sequence comes from Desulfobaccales bacterium, assembly GCA_052139855.1. Lineage (GTDB taxonomy): Bacteria > Desulfobacterota > Desulfobaccia > Desulfobaccales > 0-14-0-80-60-11 > 0-14-0-80-60-11. The sequence goes on from JBKQVS010000049.1 coordinate 14,656, forward strand.
GTGACCTTGGTTTCGTCCTGGACATAGACCTTGGCCTTGCTCTTGCCCACGGTCATCAGGCCGCCGGCGCCGCCGCCGATCTTCCGGAAAAAGTAGACCCAGATCGCGATGAGCAGCAGGAAGGGGAAGACCCAGGAAAGGAGAGAGGTGAGCCAGGTCTTTTCCTGGACGGCCCGATAGTTGATGTTATCCTTGGCCAAGAGCTTCACCAGGTCGGGGTCTTCCAGCCTCACGGTGGAGAAGGTGGGCTTTTTCTTGTCAAATTGCTTGGCCAGGGTCTGGGGCAGGTCGGGTTTTTTCCTCTCTTTGGCCAAGGCGTCGATGCCGTCGGGCAAAAGGGTCCCAGTGATAACGTCGAGGCTGACGGTCAGGTCATCGACGCCCTTGAGCTGGACCAAATGGCGGAATTCGCTGTAACTGATCTCCACGGATTGTTGCACGGCGCTGTAATATTGAAAAACCGACAGCAACATGATTAAGGCCAGCACATACCAGACGGCGTAACGGGCCATGGAGGAAGGTGGTTTCTCGGCCATGCTTACCTCATACCTCACTATTACCGGGTAGTTCGCTGCACATAATATAACGATTGAGGCGGGATGCGCAACCTGATCTTCCCGGGGCCTTGCGCCGGGGGGACGCGCTCCTTATGGTATAGGGAAGTCTTTACAGCGGGGCCGCAGGAAAGTTTGATAGGAGGGGCGGGTTTAAAACCCGCCCCCACCGGTCCTTTGTGGATTTAATTGAAGCATGGGCTAAAAATTTGCCATCCAAGGAGCGACGCATGGGAAAAGAACTGAAGGATATGGATATCGATAATCTGCCTTTACCCCGGCTGGTGGAAGAACTCCGTCAGGCCGCCAAAGACTGCCAGTGCGAGGGGACCCGGGAAACCGTGTTTACCGCCCGGGGGCGGGATAACATTGTGAATTGTCTGGCGTGCGAACCGATCTATGAGGTGCTGGGGCCGTTGGAGAAGGCGCTGGAAATCTTGAAAAAGGCGAGATAATTTTTTGCGGCCACCGCCGGGGACGGGGAGGCTCGCGGAGGCCCGGCGGGCGTGAGGGCCGCCTCAGGAAAATAAGGCGGGGTGGGTCCCTTTGCGGGGCAACTTGGCGAAATACTCCGCGGCCCGGTTGGTGGTCATGCGGCCGCGGGGGGTGCGCTTTAGGAAGCCGCACTGCATCAGATAGGGTTCGTAGACGTCTTCCAGGGTGTCCCGCTCTTCACACAGGGCCGCGGCCAGGGTGTCCAGACCCACCGGCCCGCCATCGTACTTCTCCAGGACGGTGAGGAGAATCTGGCGGTCCATGCGGTCGAACCCCAGCTGGTCGATGTCCAGCAGGGTGAGGGCGGCGTCGGCGCAGCCGCGGTCGATGCGGCCGTCGCCCCGGACCTGGGCGTAATCCCGGACCCGTTTCAAGATGCGGTTGGCGATGCGGGGGGTGCCCCGGGAACGCCGGGCGATTTCCCAGGCCCCGTCGGCATCGATCTCAATCCCCAGCACCTGGGCGGCCCGGTTGGTGATCTGGACGAGATCCTCCACCCGGTAAAAATCCACCCGGAGCATCAGGCCGAAGCGGTCGCGCAGCGCCGGGGTGAGGAGGCCGGCCCGGGTGGTGGCCCCCACCAGGGTGAAGTGGGGCAGCTCCAGCTTCAGGGAGCGGGCTCCGGGCCCCTGGCCAATGATGAGGTCGAGGCGGAAGTCTTCCATGGCGGGGTAGAGAATTTCCTCCACCACGGTGGGCAGACGGTGGACTTCGTCAATGAACAGGACATCCAGGGGGGCCAGGTTGGTGAGGAGGGCGGCCAAGTCGCCGGCCCGTTCCACCACCGGTCCCGAGGTGGACTTGATGCCGCCGCCCATCTCGTGGGCGATGATGTAGGCCAGGGTGGTCTTCCCCAGACCCGGGGGGCCGTGCACCAGGATGTGGTCCACCGCCTCGCCCCGGGCCTTGGCGGCCTCCAGGGCGATCTCCAGGTTGCGCCGCAGTTCCTCCTGGCCCACGAACTCGGCCAGACTCCGGGGCCGCAGCCCCGCTTCCAACCCCAGGTCCTCGGCCTGAAGCCGGGGATTGACGATGCGCTCTTCCTGGCTCATATTGCGGCTAATGTACCTTAGCATCAGCAACATTGCAAGCGGAACGGCCGGCCCGCAATAGAGAAAACCTTGGCCCCGAGGCCCGGGTTTGATAGACTTAGCCTAGATCATGAGCGCAAACAATGAGGAGCAATAATAGAGAAAGGCGTACAGTATGGATGAAATAACCGGAAATAAAAAATCTGCAAAAGTTGGTGATATCAAGGATCACATGGCAAATGAACGGACCTTCCTTGCCTGGATCAGGACAAGTATTGGCATCATGGCATTTGGTTTTGTGGTCGAGAAATTTGCATTATTCATAAATAAGATATCGTATTTTCTAGGAAAATCAAATATTCAGGAAACAGCCCCCAGTTCATCCGGATATTCGTCAATTTTTGCAATAGTCCTGGTGGCGTTGGGGGCCGGGATGGGAGCGATGGCATTTATTAGATATAGAAAAGTCGAAAAAGAAATAGAAGAAAATACCTACCGGCCTTCGTTAATCCTTGACATATTACTTACCATGGTAATCATTGCCATCGGGATTTTCTTAGCAATGTATTTAATTCATAGTACCTAAAAGTTATTGATATCTTCAACTATGCAACCAGCGATATCTGCGCAAGGAATCGGCAAGGGTTTCCGCACCGGGCTGTGGGGCCCGGTCAAGGAGGTGCTCCGGCAGGTGGACCTGACGGTGGCGCCCGGGGCCATTTTCGGGGTGTTGGGGCCCAACGGCGCCGGCAAGACCACCCTGATTTCGATTTTGGCCACCCTGCTGTTGCCGGATGCCGGCCGGGCCGAGGTTTTGGGTCTGGATGTGGTCCGGCAGGCGATGGCCCTCAAGGAGCGCATCAACCTGGCGGCCAGCGGGGCCCATTTCCTCTGGTGCATGACGGTGGCGGACAGTCTCAAGTTCTACGGCCGGCTTTACGGCCTGGGAGGCCGGGCCTTGATGGACAAGGTGGAGGCGCTCCTGGATTTATTCGGGCTGGCGGAACACCGGGACGTCACTTTCGAGCGGCTCTCCACCGGCCTCAAGCAGCGTCTGGCCCTGGCCAAGGCCCTGATCAACGACCCCGAACTGCTCTTCCTGGACGAACCCACCTCGGGCCTGGACCAGGATATGGCGCAGCATATCCGGGAGGAGATCCTGCGGCTCAACCGGGAGACCGGGGTGACCATGCTCCTGACCACCCACAACCTGCGGGAGGCCGAGATGCTGTGCACCGAGGTGGCCTTCCTCAAGGGGGGGCAACTGATCAGCGAAGGCCGCATCCCGGATTTGCAAAGGCGCCTGGGGTTGGGGGACCATCTGGGCCTGATTTTTCAGGACGCCCCGGCGCCGCTGGACTACGGCCGCCTGCCCGGGGTATTGCGCCACACGGTGCAGGACTCCCGGGTGGACCTGGTGCTGGACCGGGTGGACGAGCGGCTGGCGGCTATCCTGGAGGCGGTCTCCTTAAGCGAGCAGAAGCTGGCCAAGGTATTGGTGAAGCCCGTGGACCTGGAAGAAATCTACCATGAGATTACGCACTAACCTGAATAAAATCTGGGCCTTCAGCACCCGCAGCACCCTGGTGAACCGGCGCAACGTCTTCGCGGTCTTCGAGATGCTGTTCTGGCCCCTCATCGGCGTCTTTTCCGTGGGTCTGTTGACCCGGTTCCTGAGCCTGGATGCGGCAACGGTGTCCTTTATCCTCATCGGCGCGGTGACCATGAACACCGTGCAGATCGCCCAACTGGACCTGTCTTACGCCCTGCTTTATTCCGTCTGGTCCAAGAGCCTGAAGCACGAATTCATCGCCCCGGTGCGCCTGTTTCACATCCTGGCAGGCTCGGGCCTGGTGGGGCTGGTCCGGGGCTTGCTGGTTTTTGTGCTCATGGGGGGCTTGAGCGTCTATTTTTTCGACATGGACCTGGCCCGGCCGGGCCCGGCTGGGCTGATGTTTTTTCTGCTGGGGATATTTTTGAACGCCGCGGTCATCGGGGCGCTGGTCCTGGCCCTGGTGCTGCGTTTCGGCCAGCGGGCCGAAGTGGCGGCCTGGGCCTTTTCCTACCTGATGCTGCTGTTATGCGGCCTCTACTACCCCGTCAGCGTGCTGCCCCGGGGGGTGCAGTTTCTGGCGCAGCTCATCCCGCTGACCTATTTTCTGGATTATTTCCGGCACTTCTACGGCTTCCCCCTGGCGTCCCGGCACCCCCTGCTTTACGGGTTCTCCCAGAGTGTGGTATATCTCTTGCTGAGCTACGGTCTGGTCAGCCTGACACTCAAATCCGCCTGCAAACGGGGCACGTTGCTGCGGCTGTCGGATTAAGATACAAGGGGTCAGGGGCCAGAGGTTAGAGGGCAAATACAAAATAGGGGGCAGAGGTCAGAAAAAATAGTCGGGGGCTATAAAAAGCAATCCTGTTTGGCACCAAGGTAAGATTTCCTTTTAGGAAATTCTGATCCCTGGCCCCTGATACCTCTTATACATATGATCGGCGTGTTTGATTCGGGATTCGGCGGGCTGGTGGTCCTGCGGGAGTTTTTGCAGGTCCTGCCGGACTATGACTACCTCTATCTGGGGGACAACGCCCGCATCCCCTACGGCACCCGGAGCGACCGGGTGGTGAACCGGTTTACGGAGCAGGCGGTGGATTATCTCTTCCGCCAGGGCTGCCGCCTCATCGTCCTGGCCTGCCACACCGCTTCGGCCCGGGCCTTGCGGCGCATCCAACAGGTCTGGCTGCCGGCCCACTACCCCGACCACCGGGTCCTGGGGGTGCTGATTCCCACGGTGGAAGAGGCCGTGGCCCGGACCCGGGTGAAGCGCATCGGGGTGATCGCCACCGAAGGCACCGTCACCTCCCAATCCTTCGAGCTGGAGCTGAAAAAGCTGGACCCGGAGGTGACGGTCATCCAGCAGGCCTGTCCGCTCCTGGTGCCCATCATCGAGAGCGGCGAGCAGGAGTGGGAAGGCACCACCTTGATCCTCAAGCGCTACCTGGCTCCCTTTCAGGGCCGGGTGGACACCCTGATCCTGGGCTGCACCCACTATTCCATCCTGAAAGACCAGATCAAGGCGATTTTGGAGAACGGCCACGAGCTGATCTGCTCCGGGCAAGTCACCGCGGCCAGGTTGGTGGATTACCTTTCGCGCCATCCCGAAATGGAGGGCCGCTTAAGCCGGGGCGGCAGCCGCCGTTACCTCACCACCGACCTGACGCCGCGCTTTAAGCAGTTGGCCAGCCTGTTCATGGGGCATCCGTTGAGTTCCGAAGTGATTGAGCTATAAAAGCATGATTGAAATTATTGCGTTTACGAAATATTTGTTTTTTTGTATCTGCTGTGCTGCATGTTTAGCAGCATCAATTATGCTTATTAAAGGTGGCCATTCAGTTTATTCAATCATCTTATATCTTTTAGGAGCATTTATATGGGATTTTTTTGAGCGTATGCGCCCGCCTGATTTAGGTCTATGGGCTTTAAAAGATAAAAAATGGTTTGTATATCTTTTCTGGCCATTTTACGTAATTCATTATCCAATATATTTATTGAGAAAATTAAATGATCCTAAGCGTTTTATGGTTTACGGTAAAACATTGCCACATGAAAATCAAGGATTTGGATCATTGCGTCAATCTGTTGATATTGCAAAGCGGATGGCAGTTAAAGAGGGTACTTTTGTAATTATCTATGATAATGCTATTTTCCAATTTCGGCGAGACCCAATTAGAGTTTTCGGTAAAAGGACCGGGGTCGGGTGGGACCCCCTATATTATATTGTATATCCTAATGGGAATGTGGAACGAAGTTGCTTTTTTAGTGGAGTAAAACTCCTATGAATTGGAGTTATTAATAGAAGTTTTATTCAGATTCGATATCTTTATTCTTCTGATAATGCACAGGAAATACCATCACCTATAGAACCCAAAAAATTATTAATTTTATCCATAAGTTCCTTCATATTTTTGAGGTTTATGTTTGATATACCGTCCATGGTAAAAGTTCTATCTTTTTTTTCTGGATATCGAGTTTCATAAGAAGTTGAATCTATTCTTGAGAATTCTTTAATTATATTTTCTGTAGCATCTAAAGTTTCTTTCTTATGCCCTTTATTTTCAATAATTGCTCTGCAATCGTTCCATAATTTTTCGAGGTCATGGGTCTGTTTATAATCACCTTGGATATTATATAATTGGTTGCCATACCGAATTATCAATTTTAAGCATAATTCAATAAAATTGCGATATAAAAAAATTGTTGGAAAAGCTATAAAAACTCGAATTGATCTGCTGGCCCTGGCAGTCCTGGGCATT
>JBKQVS010000050.1:0-12318 GCA_052139855.1 Desulfobaccales bacterium
ACACCAAAAGGAGAGAATGGATGAATAAGGGAATGGGAATGGACGGCTTTCAGGGTATCATGCCTATGGGGGATGATGACAACTTGATCACCGTGGATGACCTGAACGACTCCCTATCTCCCGATCGCCTCTTGAACGCGCAGATGAAGGACATCATGATCTTTGATGACCTGGAAATCCCTCCACCCGAGGCCTCGAGCATGGCTCTGCCCTCCCAGCCGGGCATGAGCGAAGGCGAAGGCGATTTGGGTCTGGAAGCGGACAGCGCCGCCAAATTTGACGATCCGGTGCGCCTCTATCTCAAGGAAATGGGGACCGTCTCCCTGCTCACCCGGGAAGGTGAAGTGGAGATCGCCAAGCGCATTGAAGAGGGGGAAAGAGAGGTGCTCTACACCCTGCTGGAGATGCCCCTTACCTTTAAAGAGATCATGGGGCTGGTGAACCGGCTGGAGGAGGAAAAGCTGGCACCGCAGAATACCCTGGATGATTTCGGAGAAGACGACCCGGCCGTGGACCTGACGACCCAGAAGTCCCGGATCCTGAAATTGATCCAAAAGGTCCGCTCCCAGGAGGAAAAAATCCGGCAGATGATGAAAGAAGCCGCGGCGCTGCCCCGGAAAGACGATGCCCGGGCCCAGTTGGAACAGAAGATTACCGGACAACGCCAGCGCATGGTGGAGAATTTCAAAAACCTCAGGATGGAGCGCCATTACCTGGAAAACATTCTGGATCGGCTACGCCAATTCGGCTATGTGGTCCGGGATTGCCAGCACAAGCTGGAAAAGAGTCTCGAGGCCTCGGGCCTGTCGGCCACCCGGTTTCGCCAGGTGCGCCGGGAGCTGAAAAATGGTGGTTCGGCCCCGGCTTTGCCCCGGTCTCTGACTCCCGAGCAACTGACGGAGTTGGAGCAGGTCTGGAGCCACTGCCGGCGCCAGCTACGCCGGATCGAAACCGCGGTGGGCATGCCGGCCAGCCGTTTGCTGGCCACCCTGGTGAAGGCCGAAAAGGGGGAATACCAGGCCCAAAAGGCCAAACGTGAACTGGTGGAAGCCAACCTGCGCCTGGTGGTCTCCATTGCCAAGAAGTACACTAACCGGGGGTTGCAGTTCCTGGACCTGATCCAGGAAGGCAACATCGGTCTCATGAAGGCGGTGGAAAAATTCGAATACGAGCGGGGTTACAAGTTCAGCACCTATGCCACCTGGTGGATCCGCCAGGCCATCACCCGGGCCATCGCCGACCAGGCCCGCACCATCCGCATCCCGGTCCACATGATTGAAACCATCAACAAGCTGATCCGCACCTCGCGCTACCTGGTGCAGGAGATTGGCCGGGAGCCCACCCCGGAGGAGATTGCCGAAAAGATGGAGTTTCCCCTGGAGAAGGTGCGCAAGGTCCTGAAGATCGCCAAGGAGCCCCTGTCCCTGGAAACGCCCATCGGCGACGAAGAAGACAGCCATCTGGGAGATTTCATCGAGGATAAAAAAATCTCGACGCCCATCGAGGCGGTGGCCAACCTCAACCTGGCGGACCAGACCCGCAAGATGCTGTCCACCCTGACGCCCCGGGAAGAGAAGGTGCTGCGCAAGCGGTTCGGCATCGGCGAAAAAACCGATCATACCCTGGAGGAAGTGGGTCGTGACTTCGAGGTCACCCGGGAGCGCATCCGCCAGATCGAAGCCAAGGCCCTGCGGAAGCTTCGGCATCCGTCCCGGAGCACCCGGCTGAAAAGTTTTATCGAGACCTGATTTTGGCCCCGGCGGGGATCTCCTATTGAACAATTGAGGAGGAGAGTTATAATTACTTATTTGGGGGGCAGACCGGAAAAGATTAGACCGACCCGAAGGGGTGCCCCCCCGATGACTGATAGGCACGGGCCCATAGCTCAGCGGTCAGAGCAACCGGCTCATAACCGGACGGTCCCTGGTTCAAATCCGGGTGGGCCCACCAGGCATCCGGGAGCAGCGGGTATTTTGCGAGAACGAGATAGAGCTTCGATTCCACAGGGGTTTAACCCCGGGGGTGCTCTCTGCGCACCCCCTTTTTATGTTCTATGAGCGCGACGCTTCAAAACATCGTCAACCTGCTGGAAAGCCGCTATCCATCGGCGTGGGCCGTGACCGGGGACCGAACCGGTCTCGAAGTGGGTGACCCGGCGCAGGTGGTGGAGGCCATCCTGGTGACCCTGGAGGCCACCCCGGCCGTGGTCGCCGAAGCCGGCCACCGGGGCGCCCAGCTGCTGCTGACGCACCACCCGCTCTTGTACCGGCCTTTAGAAGAGGTGCGGGAAGACCATCCCGGCGGCCAGTTGCTGGCGGCGCTCATCCGGGCCCGGCTGGCCATGGTATCCTGCCACACCAACCTGGATATCGCCCCAGCCGGGCTCAACGACTACCTGGCGGAAAAACTCGAACTGACCGGGGTGGAGGTCCTGAGCCCTACCACCCGGGACCCCTGGTACAAGCTAGCGGTGTTCGTCCCGACGGACTACGAGGATCGGGTGCGCCAGGCCCTGGGAGATGCCGGCCTGGGCGTCATTGGCCGGTATTCCCACTGTTCTTTCGCCTCCCCGGGGCAGGGCACTTATCGTCCCCTTCCGGGGGCGCAGCCCTTCCAGGGCGAAGTCGGGCAGCTGGCCCGGGTCCAGGAGTCCCGCCTGGAAATTCTGGCCCCCGAGTCCCTGTTGCCCGCGGCCCTGGCCCGCCTAAAAGAGACCCATCCCTACGAAGAAGTGGCCTATGATCTTTATCCCGTGCGGCATCCCGGCACCCCCCTGGGTTTGGGGCGCATCGGCGCCTGGCCCGAACCGCGGCCTTTTTCCCAGGTGATCGCGGCGGTCAAGGAGATTTTCGGGGTGGAAACCGTACAGGTTTGGGGGCGCCCGCCCCGGCAGGTGCAGCGGCTGGCGTTGTGCAGCGGCAGCGGCGGCGACCTCCTGGCGGACGCCCATAGCCGGGGCGCCCAGATCTATCTGACCGGAGAAGTGCGTCATCACCAGGTCCCGCCGGGGTTCCGAGAAGACTTCGCGGTGGTGGCGGTGGGCCATTTTGCCAGCGAAGTGGTGTTTATGGATCCCTGGGCCCGGCAGCTCCGTGAGCTGTTCCAGGAGGCGGATTTGGGGCTCGAAGTCATGGTGGCGGCCACCCAGACCGCGCCATGCTGCTACAGGTGAGGAGACTGTATTGTTGACAACCATGACTGTAATCAGCATTACCGGTGGCGGCGGCCATAACGCCCTGGCCGTCGGGGGAATAATGCCACACAGCGTGACGAAATATGGAGGTTGAACCTTGCTGACGGAGTTAAGTAGACTCATCGATGTCCAGGAAATTGATAAGGTGATCCAGGAGGTCACCCAGGGGCTGGCCAGGCTGCCTGAAGAGCTGATGGCCGGCGAGGCAGCGTTGGAAGAGCTGAAAGCGGCCCATGCCGCCCGGCTCCAGGAGCTGGAGGATCTTAAGGCCCAGCGCCGGGACACGGAAATGGAAATGGCGGAAATGGAGGGAGGCATTAAAAACAGCCGCCAGCGCCTCATGGAGATCAAGAGCAACATCGAATACAAAGCGATGCTCAAGGAGATCGCTTTTAAAGAGGACCAGCGGGACCAGCGGGAAACCCGGATCCTGGAATTCATGGACCTCATGGAAACCCAGAACCGCCTCATCGCCGAACAGATCCAGCAGATAGAGGAGCGGGAGGCGATCCTGGTCCAGCAGCGGCAAGAAGTGGCGGTCCAGGTGGCGGAATTGCAGCGGGAACTGGCCGAACTGGAGGAAAAGCGCAAGAAGGTGCGCAAAGTTGTGCCCGCGGCGCTCATGAAACGCTATGAATTCATTCGCCAGCGGCGCAACAGCTCGGCCATTTGCCCGGTGCACGAGGGCGTCTGCCTGGGTTGCCATATGAACATCCTCCCCCAACAGTTCATCGACCTGCAGAAAGGTCTGGAGATCCTGCAGTGCCCCCACTGTCAGCGCATCCTCTACTGGGCCGATGAAGTGCTGGAAACCGGCGCCACTAACCAGCAGGCATCCTGAGGCGGCCGGGGAGCCGGGTGGACAAGCGAGCTGCCATCTTTGCGGCGCTGGCCCAGGGACTGGACCTCCCCGGGGCCCAGGAGCGTTTTGATCTGACGCCTGAGGCCTTGCAGGAGTTGTTCAAAGAAGCCGCCGACCTCTATCGGGACCGGGGAGAGGGGTTCTGGCTCCTCCGCTGCGACGGGGCCTCCCGGGGCAATCCCGGGCCCGCCGGAGCGGGAATGGTGCTCTTTGATCCCCAGGGCCGCCTCCAGGCTAACCAAGGCCGCTACCTGGGAGAAACCACCAATAATGTGGCCGAATATCGGGCCCTGCTCCTGGGCCTGGGCGAGGCCCATCGGCTGGGAGTGAAGAAACTCCGGGTCCTGGCCGATTCCGAACTCATGGTGAAGCAACTTACCGGCCGTTACCGGGTGAAAAGCCCCCACCTCATCCCCTTGTGGCGCGAAGCGCTCAATACCCTGAAAACGTTTGAGTCCTGGGCCATCGCCCACGTGCCCCGGGCGGAAAACCATCTGGCCGACGAAGCGGCCAACCGGGCCATTGACCAAAAGGCGGCGGCAAGGTAAAATACTCTTAAGGGGTGATGTTTCGCTGCACCCCGAAGTTTTTACCCCACAGGATCGCGAAGCAGGCCAGATGATCGCCGGCGGCGCTCGCCCGCCGGAGGAAAGTCCGAGCTCCACAGGGCAGGGTGCTGGGTAATCCCCAGCGGGGGCAACCCCAGGGAAAGTGCCTCAGAGACCAGACCGCCGTGGTACGTCCACGGTAAGGGTGAAAAGGTGAGGTAAGAGCTCACCAGCGGCAGTGGCGACATCGCCGGCTTGGAAAACCCCACCTGGAGCAAGACCAAATAGGGGAGCGTTTGAGGGTGGCCCGCCCGAAGCTCCCGGGTAGGTCGCTGGAGGCCCCGGGCAACCGGGGTCCTAGAGGAATGATCATCACCGGGGCAACCCGGGACAGAACTCGGCTTACGGCCTGCTTCGCGCCTCCTTTGGGGCCACCGGTCCAGACGCGCCGGTGGTTTTTTCATAAGAGGGCCTACGCTGGTATTATAGGTAAGAAGCCATGTCCGACCAGGTTCTCCCCTTAAGCAAGCCGCTGCCTTCCCCGGAGATTTCCGTGGTCATTCCCGTGTTCAACGAGGAAGACAATCTCCGGGAGCTGGGGGAGAGGTTGATTCGCACCCTCACCGCCATGGGGCGACCCTTTGAGGTCATCTTCGTGGACGACGGGTCCACCGACCGCTCCTGGGCGCTCCTGAGCGACCTGAACCGCCAATATCCGCAGTACATCCGGGCCCTGCAATTCCACCGCAACTTCGGGCAGCACCAGGCTATTTTTGCAGGGTTTCAGGCGGCCCGGGGGCAGGTGATGGTCACCCTGGACGCGGACCTGCAAAACCCCCCCGAAGAGATCCCCCGCCTGGTGGCCAAGCTGGATGAAGGCTACGATACCGTGGGGGGCTGGCGGGAAAACCGCCAGGACTCGCTCTTCCGGAGGCTCCCCTCCCAACTGGTGAACACCGTCATGTCCCGGGTCACCGGGGTCAAACTCCGGGACTACGGCTGCATGCTCCGGGCCTATCGCCGGTCGGTGGTGGACAGCATCAACCAGTGCCAGGAATCCTCCAGTTTCATCCCGGCCCTGGCCAACCTGTTTTCCCACCGGGTGGCGGAAATCCCCGTAGGCCATGCCGAGCGGGAGCGCGGCACCTCCAAGTACGGCATCTTCAAGCTCCTGCGCCTCAACTTCGACCTGATGACCGGGTTTTCCAATCTGCCCATTCACCTGGTGGGGTTCATGGGGGTGGCCATCGCCCTTTTGGGGCTCTTTTTTGGGCTGATGCTGTTCATCCGGCGGATTTTCGTGGGGCCGGAAGTGGAAGGGGTGTTCACCCTGTTCGCCATCTTGTTCGTCTTCGTGGGTCTCAATACCTTAGGGTTAGCCCTGATTGGGGAATATGTGGGCCGCATCTACCGGGAGGTGCGCGGTCGGCCGCGCTTCGTGGTCCGCCAGACCCTGGGGCCGGAATCCTAACCAACTCTTTCCTTTTCCCGCCGTGAAAATCCGGTATAATGAGGGGCGAAGACCGCGGCCATGCCGGGATACCTGAGGGACGCCGCTCCTCCCTGATGCCGGAGACGCCCTCAGCATCCCTTCGGAGATTTGTCGTTACATGCGCATCATCTTTATGGGTTACCACAACATCGGCTACGCCTGCCTGGAGGCCCTCATCGAGATGTGCGGCGGCTGCGGCGACGAGATCGTTGCGGTGGTTACCCATGCCGACGACCCCACGGAAAATATCTGGTTCGCCTCGGTGCGGAACCTGGCCTTGGAGAACCACCTGCCGGTGTACCAGCCGGCCGACCCCAATGACCCGGCCTTCGTGGCCGCCATGCAGGCTTTACAGCCGGATTTTTTGTTTTCGTGCTATTATCGCCACATGCTGAAACAGCCCCTTCTGGACCTGCCCCGCCTGGGGGCCTTGAATCTCCACGGCAGCCTGCTGCCCCGGTACCGGGGCCGCTGCCCGGTGAACTGGGTCCTGGTGCACGGTGAGACCGAAACCGGGGTGACCCTGCATTACATGGAGGCCAAGGCCGACCGGGGGGACATCGTGGCGCAAAAGGTTATCCCCATTACCCCGGAGGATACCGCCGTCACCCTGTTCGCCCGGATGACCGCGGCGGCGGGGGAACTGTTCCGGGAGACCTACCCGCGGCTGCGGAGCGGCCAGGCGGAGCGCCTCCCCCAGGACCACGCCCGGGCCACCTATTACGGCGGCCGCACGCCGGCGGACGGCCTGATTGACTGGCGGCAGCCCGCCACGGCCATCTATAACCTGATGCGGGCCGTGACGCGCCCCTATCCCGGCGCCTTTACTTTTTTCCAGGGCCGGAAGCTCTTTGTCTGGGCCGGCCAGGTCATGGGGGCCCCGGTTACGGGGCCGGCCGAGCCCGGCCGGGTGACGGCAGCAGTGCCAGGAGAAGGCCTGCTCGCGGCCACCGGGGCGGGGCACTTTCTCATCACCCAGGCCCAGTGGGAAGGCGAGGCGGAATTCCCGGGGCCGGTGCTGGCCACCTGGGAAGACCTGGTGGGTAAGAATTTAGGTTAAACGGGGAAAAGGGGAAAGGGAGAAAAGGTTTTAGAGCTTTTCCCTTTTACCCTCTTAGCCCTTTCCCCTTTTTCCCTAGATCGAAAGAACTGGCAAACTGAATTGAAGATAACGTTAGGAACCCAATGAAAATCCTGATCTTAGGCGTCAACGGCTTCATCGGCAACGCCCTGACCCGGCGCATCATCACCACCCGGGACTGGGAAGTTTTTGGCATGGACCTGCACTCCAACAAGCTGGAGGAGTCCCTGGACCATCCGCGGTTCCATTTCCTGGAAGGCGACATCGCCATTAACAAGGAATGGATCGAATACCACATCAAGAAATGCGACCTGGTCCTGCCCCTGGTGGCCATCGCTACCCCCATGACCTATGTCAAGCAGCCCCTGAGGGTGTTCGAGCTGGACTTCGAGGAGAACCTGCGGATCGTCCGCCAGTGCGTCAAGTACGGCACCCGCATCATCTTCCCCTCGACCTCCGAAGTCTACGGCATGAGCCCGGATGCGGAATTTTCCGAGGATGACAGCACGTTGGTGCTGGGACCCATCCACAAGCAGCGCTGGATCTACAGCTGTTCCAAGCAGCTCTTGGACCGGGTCATCTGGGCTTACGGCCAGGCAGGGCAGCTGCAGTTTTCCCTGATCCGCCCCTTCAATTGGATCGGGCCCAAGCTGGACGACCTGTACGCCGCCAAGGAGGGGAGTTCCCGGGTGGTGACCCAGTTCATCCTCAACCTTATCCAGCGGGAGCCCATCAAACTGGTGGACGGCGGCTACCAGAAGCGCTGTTTCACCTACGTGGAGGACGGCATCGACTGCCTGATGCGGATCATCGAAAACGAGGGCGGCGCCGCGGACGGCCAGATCTTCAACATCGGCAACCCCGATAACGAAGCTTCGGTAAAAGAGCTGGCGCACCTCTTACGGGACCTCTTCAAGGCGCACCCGGACCATAAGAACGACGGGGGTTTTTCCGAGATCGTCGAGACCCCCCACGAGGACTACTACGGCAAAGGCTACCAGGATATCACCAGCCGGAAGCCTTCCATCGCCAAGGCGCGCACCCTCCTGGGCTGGGAGCCGGTTACCGATCTCACCACGTCGGTTTCGATCACCCTGGACGCCTTCCTGGAGGAGGCGAAACAGTTGTCGGTGAGCAGTGAGCGGTGAGCGGTATAAAAAAACCGGCTCTTTTAGGTTTTATGGGGCAGGCGCCGCGGCGGTTGCTGTAAGCTCGAACCTGAAGGCGTTTTACGGCTTACGGCGCACCACGGAAAGATAGCTCCGCACTGGAGACAGATTGGGACGATGCCTGGCTATCAAAGTCGACGTGGACACCCGGGAGGGTTTTTGTAAGGGGGTGCCCGCCCTCATGGGGGTGCTGGCCGACCATGGGGTCAAGGCCAGCTTCTTCCTGGCCCTGGGCCCAGACCACTCGGGCCGGGCCATTTTCCGGATCTTCCGGCAGCGAGGTTTTTTGGATAAGATGTGGCGCACCCGGGCTCCGGCCCTTTACGGTTTCAAGACCATGTGCTACGGCACCCTGCTACCGGGTCCCAAGATCGGCGCCGCCGCCCCGCACCTGGCGCCGCAATTGGCCGCGGCCGGCCACGAGGTGGGACTGCACGGGTACGACCACGTGCGCTGGCACGATCGCCTCTTCCATCTGCCCCCGGAGAAAGTGGCCCGGGAGATTGACCTAGCTCAGGACACCTTTTCCGCTTATATGGGACATCAGGCTTATTCTTTTGCGGCGCCCGGGTGGCAATGCAGTTTGAGCAGCCGCACTATGCTAGCGGCCCGGAATTTTCTCTACGCCAGCGACACCCGGGGCGTAGCCCCGTATTTTCCGGCCTTCGGGGAGACGGTGACCCCGGTCCTGGAAATTCCCACCACCCTGCCTACCCTGGACGAGCTCCTGGGTTTCCACGGTTGCCGCGCCCAGGATTTTACCCGCCTGGTCCTCTCCCGCCTAGAAGGGGGGCTGCCCCAGGTCCTCACCATCCACGCCGAAATGGAAGGCGGCCCCTTTCTGGATGAGTTCGTCCGCCTGCTGAGCCGCTGCCGGGAGCGGGGGGTGGAATTCTTCCGGCTGGAGGACTGGGCCCGGGAACTCCTCCGGGAACCGGCCAGCCTGCCGGTGGCGCAGGTCAACTCCCAACGTCTGCCCGGGCGGGCCGGTTACGTCTCCTGCCAGGGATTATCAGAGGCACGCCCTTCATGATAGCCGCGATTATTGCCGCCGCCGGAGTAGGAAAACGCATGGGGCACCACATCCCCAAGCCTTATCTCCAACTGGCCGGAAAACCCATCCTGGCCCACACCTTGAAGATCTTCGAGGCCATGCCCGAAATCCGGGAGGTCACGGTGGTGGTCCATCCCGAAGACCTGGACATGTGCCAGGACACGGTCATCGCCCCCTACAACCTGAAGAAAGTGCTGCGCCTGGTGCCCGGAGGCAAAGAACGGCAGGACAGCGTCTATCACGCCCTCAAGGCCTTGCAAAACGAGGATGAGCTGGAAATCGTCCTGGTGCACGACGGAGTCCGCCCCTTCGTGACCCCGGAGCAGATCCGACAAGTCATAGAAGCGGCCCGGCGCCACGGGGGGGCGGTCCTGGGGCTGCCGGCCCAGGACACCTTGAAAAGAGTGAATCCCGAAGGCATGGTGCATCAGACCCTGGAGCGCCAGGACATCTGGCAGATCCAAACCCCCCAGGCCTTCCAGGCGCCCCTGTTGTGGCGCGCCTTCACCGAGGCCTACAGCCGCAACTTCTACGGCACTGATGAGGCCTCCTTGTTGGAGGAACTGCAGCAGCCGGTGGCGGTCATTCCCGGTTCGCCCTTTAACTTGAAGATCACCACCCCGGAAGACCTGCTGCTGGCCGAGGCCATCTTTTCGATGCAGCGGAGAAAAAAACATGCGAGTCGGTCTGGGATATGACGCCCACCGTTTGGCGGCAGGGCGCCCCCTGATCCTGGGAGGGGTGGAAATCCCGCATGCGCAGGGGCTGTTGGGCCATTCCGATGCCGACGTCCTGGCACACGCCATTGGCGATGCCCTCCTGGGAGCGGTGGGGGCCGGCGACCTGGGGAGCCATTTCCCGGATAAGGACCCGGCCTACAAAGACATTTCCAGCCTCATCCTGCTGGAACGGATCATGGCGGTAGTGCGGGACCGGGGGTTTGCCCCAGTAAATGTGGACGCCACTATTGTGGCCCAAGCGCCCCGGCTGGCCCCTCATATTCCTGAGATGCAGACGAAACTGGCCCCGATTCTGGGGCTGGCGCCCACTGACGTCAATATCAAGGCCACGACCACCGAACAGATGGGGTTCACCGGGCGGGGCGAAGGGATGGCGGCGTATGCGGTGGTGTTGGTTGAAAAAATTTGAACCGAATTTGGAACAGGGAAAAAGGCGAGAATGATTAAAAATGGGGTTTTTGTTTTTCGCTTTCGCCTTTTCATTTCTGCGCCCTAAAATGACATCATGGAGAAACGAGACTTAATCCTCCTCCCTTCTCATAATCAGTGCCTGGAGTTGATGGATGCCCATGGCATGCTCCCCAATATCCGGGAGCACAGCTTCCGGGTGATGGCGGTGGCGGTCTTTTTGGGCGAGGCCTTGACGGAGGCCGGCTTCGACCTGTCTCTGGCGTTGATTGAGGTGGGCGCTCTCCTGCACGACCTGGGCAAGACTCCATGCCTGGGGACGCTCAATAATCACGCCGAGTGGGGGGCCGTGATCCTGGAAGACTTGGGCTACCCTCAGGTGGCCCAGGTGGTGCGGGAGCACGTCCATCTGGACGGCGACATTTCCGATATTAGGCCACTGCGCGAGGCCGAGCTGGTCAATTACGCGGACAAGCGGGTGCTCCACGAAATGGTGGTCACGCTAACGGATCGCTTTGCCGACCTCAAGGTGCGCTACGGGCGCACTCCCGAGGCCCTGGCCCGCATTAAGGCCACCGAAATCAGGAGCCGGGCCCTGGAAGAGAAGATCTTTACCCCCCTGGCCCTGACGCCGTCCAACCTGTTGCACTTTAACCACTGCCGGAGGGAATCATGGGAAAATTGCGGCTGGCCCTCATCGCCGGGGGTAAATCCTCTGAGCGGGAAGTCTCGCTAAAAAGCGGCGCCCAAGTCTATCAGGCCCTCAATAAAGATAAATACGACATCCGGCGCTACGATCCCCTGACGGACCTGGAGCGTTTGGTGCGGGAGGCCAAAGAGCTGGACGCGGCCCTGATCATCATGCACGGACGGGGCGGTGAGGACGGCTCCATGCAGGGTCTCCTGGACCTCCTGGAGATCCCTTACCAGGGCTCCGGGGTCCTGGCCTCGGCGCTGGCCATGAACAAGGAGCTGAGCAAGGCCATCTACCAGCAGGCGGGCCTGAAAGTTCCCCGGGCCCTCATCTTTGACCGCGCCGGGGCGCCTTCGCCCCAGGAAATCGAGTCGGCCCTGGGACTGCCGGTAGTGATCAAGCCGGTCAACGAGGGCTCCAGTATCGGCATTTCCAAGGCCCCGACCCCGGAGGCCCTGTCAACCGGCCTGGCCGCGGCCTTTACCCTGGATAATCGGGTGCTGGTGGAGGAATTCATCCAGGGCACCGAAGTTACCGGGGGAGTGCTGGGCAACGCCAAGCTTCAGGCCCTGCCCCTGGTGGAGATCATCCCGGCCAGCAATTATGCCTTTTTTGACTACGAGGCCAAATACCAGCCCGGGGCCTCCGAAGAGATCTGCCCGGCCAGAATTTCCCCGGAACTGACCCAGCGGGCCCAGGCGTGCGCCCTCACGGCACATAAGGCCCTGGGCTGCCGGGGATATAGCCGCACCGATATGATGGTCCGGGGCCAGGAGATCTTCGTCCTGGAAACCAATACTATTCCCGGCATGACCGCCACCAGCCTCTTTCCCCAGGGGGCCAAGGCCGCGGGCATCGATTTTTCGACCCTCCTGGACACCCTGATCAACCTGGCATTGGGGAAGGAGTAGTTGAGGGGAGGGCCGGGGGGGGTTTCATAAGCCAATTCCCCGCAAAGAGGTTCTCCTGGGTCGAGGCCCAGTGGTCCTGGCCTTTTCTGCTCAATGCGATCGTAGACATCAGTCTTAAGGGGATATCAGTGAGATCGTCAGCAGGGCTTTGGGCCCGGTAAGATAG
>JBKQVS010000051.1:0-19721 GCA_052139855.1 Desulfobaccales bacterium
GCCAATCCCGGGAAGATGTCGGAAATCAGGTTAATCCACAACAACTGCATGGCGTTCAGGGGAGCCCCCAGCCCCACCGCCAGGGCCGTGAAGGTCAACATGATCTCGCTCAGATTGGTGGCCAGGAAAAAATGGACGGATTTGCGGATGTTATTATAGGTGGTGCGTCCATCCCGGATGGCAATGATCATGGTGTCCAGGTTGTCTTCTTCCAACACCACGTCGGCCACCTCCCGGGCGATATCCGTGCCCGTGCTGCCCATGGCGATCCCGACATCCGCCGCCTTGAGGGCGGGACCATCATTGATCCCATCCCCGGTCATGGCCACCACCTTGCCCGCCTGCTGGAGGACCTGGACAATCTGTAGCTTATGGGCGGGGCTGACCCGGGCGAATACGTGGGCCCGCTTGGCCAGGGCTTTCAGGGTTTCCGGATCAATATCGGCCAGATGGGTGGAGTCCAGGATTT
The DNA here is from genome assembly GCA_052139855.1 of Desulfobaccales bacterium. Classification (GTDB taxonomy): domain Bacteria; phylum Desulfobacterota; class Desulfobaccia; order Desulfobaccales; family 0-14-0-80-60-11; genus 0-14-0-80-60-11. The sequence goes on from JBKQVS010000051.1 coordinate 470, forward strand.
CCAGTGGGTCGGCCTGGCTGAGATTCAATTCCTTGCCGATGGCATAGGCCGTGGCGCTTTGGTCGCCGGTAATCATAATGGTCTCGATCCCGGCGCCGTGGAAGGCGGCGATGGCCTCTCGCACCCCCTCCCGGATGGGGTCGGCCATGCCGACGATGCCCAGCCACACCAGGCTGCTGGGCAGCTCGCCATTAACCAGATCTTCCCGGTCGGAGTAGGCCACTCCCAGGACCCGTTGGGCCTGCCCGGCCATACGTTCATTTTCGGCCTCGATTTCCTGCCGGTCTTCCTCGGTCAGGGGCAGCACCTGGTTATCCTTGAGGTGCACGGTGCACATGGCCAGGACTTCCTGGGGACTGCCCTTGATGGCCACGAGCTTCCGCCCCGCCGGCTCATCGTGGAGCGAGCCCATGAACTGGCGGTTTTCCGAGCGGTAGTTAATCCGCAGCACCGGATACTGCTGCCTCAAGGCGAAAACATCGATGCCCACCTTGAGGGCCAGGTGCACCAGGGCCGCCTCCGTGGAGGTCCCCTGGAGCCGGTAGGCCTCGCCTTCCCGGTAAATTTCGGTCTCGTTGCAAAGCACCGACATCATCAGGAGCCGTTGCAGTTCCATACAGGCGGAGGGAGAGACCAACCCGGTGGGCGCCACAAAGCGCTCCCCCTCCACCTGGAGGGACCGCATGCCCGTAAAGATCTCGACGACGACCATCTCGTTGCGGGTGATGGTGCCCGTCTTGTCCAGGCAGATGGTCTGGAGGGACCCCAGGGTTTCCACCGCGTCCAGATGACGGATCAAGACCTTGTGCCGCCGCATATCCCGGATGCCCAGGGACAGGGTGGTGGTGGCCACCATGGGCAGTCCTTCCGGCACCGCCGCGGCCGCCAGGCAGATGGAGGTCCTGAGCATCACCAGGAGACCCAGGCCCCGGGCAAACCCCACCAGGAACACTACCCCGCACACCCCGCAACACACCAGGACCAGTTGATCGCCCACCTGGCCCAACTGGCGCTGCATCGGGGTCTCCGGCGTGGTGGCTTCCCCCATCATGGTTTGAATCTTGCCGATCTCCGTATAACTTCCCGTGGCCACCACTACGGCCAGCCCTTCCCCGCCGGTCACCAGGGTCCCCATGAAACCCAGGTTGCGCCGATCCCCCAGGGGAATATTGGGCGTGGTCAAGGCCTCGGTGACTTTGACCACGGGCATGCTTTCCCCGGTCAGGGCGGATTCATCCACCGACAGGTGGATCGCCTCTACCAGCCGGCAGTCGGCCGCCACATAGCTGCCCGGGCGCAGGACCAGGAGATCCCCCAAAGTGAGGTCCGCCGCGGAGATTTCGTGCATCCGGCCTTCCCGGATGACCAGGGCCGTGGGCCGAACCAGGGTTTGCAGGGAGCGGATGGTCTTTTCGGCCTCGCTTTCGGTCTTGTAGCCGATGAAGGCGTTAATGGTGACCACGCCCATGATCAGCACCGCGTCCAGGACGCCCCCGGTGAGCACGGAAATGCCGGCGGCCGCCCCCAACAGGGCCACCGGGAGGGAGTTGAACTGCTGGGAAAAGATCTCCCAGCCGGAGCGGGGCTCGGCCTCGGGCAGGACATTGGAGCCGTATTGTTGGATATTCTGCTTGGCCGCCTGGTGAGACAAGCCGGCGGTCCGGGAGGTCTTATAGGTGGCCAGCACCGCGTCCGCCTCCAGGAGATGCCAGGGGCCCTCGGGCTGGGCCTCCGTCGAAGACAACAGGGCCGTTAATCTGGCGATGGCTGAAGGCGACGCCGGGGCGTCCGGGGAGGGGCCGGAATGCGCAGGCTGCGCCTCTTCCGGTCCGGCGTCGGGCGGATGTCGCTGAAAGTCTGCAACGATTTCTTCGATCAGGGAGGCGATGGTGTGGGGATTGTTGCCCGAGTTAAAGCATACCAGGACATTGCCCGTCAGGGCGTTGGCCGAGACGTGGGAAATCTCCTGGAGCCGCGCCAGATGGGCCTCCAGGGTGCGTTTCAGGGCCTCGGAGCGGTAGAGCCCCTCGACCTTAAACCTCACCCGGCCCGCCACCGCGGTATGGATTGCCTGAACCATAGGCCTGATGAATCTTTATACCGGGGATTTCATTTCGTTGAAATGAACTGTCCCTTTACGCCCCGGGGCTTTTTTTTCCCGCCGCCTCTGGGGCCTTTTTGGGCTCAGGTGTGGGCTGGCTGCCGGCTTTGGTCTTGGGCAGAACGGCGCAGGCCACTTCCTTGACCCCTTCCACGGCCCCCACCAGGATGTCACTGATGCTCTTGATGGCGCTCTGGCCCAGGGAACCCGCGGCTTCAATGGCCCCGCCGACGGCCGCCTTGGCGGTGCCGCCCAGGTTGCCGCCGATCTCCGTCGCGCCCTCGATGACCCCGGTGACCGCACTTTTGGCCACCTGCGCGGCGTCGCCGCCGATTTGCGCGGCGCCCTTGACTGCGCCTTTGACCAATTCGCTGGCCGCCGCCTCCACATCCCCACCCACGTCGCTGACTCCCAGGATGATGCCCTTGGCCACGTTCTTGGTGCTAACGATGAGCCCGGAACCCACTTCCTCTGCGGCTTTAATCGCCCCCTGGAAAACATCCCGGGTCACATTGAGGGTTTCCGTGGCCACCGCCCCGGTGGTCTTCAGGGCGTCGGTAACGGCGCCTCTCGCCACGGTGACGATCTGGCCCTCGATCTCATGCAACCCCTTGAGGCTGCCCACAATGCCGTCCTTCACGGTGGTGCCGGCCTGGCCCAGCATGTCGCCGATGCCTTTCGCTTCACTCGGTTCTTTTTCAGCCATGATTCCTTCCTCCAGAGACTGATCTCGGGATACAATCGGTAAATCTTAAGATATTTAAACACGTTTTAATTATAGGCACTCAATAATGATAGGCAAGGTTATGACTTAGGTAACTTTGCTTAACCATGACTTGATTTGTTCTTCTATCAGGTCCCTGACTGCACGGAACTTTGCTAACTTTTCTGCTTCCGAGCCCACCGCGGCCGCCGGATCATCAAAGGGCCAAAACATTCTGACCAACACCCCGGGAAAGGCCTTAGGGCAGGTTTTCTCAGCTTTGTCGCAGACGATGATCAGGTAGCGAAACTCCATTTTGCCCAAAAAATCTTTCACACTCTTGGCATATTGATCGCTGATATCAATGCCTGCCTCGGCCATGACTTGTTTGGTATAAGGATTTATATCTCTGGGTTCGTAGCCGGCGCTGTAAACCTCGAACCGGTCCCCGGCATACTTTTTCAGGAACGCCTCGGCCATTTGGGAGCGGGCCGTATTACCGGTGCACAGAAACAATACGTTCGGCTTTTCCATATAAACTGTGCCTCAGGCTATGAGAGATGCAACGCCCGAATCCGAAAAGACCTGGTCCATTTTATAGGCTCTGGCTGAGCCAGGCCGCCAGCTGCATGGCATTCACTTCCGGGAAAAAAGTGGCAAAGGTGGATTTCAGGGCGAGCAGCGACATGAGAGACATTAACTGTTGTTTATCGTAGGCAACCACCAACAGGCCCTGGGCAGGGTCGGCCTCCACCGAGTGGATACCCCGGATGGCGCCCAAATCGACCTGGACGGCCCGGGCCAGGTCATCGTTGCCTTTGAGCTTGTCAACGGCCAGGCTGAGTTGCCCCGGCTGGGAATGCATTACCTCGAATCCGTCCATGACCAGAGTCGGCGTTCTCCTTGGGCCCCGTGCAATCGCCTTAAAGCAGTTGCTAACCAAATCCTAATATAAAACTAATAGTTATCCTCTGGAGCCGTTACCCTATATATACTCGACTTCGGGCCGGACCCCAATAAAAAGATTACGATATATATCGGCAATAATACTCCGCCCCTTAATAGCCGGGGCAGTCAGACGCACTTTAGGGGCGGCAACGGCGGGGCGCCGCGGCGGGACGCACTTACAGCAACCTGGCGCCCAATTCGGCGATCCCGGACCTCTCGCCCTTGAGCAGGGTGATGTGCCCGGAGATTTCTTCCTCTTTGATTTTTTCCACCAGGTAACTGAGGCCGTTGGAAGAAGCGTCCAAATAGGGATGGTCGATCTGCTCCGGGTCGCCGGTGAAGATGATCTTGCTGCCCCGCCCCACCCGGGTGAGGATGGTCTTGATCACATGGGGGCTCAAATTTTGGCTCTCATCACAGATGATGAACTGTTTCGGGATGCTCCGGCCCCGGATATAGGTCAAAGCCTCCAGTTCGATCTTGCCGTTGGCGATCAAATAATCGATGCAGCCGTTGGGCTGAATATGCTCGTTGCACAGATATTCCAGGTTGTCGTAAATGGGCTGCATCCAGGGCCTGATCTTGTCTTCCTTGTCGCCGGGCAGGTAGCCGATATCGTTGCCCAGGGGCACGATGGGGCGGGTGATGAGGATGCGGTTATAACGGCCGTTGCCTTCCAGGACCTTTTCCAGGCCGGCGGCCAGGGCCAGGATGGTCTTGCCGGTGCCGGCCCGGCCCACCAGGGTCACCACCTGGATCGTCTCATCGAGGAGCAGGTCCAGGGCGAACTTTTGCTCCTTGTTCAAGGCCTTGATGCCATAGACCGCCTTGCCGTCCTGGGGCAGCTTATGGAGCCGGTGGTTGGCGTAGCGGCTCAGGGCCGATTTTGAGGAGGATTGGTCCAATTTGAGGATACAGAACTGGTGGGGGTGAAGATCGGCGGCCTGATATTCCAGGGAGCCCTCCTGGTAAAACCGGTCGATTTCTTTGTGGGAAAGGTAGAGTTCACTGACGCCACTGTACAACTGATGGTAATCCACCTTGTCGCTGTAAAAATCTTCGGCGGCCAAGCCCAAGACATCAGCCTTGATGCGCAGATTTAAATCTTTGGTGACCAGAATGACGGGGGTCTGGCCATGATTCATGAGGGCGTAGGCTAACGCCAGAATTCTGTTGTCGACGGTATTTAAATCAATGCCGTAGGGCTGATTGTCGGGTTTATTGCCGTTGATCTCAATGCGCACCGAGCCGCCGTTGGCAAGACTCACGCCTTCGGCCAACCGGCCCCGCACTCTTAATTCGTCCAATTTTCTGGATACTTCCCGGGCGTTTCTGCCGACTTCATCACTTCTTCTTTTAATACGGTCCAACTCTTCAACAACCGACAGGGGCAACACTATGGCATTATCTTCAAAAGAAAACAACGAATCAGGATCGTGCAGCAAGACATTGGTATCTAAGATATATGTCTTTCTCATGGAGTTTTATCCTTAATCGTAATCTATGAATAACGCTGAAGGCAGTCGAAAACCGGGGGTGCGTCTCATAACGTTGCTCGGCTAAATTGGACGGCTCACTGTTATTCATTATGCCACAAATACGCGGCTTTGGGAAGTGATTTTCCTCAGGGATTACCGGGGGCCAGAGGCCGTTGTACTCAGCATTGATAGGAATTAACCCAATATTAACCAAACTTACATTAACCGCTCATATTGTCCTTCTATAAAAACAAGGAGGAGAATAACCTGGACTTGGGGCGCGCCGGCAGCAGCCCGAGGAGGCCTGAAATGTGGTACGTGATCTTTTTGATAATGGGTGCACTGGTGGGAAGTCTGGCGACCTTTCTGCGGTGTGAGACCCGGTGCCGGGATTGCGGCGCCCGGGAAAACTGCGAGCAGTTCCCCTGAGGGGGCGGGCGGGCTCACCGCTCCGACCTCTCCCCCGCTTATCTCAAGGCAAACCCTGCTTGACGGTCACCGCCAGGAGGCCCAGCATTTTTTGTTCGAGGCGGCCCTGAAGGCCAAAGCCCGCCTGGGCCAGGGCCTGGTGCAGGTCACGGCTGTAAAAGCGGTCGTGTTCCGGGTGCAGGAAGATGCGCCGGGCCAGGAAGTTCTGATAGAACTGGGGGTAAAACTCCTCCAGGCAGTAAATGCCGCCGGGCTTGAGCACCCGGGCGATTTCCCGCAACCCCCCCCGCCAATCCGGTAGATGATGGAGCACCCCGAAGCCGAAGACCGCATCCAGGATCCCGTCGCGATAGGGGAGCCTCAGGGCATCCCCCACGTAGAGATCAATCCGGTCCGTATCCCGGGGCGAGAGGTAGCGCACCGCCGCACGGATCATCCGGTAATCCAGGTCGAAGGCGTGCAGCCGGGCCGGCTGAAACTCCTGCTGGATGAGGCGGGCCCCGGCCCCCCGGCCGCAGCCGATCTCGAGGATGGTGGCCTGGGGCGGAATCCGGGTCACCCCTTTGATCCATTTGATGAGCAGGCGCTGGATCATGACCCGGACCGGGTTGTTGACCACCAGGCGTTCGGCCCAGTTGAGCTTCACGGCTTCACCCCGAGATGGATCACGGCGATGCCGTTGGTGAGGCGCCGGTACCGGACCTGGGTAAAGCCGATGGTGGTGAGGAGGCCCGACAATTCCTCGGGTTGGGAGAACATGCGGATGGATTCGGGGAGATAGGTGTAGGCGTCCCAGGACCCCACCATGATCTTGCCCACGGCGGGCATGACGTAAAAAGAGTAAAAGTCATAGAGGCGGCGAAACCAGGCGGTCTTGGGCCTGGAGAATTCGAGGCACATCATGGTCGCCCCGGGTTTCAAGACCCGGAACATTTCCGTGAAGCCCGCTTCGGGACGGGTCAGGTTGCGGATGCCGAAGCCCACCATGGCCGCATCGAAGGAGGCGTCCGGGCAGGAGAGGCGCTCGGCGTCCCCCTGGATGTAGCCGATGCGGGGGGCCAGGGAGGAGCCGGCCAGCTTGGGCCAGCCGGCCGCCATCATGGCCCAGTTGATGTCGTAGACGATGACCCGGCCGGCGGGGCCGATGACCCGGGCGGCCCGGAGGGCCAGGTCGGCGGTGCCGCCGCAGACGTCCAGGACGCGGTCTCCGGGTTTTAACCCCATCAGGCGCACCGCGGCGCGCTTCCACAGGTGGTGGAGCCCGAAGCTTAAGAGGGTGTTCATCAGGTCGTATTTCCGGGCCACCGTATCGAAATGCTGGTGGACCAGCCGGCCTTTGGCCGCGGCGCTCACCTGCCGATAGCCGAAATGGGCCGTTTGGGGGCCGGGACTTGCCGGGTCTCTGGGGTTGCGGTCAGATTTCATGCCGCTCTCTTTCCGGGGTTGGTCATTGCTGTGGAAATTTTATTCTATCAAGCGCGGTCTGGCGGGGGGAGGAAAATCTGCGGATATAAAGCTGGGCGGGTGGGTGGAGTGGCCGATGGTAATGACCAGGGGAGACTCCGCCGCGGCCGGGGCCATCAGGGGAGATGCCCCTCGTCCGCCAGGCGGTTGAGCAGGAAATGGAAATAGATGAGACCGGCATACGGGCGCCACGCGGCCAGGCGGCGGCCCACCTCGTGATAGTCCGGGGGTTCGGGCAGCTGAAGCCGGGCCTGGAGGTGGCGGCGGACCCCGGCGTCATCCCCGGGGAAGACGGACCAGCGGCCCAGGCCCCGGAGCAGGACATATTCCGCGGACCAGCGCCCGATGCCCTTAAGGGCCAGTAACCGGGTCATGGCCGCCGAGTTTTCCAGGTCAGGCAGATTTTCCAGGTCCTGGCTGTGATTAACGAGGCTGCGGGCCAACTCGAGGATGGCGGCGGCTTTATTGCGGCTGAAGCCCAGGGCCCGGAGGGCGTCCGGGGCCAGGCCGGCCAGGTCCGAGGGCCGGGGAAAGGCATGCTGCGCCTCCCCCTCCGCCTGGACCGCCGGGCCATGGGCGGCGGCCAGCCGGTTCAGGAGTTGGACTGCCACCGTGAGGTTGATCTGCTGACCGGCAATGGCGTTGACGAGGGCCTCAAAGACCGAGGGAAACCGGGGCGGCTTGAGGCCGCGGCAGCGTTCCACCAGGGGGCCCAGCCAGGTATCCGCCCCGGCCAGGCGATAAAAGGGGGCCAGGTCGGCGTGCAACCCCAGCATCTTGACCAGGGCGCGGGTGAGAATCGCGGCACATTCCAGGTGGGGGGGGCAATTACTGGCATCGACGCGGAGCAGGGGCGCGGCCGGCGGGCCGGTTTGGGTGACGGCCACCTCCACCGGCTCATCCTGGGCCAAGAGAACCCGCCGGTAGGTCCGGCCGTCCCAGCGGTCCACCAGGTTATGGGGCTGGCGGCGCAGGGCCCAGACGGTCAGATCCAGGCGAAAAGGCGGCACCGGCTTGAGCTGAAAGACGATTTCCCGCATCGGCGTATCCTGAGAAGTCTTAAAGGCCAGGTTAGTTTTTCTTAAGATAACCACGTACTAATAAATAATTTTTTAAACACTCATGTCAAGGAGAATCGGGCGTTCGCCGGCCCGCAGCGGCGGCGGCCTCAAGCCCGGAATCAGGGCCGGGCCGGTGAGGCGGATTTCTTATACCGGATTGCGGTCAAAGGGCGGCACAGGCTAAAGCCTGCGGCTACAAATAATTGTCTTTATGAGCGCAACCGGGTATTACCGGGCCAGGGAAAATGACGAGGCGACCCGGCAAGCGCGTTGATCCTCTCATCTTCCCAAAACCCAAAACCCAGAACCTATTCTATAAGCCCTTTTGCCCTCAGTAGCGGTATGGGGTCCACCAGGTGGCCGGCCAGCCACTTCTTGACGTCCGGGTGTCCCAGGGCCAGGCCGATGAGTTCGGTGAAGTAGAAGACCGGCAGGTAGTAGTCCTGTCCGGCCTTTTGGCCGATGCGCTTCTGGGGCATATCGACGTTGGCCTGGCACATCTGGCAGGAGACCACCAGGCAGTCGGCCCCGGCCCGGAGGGCCCGATCATAAAGGCGCTGTACCAGGGTGTCGATGATATCGGGCCGGGCCACGGCCAAGCCGGCGCCGCAGCAGTCGGTCTTGAAGGACCAGTCCAGGGGTTCGGCGCCCAAGACGTGCAGGAGCCGCTCCAGGTTCTGGGGGTTTTCGGCATCGGCTTTGTCGGTGACGGCCGGGGGCCGGGCCACCATGCAGCCGTAATAGCCCACGGCCTTGAGGCCCGTCAGGGGCCGCACCACTTTGGGGGCCAACTCGTTGAGGCAGGCGTCCTGGGTGAGGTATTCCAACAGGTCCCAGATCTTGATATCGCCCTGATAGGGAATGCCGAGGCTGGCGCGGTCGGGGCCCTTGAGGGCTTTTTCCGCCACCTTGAGGCGGTTGAAGCACAGGGCGCAGGGCACCACCACGTCCCGGCCGGCGGCCTCGGCCAGGGCCAGGTTGCGGGCCGGCAGGGACAGGGACAGGTTATGGTTGATGCTGTGGGCCGCGGTGGCACCGCAGCAGTTCCAGTCATCCAGTTCCGTCAGGGTCAGGTCCAGGAGGCCGGCAACGCCCCCGATGGAAGCGGCATAATCGATGGCGGTTCCCTCGAGGGAACAGCCCGGGTAGTAGCTCACGTTCATGGCTTTTCCGGTGATGCTGGTTTTTCTGGTAAGTGCGATTTCTTGAACATGGCCTGGATTTCCTTGACTGCCTTGAGGCGATGAGGCAGGCGGGGCACCAGCCGGCGACGCCGGGCCAGCTTCCAGGCCATGCGCAGGTCGGCAACGAGGGCGCCGGACTTGAGTTCGCCAAACATGCCGCCGCGCCGCCACTGATAGAGGCCCAAGAGCAGCGGCTCGGACAGGCGGCCGCCGGCCAGCCGCACCGTATCCAGGAAGGTCTGGTGGAAACGGGTCACATTGGGTTGGGGCGAAGCCTGACCGCCGGCGATGGCTTCCTCCTTGAGCCAGTCCATCACCCCGGCGATGTCGATGTTGTTGGGGCAGCGGGTGGTGCAGGTCTCGCAGGAGGAGCAGACCCAGATGGTGCGGCAGCCCAGCACCCGGTCTGTCTGACCCAGCAGCGCCAGGCGGATGACCTGGTCGGGGTAGAAATCCATGGCGAAGGTCAGGGGGCAGCCGGCGGAACACTTCTTACACTGATAGCAGGCCGAGACGTTGGTCAGGGCCGCCAGGCGTTCGGCCAGCGACAGGGATGGTTCCACTGGTTCCGTGAAGGTGTTTGGCATAATAATGTCTCAATCCTGGGGGTCATTGCCGGCATGAAGGGCACAGAGAAGAGGTTCTCCGGGCCACGCCGGGTCTTGGGGCACCAAGCCGGTGACAAAACCTCGTGCACCGTAAAACAGACTATCTTGACTGGCGCACCCGGACAAGCCAATAAATCCTGATTTCTCTGTCAGAGATTTCCTTACAGGGAGCATGATTTCCCTCTCACCGTCCCGAAACCTCCCAGCGGGAAAAGTTCTTGGCCACCGGGTGGCAGCCATATTTACTTGCCATAGGTGAAATATAGTGCATTACTATCCGAAAATCAATCGCAGGGGCCATATTTCCGGGTTAGCCCTCTGTAATATTACAGTATATAGATATTATAATACTTCAATAATTTTACGCAATGGATTTTTGCGCATCTCCTGATAAAATAACTATAAGGCTTTAGACCGGCGGCGCCACCGATGCCGAGTATTCTTAATCCTCGGGGCATACCAGGCCGATATCAAGAGATGGTGGGAGTCGGGGCCGGGCCGGTTGGCGGCGCCGCCCTGGATCACCGTGGCAGGGACAAGATTTTGGGCAAACACCTGATGCCGGCCTGGCGGCACGCCCCTGACTAAACCGGGCCGGCCGCCAGTCTGAGCGCAGGACAGCTCTTTATGGTGGACAAACACCACAGCTGCCTCAATACCCGGGCCATCATCGAATATTTCGAGGCTAAGACGCCGGAGTCGGTGCCCGCCTTATTGGCGGGGCTGGGCCCGGAAATCACCACCCTTCCCGACCCCCGGGAATTCCTCATGGAGGTCAACAACTGGGTCTCCAGTGAGGTCATTATCAAGATGTTTGATAATGCCAGGCGGATTACCGGCCAGGAGGACATCGCCTTCGATATCGGCTTTCAGTCCGCGGCCCGGAAAAAGTTGGGGTATGTCCAGCGGATCATCCTGATGGCGCTGAAGGACCCCCGGCTGGGCCTGAAACGGGTGCAGGCCATCAATGACAAGTTCAATAAGAATAAGACCATTGAGATCGTCAAGCTGACGCGGGACCGGGCGATCATCAGGCTGCACTGGCTGCCGCACATTCCCGGGATCATAGATTTCTGCCGGTTCAACCAGGGCATTTACTCCGGCATATTCAGGATCTGGAACCTGCCGCCGGCCCAGGTGGACGAGACCCAATGTTTCTTCAAAGGGGATGAGTATTGCGAATACCACGTGAAATGGGAAAAGAGGTTTTCCCTGCGGGAATCCTGGCAGCGCCTGCTGATGCCCTGGTCTCTGCTCAAGTCCACCATCGAGGAACTGGAGCAGGACAAAGAGCTGCTGAGATATAAGTTTAACGAGATTCACGGGTTGAACCTGCAATTGCGGGAGAAGATCGATCATCTGGAATGCCTCCAGCAGACCAGCGCCGCGGCCATGTCGCTGCTGTTTATGGAAGATATGGTGCAGTTCTGTTTGGGCCTGCTGATCAAATTCACCAAACTGGACCGGGGGGTTATCTTTCTCCTGGATGACCAGAAGCAGCTCTCCCTGCAGGAGGCGGTGGGCTTCGACCCCGAACTGGCGGCGCAGGTCAGGGACTGGCGGATATCGCTGTTTGATCCGGACCACCTCATTGCCCGGGTAGCGCTGGACGGCAACCTGGCGGTTTTCCCCGAGGAGACCCCCGGGGAGGCGGGCCGGCCGGACCCGCTGCTCAGCCGCCTGGGGTTTGCCGCGGGGCTGGCGGCACCCCTGATGGTGCGCCATCAGATTATCGGGGTGCTCCTGACCGGGGTGCAGCCCGGGAGCATCATTACGGAAGTGGACAAGGAGTTCGTCACCAGCTTTGCCAACCAGATGGCCATCGCCCTACAGAATTCCCGGCTTTACGGCCAGTTGGAAACGTCGGAGCGCCATTACCGGGGGCTGGTGGAAAACGCCCATGAGGGCATCTGGATCGTGGAAATCGACGGCGCCATCAAGTTTGCCAATCGGCGGATGGAGGAAATTACCGGCGAAGCGAATCTGACCGGCAAGAACCTGGCGGATTTCTGGGACCCGGAAAACTACCGGAGAGTGGAAGCGATTCTGCAGCAAAACCGGGAAGGCCAGGTGGTGCAGCAAGAATTGGAGATTCTGGCCCAGGACCGCGGCCCGATGGCGGTGATCATGAGTTCGGTGCCCCTGATGGAAAATGGCCGGCTTTTGGGCACGTTCGCCATGTTCAGCGACATCAGTGAAAAGAAGGCGATGGAACGGCAGATCTGGCAGCACCAGAAAATGGAGGCCATCGGCACCCTGGCCGGCGGCATTGCCCATAATTTCAACAACTTGCTCATGAATATCATGGGCTTGGCCGGATTAATCCTGGCCAGCACCGACGATGACCACACGGCTCGCGCCGACCTGAAGCTCATTGAGCAGGAGGTGGTGAAAGGCTCGGCGCTCACCAAGCAGTTGCTGTCCCTGGGCCGGGGCGGGGCGTTGGCGCCCAAACCCATCGACCTCAATGGACTCCTGGAAAAGGCGGCGGGGCTGTTTTGCCGCACCCGGACCGGGGTCGCCATCACCCGGAGGCTGGCTCCGGCTCTGCCCCCGGTGGAAGTGGACCCGGGTCAGATGGAGCAGGTGATGCTCAACCTGATGGTCAACGCCTGGCAGGCCATGTCCCGGCAGGGGGGCATGACCCTGGCGAGCGAGGCCGTGACCCTGTCCGGGGCGTTCTGCCAGTCCTACGAGCGGCCGGCGGGTCCCTATGTCCACCTCAGCCTGACCGATACCGGCAAGGGCATGGATGAGGCCACCCTGGCTCGGATTTTCGAACCTTTTTTCACCACCAAGGACGTGGGCCAGGGCACGGGCCTGGGGCTGGCCACGGTGTATGCCATTATCAAGCACCATCGGGGCATCATCCGGGTGGACAGCCAGCCGGGCCGGGGCACCACCTTCCACATCTTTCTGCCGGTATCCGCCAAAGCCGTGGCGCCCGAGCCCTGCCGGGAGGATCGGGTCCTCAGAGGGGCCGGGACCATTCTCCTGGTGGACGATGAGGACGGGGTCCGGACGGTGGCCGCCAGGATGCTGGAGCAGCTGGGGTATCAGGTCCTGATGGCCGCAAGCGGGTTCCGGGCCCTGGAGCTTTATCCCCAGGAGCGGGACCGCATCGATCTGGTGATCCTGGATATGCTCATGCCCGGGATGGGGGGCGCCGAAACTTTTCAGAAGCTGAAAGGGGTGGACCCGCACGTGCGGGTCTTGCTGTCCAGCGGCTATTCCCTGGATGGGGAGGCCCAGCAAGTCATAGCGGCGGGGGCTCGGGGGTTCATTCAAAAGCCCTACCGCCTGGCAAATCTATCCCATCAGGTGGCGGAAATTTTGGGCGCGGCCTTGGGGCTGCCGGACGACGAGCCGCCTCCGGCATCATAGAGATCATCCGCAGTCCCGCCTGGGGCAGTTATCCTACCTTCACGTCTGCAGGGCCTTCAGGTGCGCCCCGAAATCGAACTCCGGGTTCCGGCGCAATTCATCCGGCGCCGGCAGCCGGTCCAGGCGCATCAACTCCGCCAGGGCCGCCAACTGCCGGTCGCGTTGGAGCCCGGTGGCCGCCATGACCCGATTGCCCTTGACATAGAAGGCCAGAAAATTGCGCCCGGGCAGATCGCCGTGGACGATGAGTTCATCCCAGGAGGCGGCGTAACCGACATACTGGAGGAAGAGATCGAACTGTTCGCTCCAGAAGAACGGCACTTCGGTAAAGTCCACGCGGCGACCGGCCATATTATGGGCGGCGACGCGGCCGTGCTGGGCGGCCAGGCGCCAGTGCTCGATGCGGATGGGCGAAGCATCGCGCCAATCGGGAAAGCGGGCCACGTCCCCGGCGGCATACAAGCCGTCGGCGACCTGGAGGCGGCGGTCGGTGGTGACGCTGCCGTCGGCATTGAGTTTGACTCCCTGGAGGATATCGGTGGCCGGTTTGACCCCCAGGCCCACCACCACCAGGTCGGCGGCCAGCGCCTCGCCGTCATCCAGGACCACCGCTTTAACCCGGCCGTCGCCCTCCAGGCGGACGGGGGTGCGTCCCAGGCGGAAGGCGACGCCCTGTTCGCCATGGGCCTGCCGGAGCATGCCGCCGATTTCCGGTCCCAACTGCCGCTCCAGGGGGATGGAGCCGCGGCCCACCACGGTTACGGCCAGACCCCGTTTGGTGAGGGCCGCCGCGGCTTCCATGCCGATAAAGCCGGCGCCGACGACCACGGCGCGGGAGGCCGGGAGGGCGGCGGCGATGATGGCGTCGGCGTCGTCGGCGCTCCTCAGGGTGAAGACGTTGGGCCACTGGGCCCCGGGCATTTCCAGGTGACGGGGCACCCCCCCGGTGGCCAGGAGGAGGGCATCATAGGCGAGGACGGCGCCGTCGGCGAAGGTAAGGGTTTTTAACGGCGCTTCCACCCGGGCCACCCGCTGGCCCAACCGGACCTCGATATCGTGTTCCCGGTAAAACTCCGGGGTTCGCCAGGGCAGGGCCTCGGGACCGGCGTCGCCGCTGAGGTAGCCCTTGCTGAGATTGGGGCGGTCGTATGGCAGGCGCATCTCGCGAGTGATCATGACGACGCGGCCGGTGAAGCCATCCTGGCGCAGGGTTTCGGCGGCGGCATTGCCCGCGGCGCCGGCCCCCAGGATCACCAGGGTGCGGTCATCGGCCGGGTCGCGCCGGGCCATGGCGGGAGTGCGCCGGTTTGCCGCCGGCTCCGGGACCGTGACGATAACGTCGTCCCCCTCGAGGCGCACGGCGTAGCAGGGCTCGGCATCCAGGGCCGGAGGCTCCTTGAGGTCGCCGTTCATCACATCGAAGACGGCTTGATGCCAGGGACAGATTACCCGGTGGCCGCTGAGGGCGCCTTCCGCCAGGGGGCCGCCATAGTGGGTGCATTCACCGCCGATGGCGTAAAATTTTCCCTTGAGCCGGACCAGTAATACTTTGGTCTGCCCCACGAGCACCTCGCGCATGTCGCCATCCTGCAGATCGTTGATCCGGGCAACCTTGGCTTCCATGGTCAGCCTCGCCTCCTTCCGGCAATGGGGTCCCTTCGGTCATCTTATTGTAATCTAGGGCGCCGCTGCACCCTTGGCAAGGGAGGAGCGCGGCGATTTGTTGGGGCGGCGGGATGGGATGGGCGGGGGCGGGCTTGCAAGTCCCGGAGATGGTGGTTACATTAAAAACCGGTAAATGACCGAAGAAAGAGGTGCGGGAATGTTGCCTTTTAGAAAGATTCTTTGTCCTACCGACTTCAGTGAACCGGCTTTGACCGCCTTGAAACGCGCCGGGGAACTGGCCCGGCATTTTGGGGCGGAACTCATCGTGGCGCATGCCATTCCGCCGGTGCCGGGACCCCATTCGTTCCCCGACCCGCAGGCGAACTTCAATTTCGACCTGCCCCTGTATCAGCAGGAACTGGCCATCCATGCGGAAAAAGTTTTGAAGGAACTGGTGTCCCACCAGGTATCGCCGGAGGTCCGGACCCGGGACCTGGTGACCACGGGGGAGGCAGCCCCGGAAATCCTGCGGATGGCGCAGAAGGAGCAGGTGGACCTCATTGTCATCGCCACCCACGGGCTGACGGGCTGGCGGCGGCTGGTCTTCGGGTCGGTGGCCGAAAAAGTGGTGCGCCAGGCCCCCTGTCCGGTGTTAACCATCGTGGCGCCACCCGGGGTGGGGCAGTGATTCGACAAATGCCCGGTTGCGTATCGGCAGGACATGGGGCATAATGGGCCATGAGGAAATTTGTGGAGGAGGTTGGTTATGACCAAGGTAGCGATTAACGGCATGGGAAGGATTGGGAGGGCGGCTTTCAAGATCGTCATGGACCGGCCCGAGTTGGAACTGGTGGCGGTCAACGACCTCATGGACCTGGATAACCTGGTCTACCTGCTGAATTATGACACCGTTTACGGCGTATATAAGCACCGCGTGGCCATCAGCGGCGACAAACTGGTGGTGAACGGCAAGTCCATCAAATTTTTGAGTGTCAAAGACCCGGCCCAGCTGCCCTGGAAAGACCTGGGGGTGGAGATCGCCCTGGAGTGCACCGGGCTGTTCACCCAGTCGGAAGGCCTGAGCAAGCATCTGGCGGCGGGGGCCAAGTATGCGGTGCTGTCGGCGCCGCCCAAGGGGGACCAGGTCTGCTGTATCGTCCACGGCGTCACCGAGCCGGGGGCCAACGACCGGATGATTTCCTGCGCCTCCTGCACCACCAACTGCATCACCCCGGTGGTGGAGATCATGGGCCGGCGGATCGGGGTCAAAAAAGCGGTGATGACCACCATCCACGCGTACACTTCTTCCCAGGCCATCGTGGACGGACCCAACAAGAAATTCCGGCGGGGCCGGGCCGGGGCGGCCAACCTGGTGCCCACGTCCACCGGGGCGGCGGTGGCCACCACCAACACCCTGCCGCAATTCAAGGGGAAATTCGACGGGGTGGCGGTGCGCTGTCCGGTGCCCTCGGGTTCCCTGGCCGACCTGGTGTTCGTAACGGCACGGCCCACCACGGTGGAAGAGATCAATAAGGTTTTCAAGGAAGAGGCGGAAGGCCGTTATAAGGAGATCCTGGAATACGCCACCGACCCCATCGTGTCCTCGGATATCATCATGAATTCGCATGCGTCCATTTTCGACCCCAGCATGACCCAGGTGGTGGACGGCGACCTGGTCAAGGTGTTTAGCTGGTACGACAACGAATGGGGCTATACCAATCAGATGATCCGGGAGGTTGTGCGGCTCTCGAAATAGGGGGACGCCGCGGCGCGGACGCCCCGGGCCTGGCCATCGCCACCCCCTCCCCCAGCGCGGCGGGGGTGGCGAGAGTTGCAGCCCGGGAAGCCCGGGTTACCGAAATATCCGTATGGCCCGCCTGATCCCGCCGGCGGGATGAATTCTAAAGCCAGGAAAAGCGAAATCTCCGCATCCCGGTCCGGGCGCCGGGGCTTCCACCCGCTTTACCCGCCGGGAGGTGTCTTGGCGCCTGAGCTTCCCAGACCCCAAACTTATCATGGAAGGAGGGGAATATGAAAATATTCACCCGAGATGAGCTAAGAATTCTCACCGCATCGGCCCAGGCGCCGTGTGCGTCCATCTATATGCCCACCCACCGCCTGCCCACGGAAAATCAGCAGGATCGCACCCGGCTGAAGAATTTGATCCGCCAGGCCCAGGAAGCCCTGCAGGCCTACGGCTTGCGCCCGGCGGAGGCGGAGTCCCTGCTGGAACCGGTCAGCCGGCTGCTGGGGGCCATCCCGTTCTGGAAAGACAAGCGGGACGGCCTGGCGCTGTTCATCGCTCCGGGCATATTTCGCCTGTATCAGCTGCCCACGGCGTTTGAGCCCCTGGTGGTGGTGGCGCACCGGTTTCATCTCAAACCGCTCCTGACCTTTCTGGGGGGCGATGAATTTTTCGTCCTGGCCCTGAGCCAAAATGCGGTGCGGCTGTTCGAGGGGTCGCGTATGGGCCTCAGCGCCATCGACGATGTGGAGGGGATGCCCAAGAGCCTGGCCGACGCCCTGAAATACGATGAACTGGTCAAACAGGTGCAATTCCGCACCGGGGTCGGGACGGGCGGCGCCAGGGGCGAGCGGGCCGCGATGTTTCACGGCCAGAGCGCCGATGATGCGAAAGATAGAATATTGCGGTACTTCCGGCAGATTGACCAGGGTTTGCAAGACTTCCTCAGGGAGGAACAGGCCCCGTTGGTCCTGGCCGGGGTGGAGTATCTCCTGCCCATCTACAAGGAGGCCAACACCTATCCGCACCTGCTGGGGGAGGGGGTCACCGGCAACCCGGAGGGGGTGAGTTCGGAAGACCTGCACCGGCAGGCCTGGGCCCTGGTGGAGCCGCACTTTAAGCGGGCGCAGGAGCAGGCCGCGGCCCGCTACCGTCAACTGGCCGGCACCGGCAGAACCGCCAACGACCCCCGGGAGATCGTGCCCGCGGCCTACCACGGCCGGGTGGAGTGCCTGTTCGTGGCGGTGGGCCGCCAGCAATGGGGGGACTACGACCCGGGGACCGGCGAGTTTCAGATCTACCCGGAAGCCCAGCCGGGCAGCTTCGATATCCTGGACCTGGCCGCCACCCAGACCCTGCTGCACGGCGGGGCGGTTTATGCCGTGGAGGCCGCCGCAATGCCGGAGGAGGCGCTGCTGGCGGCGATCTTGCGTTATTGAGGCTCTACCCCCAATTATGCACACCCGGGCCCCCGTCCATGTCGGCACCTCGGGCTGGCACTACGAGCACTGGCGGGGGCCTTTTTATCCCAATGACCTGAGGGCCCCCCGGTTTCTGGCCTATTACGCCGACCGCTTCCGCACGGTGGAGATCAACAATTCCTTCTACCGGCTGCCCTCGGAGCGGGCCTTGACGACCTGGCGGGAGACCGCGCCGCCGGGGTTTATCTTTGCGGTCAAGGCCAGCCGCTTCATCACCCACCTGAAAAAACTCAAGGACCCGGAGGGCTCCCTGGCCCAGTTCCTGGAGCGGATCGTCTTTTTGGGGGAGAAGCTGGGCCCCATTCTCTTTCAGCTCCCGCCCCGCTGGCATTTTGATGGGGCCCGGCTGGCCGGGTTCCTGGCGGCGCTGCCGGCGGGGCGGCGTTTTGCCCTGGAGTTCAGGGACCGGAGCTGGATCAATGACCGGGCCCTGGAGCTTTTGGCCGCGCACGGCGCGGCCTTCTGCATCTATGAGTTGGATGGGTTTCTGTCCCCCCGGGAGGTGAGCGCGGATTTTGTCTATATCCGCCTGCACGGCCCCGGCGGCCCCTACCAGGGAAAGTATAGCACCCAGACCCTGGCGGGCTGGGCCGAGGCCATGGCGGCCTGGAGCCGGCAGGGCCGGGAGGTTTTCTGCTATTTCGACAACGACGAAGGGGGTTTCGCCGCGCAAAACGCCTGGGAATTGCAGGATATGCTCTTGAACGGGTAAGCGGCGGGAGAGCGCCAACCCTTTCCGGGTTTAGCGGGAGAGGAATGGCAGGCGTTTTGGCCCGGATGGCGAAAAATTATCAGGGGTTCAGACACTGTTTGGTTGATGGCGGGATATGCGGCAGGGGCCAGAGGCGCGCAACAGGCAGGGCCATGGCGGCCCTGCCCGGGTTGGCGGCTCAGCGTCCTGACCGGTTAGATCCGCCGGGATCGCCTTAATCCCACCAGGCCCAGCAGGCCGCTGCCCAGGAGAATGGCGGAGGGGGGCACGGGGACTGCAAGAACGGTCAAATTATCCATCAGCCAATAGTGATTAGACAAATCAGGTTCCGGGATGGTGAAGTCTATGCT
>JBKQVS010000052.1:0-16430 GCA_052139855.1 Desulfobaccales bacterium
GGGGGAGGGGGTAAGGGCCACTTACGAAAAAGCCCTTAGCCCCCTCCCCCAATTCCTCATATCTCCACCCTCAACGATCTCTTCACCCGAATCGCCGACTCGCCGCCCACGGGGCAGACGTGTTCGCATTGGCCGCAGCCGGTGCAGCGGTCCGCGATCACCACCGGCAGCTTGGTTTTCACCCGTTCCGCCTTGAGATTGACGACTTCCTGATCGGAGAAGGTGATGGCCTTGGGCGAAACGGGGCAATGTTCTTCGCACACCAGGCAATCTTCGCCTTCGCTATAGGGGATGCAGCGGCTGCGGTTAATGGTGGCGGTCCCCATGATGATGGCCTGTTTGGCCTTCAGTTCCAGGCGGGGGATGGCGCCGGTGGGGCATACCTGACCGCACAGGTTGCAGGTGTAGGAGCAGTAGCCCATCCGCGATACGAGCCGGGAGGTATAGATCCCTTCCAGGCCGGCTTCCCACAGCACCGGCTGGAGGCCGTTGGTCAGGCAGACCTTCATGCACTGGCCGCAGCGGATGCAGCGGGAGAGAAACTCCGCCTCGTTTTGGGCCCCCGGGGGCCGGATGAGAAATTCGTCGGGCCGCCGGGCCAGGGAACCCAGGCGGATCAGGGGCACGGCCACGGCCCCCGCGGCCACCGCGGTGATGAGCTGCCGCCTGCCTAAGTCCAGGGGGGCCCGGGGGGCCTTGGAGGCCCAGGTAAAGCTCACCCGGTCCCCTTTCTGGCAGGCTTCCAGGCAACGGAGGCAGAGCTGGCATTCAGCCGCGTCGTGACGGGCCGGCTCCCCCGGGGCAAACGCAGCCATCTTGCATACCAGGGTGCAGTCGCCGCAGTCGGGGCAGAGGGCCACCGGCCGGCGCCTCAGCCGGGAGAAGCGGGCCATGAGGCCGTATAAAGCTCCCAGGGGACAGAGGGCCCGGCACCAGAAGCGCCGATCCACCCGCTCCGCCGCCACCCCCAGGGCAAAGAGCACCAGGGTGAGAAAGGGCATGAGGTAGATCAGCGGCCGGAAGGGCAGCACCGTGGCCTTGAAGAATTGATAGATAGGCTCGCTCACATAGGTGATCGGCGGCCCCAGGCGGTACAGGGTGAGCCCGGCCTTCTCCACGCCATAGCCGAAGGCGGGGTAAAAGACGATGGCCAGGCTGCGGTAGAGCAGAGACAGGGGGTCGAACAGCCCCACCAGGTTCAGGGAAAAGAGGGACCCCACCAGCAGGCCCACCAGCAGGTAGTATTTGCCCCGGCGCCACCGGGCCGCCACGCCGCGGTCCGGGCGCGGCGTCAAGAGCAGCCGGCGGGAAATGTCCAGGGTCGTGCCCATGGGGCAGACCCAGCCGCAGAAAAACCGGCCCAGGATGAAGGTCAGGGCCACCATGACCAGGGACCAGAAGAGTGCGGCCACCAGGGGGCTGAAGGTCAGGAGTTGGGCCGCCAGGATCAGGGGATCGAAGCGAAAGAACAGGTCCACCGGCCAGGTCAGGTTTGCCTGCCCGGCGAATTCGGCTTTCAGGAACAGCCACCCAAACAGGGCCAGAAAGAGGATCTGAATGACCCGGCGCAGCCGCGCCCAGGCCCGGCCGGTTAAGGAAACCCTCGGCTTATGCATCGATTTTGCCATGGATACGCACTGCCAAAGATTTTTGCTTATGCGCCCCTCACCCTGGCCCCCTCCCCTCGGGGGGAGAGGAGGGCAAAGGCGGAATTTTTGGCAACCGTTCTCAATATCTCAAAAACTCGGCAGGGGCGGTGAGACCACCGCCCCCTCATTGTGCCTGGTTATGTCTCAAGAGACCGCCAGCCGGGTCTCTGAGCTGAGCTTTTCCGCTTACAGGATCTTGATCTTGTTCAGGTCCATTTCACCCCGGCCGGCCTGATGGGCCTTGGTGATATACCCGAGATCGTCGGGTTTCATGCCGAAGAGGCCGGTGCCGATGGAGTCCAGGGCCACGGGGTCGGTGCCGGCGAACACCAGGTTTTTCACCGCCACGTCCGCCAGGTTGCCCCCGGAAGGACCATTTTTCAGCATGATCCGGGTGGCGTCCAGGACGTGGAGATCGGGGCGCAACAGCAGGTTCATATCCGCGATGTTCTGGTGCAGGCCCACGTGGATGCGGCCCCGCCAGCCCCCGATGGCCCCCATCATGTTCTTCAGGCACATGGTGAGGCGGGCTTCGGAGTGATTCTTGGCAATGGGAATGTTGATGAAACGGTCGGCTTCCAGAATCTCTTTATAAAAATACCATTTCTTCAGGGCCTTGGCCTTTTCGATGTTGAGTTCCACGAAGCCGCGGTCATCCACGTACTCCACTACCGCCCGGGGGTCTTTGATGCCTTCCACCGCCGCTTTGATGCCCGAGTTGGCGTAAGCCTTCCGGGCATCGTGGCAGGTGTTGTCCAGCACCTTGACCTGTTTGGCCCCGGCCTCGAGGCACATTTCCACCACCTGGCGCACCACCGCCGGGTTGGCATTGGCGCCCATCTCCGGCGTGCGGTCCCAGGCCATGTTGGGCTTGACCACCACCACTTCCCCGGGGTTGACGAACTTTTTCATGCCGCCCAGGGCCTGAATGGCATCCCCGGTGATCTGGGCGTAATTGGCGCCCTGAACTTTGGCCACCACGGGCTGAGGCGTTGTCAAAGGGGCCATGGCCCACACCTCTTCGGGCAACACCAACCGCCCCGCTCCAGTCATCAGGCCTAAGGCAGCCATATACCTGACGAAATCTCGACGGTGCATTATCGCCTCCTGTAAACCCCCTGGATATTTTCTAGTGTAACCGAGCCGGGTGAGTTTGCAAGTTTTTCTTGACAAAGGCTCCAAAACCGATTATTGACTTAGTAGTCATTGCAATGACTCTGTAGTCATTAAGTTGGGCCTGGCGCCCTCTGCCTGGAAAAGTTTTCGTAGGGGCGGTGAGGGCACCGCCCCTGCAATGGTTTTTCATAAATTACGGGTGGGCCCAAAGCTCATGATTGACTGTTGGGAAAATTTGTGGGGTCATCCCGGACAGCAGCCTTCACGCACCTTGTGACGGATTTTATCATCATGCAAGCCTCCCCAAAAGCCACCAAGAAGGAGATTGTCACCGCCTTCCGCACCCGGGAGATCCTGGCCGCGGCCCGGGAGCTCTTGGAGCGGCGCGGCCCGGAAGCCATGACCATGGAGGAGATCGCCGCCGACGCCGGAGTGGCCAAGGGCACCCTGTATCTCTATTTCCAGAGCAAAGACGATCTGATCCAGGCCCTCATCACCCGGGTGGGGGAAAACATCCTCCGGGACGTGGAGGCCTCTCTTAAGGCCCCCGGCACGCCTCCGGAGAAGTTGATCCGCATGGTGTCGGTCCTCCTGGAGTATCTCAACCGGGAGCGGCTCTTGTTTCCCATCTATGCCCGGGAACTGGTCCGGGGGAAGGGGGAATCCCAGGAAGGCTTCCGGCACCGCTACCAGGAAATGGAAGAGAAATTTGTCGCCCTGGTAACCGGCCTTTTTGCCGAAGGCATTGCCGCCGGCCAGTTTATTCCCGCCAATCCCCGCCTCCTCACCTTCCTGATCCGGGGGTTGATCCGGGCCACCGGCTACTATCAGAGGACCGAAGGACAGGCTGATGCGGCCAAGGAGGCCTTACCGGTTATCCTCACCTTGCTCTCCTCCGGTCTGGTCCGGGAAAAGCCATCTTTAGCAGAGGAAAGGGCGCTATGACGGCCAAAAACCTTTGGCGGATGCTCGGCTTGGTGCTGATCATCTGGAGTGCAGCGGCCGTCTCCGGCATGGCCGCCGACCCCCCGGGCCTCCACCTGGATTTGAAAGAGGCCCTGCGGCTGGCCTGGAAGGCCAACCCCAATTTGCAGATCAGCCGCCTCCAGTCCCTCATCGCCGGCGAACAGGTGGTCCGGGCCCGATCAGGACTGCTGCCCCAGGTCCAAACCCAGGTGAACCAAACCATTTACGATGATCCCCTGAAGTTTAAATTCGGAGGGGGCATACCGGGCCTTCCCGCCGGCGCCAGCTTTCCCCAGACCAACAAGAACTTCTGGACCACCCAGACCACCGTGAACCAGTTGGTCTTCGACTTCTGGGGCACCCCGTCCAAATATATGGCGGCCATCAAAGGACAGCAGGCCAGCCTGCTGGACACGGCCCAGACCCGGGATGATGTCTTCCTGACGGTGGCCCAGGGGTATTTTAAGACCCTGCGCGCCCAAAAAATGGTGGAAGTGGCCAAGCAGACGGTGGTTGACCTCAAGGAGCATCTCCGCATTGCCCAGGACCAGTATCAATTTGGCGTCGTCACCATGAATGACGTGCTCCAGGCCAAGGTCTCCCTGGCCGACGCCCAGCAGAACCTCATCGTGGCCGAAACCGACTTTATTGATATCCGGTCCACCCTGAACAAGGTCCTGATGCTCCCCGTAACCGCCCCGACCGTCCTCAAGGATGAGAAAGTCGACCTCAAAGCCTGGACCCTGGGGGATGCCACGGACCTGGCCTTGAAGCAGCGGAGCGATCTCAAGGCCTCCACCGAGCGCATCCATCAACAGGAAAAGACGGTGGTCGAGACCCGGGCCCAGTTCTTTCCCCAGTTTGGCGTCCAGGGGGGGCATTTCTATCAAGTCAACAATAGTCTGCTGCACGATAACCAGTGGTTCCTCATTTTCGGCATGAACTGGAACATCTTCTCGGGGTTGGACACCAAGGCCGCCCTCTCCCAGGCCAAGCTCAAGGTGCAGCAACTGCAGGAGCAGCACAAGGATATGAATGAGCAGGTCCAACTCGATGTCCAGAACGCCTACCTGAAGATCAAAGAGACCGTGGATCGGATCAGGACCACGGAGACTGCGGTGACCCAGGGCGAGGAAAACCTGCGCCTCAACGAAGAGCGGTATAAGGAAAGCGTGGGAACCGCCACCGACGTCATCGACGCCGATACCCTCTTGACCAGGACCCGGGTCAATTACTGGACCGCCGTGTACGACCATCAGATGTCCAAGGCCCAGATGCTCTGGGCCGTCGGCGGCATCAATGAGCTCCTCCCCCAGGAGAACCAGCCGCACCATGTCCCGTAAACTTCTCATCCGCATCGGTATCTTGGGTCTGGTCCTCCTCATGGTCGGGGCCGGGGTCGCCTACTGGCGGCACATCCACATCTTCGTCAGCACCGATGACGCCTATGTAGCCGGCTATGTGGGAGTCATTTCGGCCCGGGTGGAGGGGCGGGTGGCCAAAATTCTGGTGGATGACAACCAGCACGTCACTCCCGGCCAGGTCCTGGCGACCCTCGAGCCCCAGGACTTTGAAATCGCGGTGGCCAAAGAAGAGGGCAACCTGGGCCGCCTGCGCCAGGAACTGGCCCAGGCTTATGTCCGCGTCTCCACCGCCAAAACCCGGGTCCCCCAGGCCGAAGCCAATTTCAAGATGGCCGGCCTCGATAAAGCCCGCTATACCAGCCTCTTTGAGCGCCGCACCATCCCCAAACAGACCCTGGACCAGGTGGAAACCCGCTACCGGGTCAACCAGGCGGAAGTGACCAAAGCCCAGCGGGAATTGCACGAGTCCCTGGCCGCCATCGGCGGGTCCACCGACATCCCCCTGGACGAACAACCGGCCATCAAGGAAGCCAAAGCCAGACTGGAGCAGGCCCGCCTCAACTTAGGCTATACCAAGGTCACCGCCCAGATCGAGGGCTACATCACCAGGCGGCAGGTGGAAGTGGGCAACTGGGTCAAGCCGGGACAGCCCTTGATGATGCTGGTGGCTCTCGGCACGTCCCAGTTGTGGGTCCAGGCCAACTACAAAGAAACGGAACTCGACCACATGTATATCGGCCAGCCCGCCAGGGTACTGGTGGACACCTACCCCGGGGTCAAATTCACCGGCAGGGTGGACTCCATCATGGCCGGCACCGGCTCGGCCTTTTCCCTCCTGCCCCCGGAGAACGCCACCGGCAACTGGGTCAAGGTGGTCCAGCGCATCCCGGTCAAAATCACCCTGATTCCGCCCTTTCCTGCCAACCACCCCCTGCGCCTGGGGATGTCCACCGAGGTTACCGTGGACACCCGGGAACGCACCGGCAAACGGCTGTTGGGGCCCGAGGGGCGGTTGTCCCATAAATAAGCCAGGTGGCCCCTTGTCCGTCTCCCGGATCGCCGGACCCCATGACGTCTGCCGCAACCCCGCCATGCGCCGGCAAAACCGGGGTAATCCCTTGGGCCTCCAAGTTATTGCCCGGATTCATCCGTGAGTGCACCCGAGATGACCACTCCTAATAACGATTCCCCGGTCCCGGTCAACAAGTGGCTGGTCACCATCGCGGTGATGGCCGGCACCTTCATGGAAATCGTCGACACCACCGTGGTCAACGTCGCCCTGCCCCACATCGCCGGCAGCCTGGCCTCCTCCGAGGACGAAACCACCTGGATCCTGACCGCCTATCTGGTCTCCAACGCCGTCATCCTGCCCATCACCGGCTGGCTCTCGGCCCTCTTCGGCCGCAAGCGCTTTCTGATTCTCTGCATCGCCCTGTTCACCGTCAGTTCCATGTTGTGCGGCATGGCCACCAGTCTGGGGATGCTCATCGTCTTCCGCATCATCCAGGGCGTCGGCGGCGGCGCCCTCCAGCCCATCTCCCAGGCTATTCTCCTGGAAACCTTCCCGGTGCAGGAGCGGGGCATGGCCATGGCCATTTGGGGCATCGGGGTGATCATCGCCCCTATTGTGGGGCCGGTCATGGGGGGCTGGGTCACCGACAACCTCACCTGGCGCTGGGCCTTCTACATCAACCTGCCCATCGGCCTCTTGTCCCTGATTCTCACCTGGCTCTTCATCTTCGACCCGGATTACATCCGGCGCCAGCGGGCCGGCAGCATCGACTACTGGGGCCTGGGACTCTTGGTCGTGGGCCTGGGGGCCCTCCAGGTGGTGCTGGACAAAGGCGAGCGCGACGACTGGTTCTCTTCCGCCTTCATCACCCGCCTGGCCATCATCGCCGTGGTGGGATTAGCTGTCCTGATCTATCATGAGCTCAAAACCAGGGACCCGGTGGTGGACCTCCGCCTCTTCAAGGAGCGCAATTACGCCTCTGGGGTGACCATCATGTTCTTTTTCGGGTTTGTCCTCTACGGCAGCATCATGCTGCTGCCCCTCTTTCTCCAGACCCTCATGGGCTACGACGCCACCCTGGCCGGCTGGGCCCTGGCCTTCGGAGGCATCGGCTCCCTGATGATCATGCCCGTGGTGGGACGGCTCACCATGGTGATGGACAGCCGCAAAATAGTCTTTGTCGGTCTCATTATCAACGCCTATGCCGTTTACCTGATGAGCCAGTACACCACCACCATTGATTTTTATCACGCCTGGTGGCCCCGGTTCGTCCAGGGCTTTGGCCTCGGCGCCACCTTCGTCTCCCTCACCACCCTCACCATGTCCCGCATCTCCCAGGAAAAAATGGGCAACGCCACCGGCATCTTCAACCTCATGCGCAATTTGGGGGGGTCCTTCGGCATCGCCACCGCCACCACCCTCCTGGCCCGGCGCAGCCAGTTCCATCAGGGCCGCCTGGTGGAGCACCTCACCCCCTTGGCCCAGCCCTTTACCGACTGGCAGCATCGCCTTTCCCAGGCCCTGCCGGATTTGGGGACCAACTGGGACTGGTGGAGTGCCCCCGAGGCCATGGCCGGGCTCTATCAGGAAATGCTGCGCCAGGCCAAAATGCTGGCCTTCTGCGACGATTACTGGTTCTTCACCATCGTCTTTCTCTGCCTGTTGCCCCTGGTCTTCCTCATGCGCCGCAGCCCCAAGGCGGTCGCCGTGGAAGAGCCGGGCGTCGAACCCCTTCCTTGATTCGCCGCACTCTGGTATCATACTAGGATAATCGCCATTATCCGGCTTGCTCCTCTCCCGCTCCCCCGGGCCAGAAGGATATCTACTCGGTGCGCATCCTCAACCTCATTCTCCTGTCCATTGCCGCGATTTTCTTCGTCTGGATTCTCAATGAAGTCGGCTGGGATACCCTGGGGCATTATCTCTGGCAGGTCGGATGGTACTGGCCGCTGCTTCTGCTGCCGTATGGGGTGGTCAATTGGCTGGAATCCTGGTCCTGGAAATATATCCTGGGGGACTCCGCGGCCCAGACCACGGTGGGGCGTCTCTTCTGGCTGCGTCTCGGCGGCGAATCCCTGAACCAACTCACTCCCACCGCCAGCCTCGGGGGCGAGCCTTTCAAGGCCTCCCGCCTCCAGGCCGACGGCGTGCCCCTCGAGGTGGCCAGCGCCTCCTTGGTGATCCACAAGGGCATCCTGGTCCTGAGCCTGGCGCTCTATATCTTTACCGGCCTGGCCCTGGCCCCCTTCTTCCTGCCCGAAGTGGGCAAGCACATGCTCTTCTTATGCGGCGCCGCCCTGGGCCTGGCCACCGTCGGCACCATTTTCGTCCTGGTCCAGCGCCGGGGACCCTGCGGCAACAGCTTCCGCTTCCTCTCCCGGCGCGGCTGGCTGCCCCACTGTCTCAAGGATCAGGAGGGTTTCTTGGAAGATCTGGACACGGCCATGTCCCGGTTTTACCGCCAATATCCCTTCCGGGCCCTGCTGGCTTTTTTCCTGTTTTTCTCCAGTTGGCTGCTCCATTCCGTCGAGGTCTACCTGATTTTCTGGCTCCTGGGCCACCCCATCAGCCCCGGCCTGGCGGTCTGCCTCGATGCCCTGGCCATGCTCTTCACCGCCCTCGGGTTTTTCATCCCCGCGGCCATGGGGGTCCAGGAGGGCGGCAACATCCTCTTGGCCCTGGGCTTTAAGCTGGGTTTCGATCTGGGCGCCGCCTTTAGCATCCTCCGGCGCATCCGGGAGGCCTTCTGGCTCTGCCTGGGCCTGGTGGTGGTCTGGCGGGAAAAGTAACTCTGAGCCGCAACCCTACCGGCTGCCAAGCCACTTTTTAAGACAACAAATCAATCAATGAGTTTCCCTACGGAGTCTAAACGGCATCTATAGAGCAGATAGCGCCACTTTGGCTTCCCGTAGCTTCCCAATGATCTGTTCCGGCGTATAACGTTTTCTGCTCATCTCCCTGCATCTCTTCGGTCCATCACCCTAACTTAACCTGTGGATCAGTTTTCGGAGGGCAGGTCAATCGGCCGGCGGCCATCGTGCGCGGTAATTTGCCAAACCGGTGCCGGGATCGTCTCATGTTTACCCGGTAAAAGGCGTAATGGCCCCGGGCTTCCTGATGTCCACTACCGGCAGCCGGCCTTCCTCAAAAAGCCTATCCAGGGTGTTGCGCCAGATCCCCAGGATTTTGCAGGCCTCTGGAGGCCTTAGGTGGGGTGCCAGTCTATAATTTTGGCGGCGCAGTCAAGCCATGACTCTTAAAAAATTGCCTATTGACCTGTTCAAATTCAACAGCCGTTAATTCGGAGGCGAAAAGATAGAGTTTACCCTTGGTAGGCTCCCGCCGGTGACTTTGATTGAGTTCATAAGACCAGGTATGGCTGCCGTTGAAGAAATCGACTCGATCAAAACTCTCGGAATAAAGATCGGCCAAAATGCCGCGCTCGATAAACCCGGCGATTGCCTTGTGAGAAAACTTGGGGCATTCGAGAAGTATGACAGGGGGACCTCCATAAACATCGTTAAGCATAGTCCATGTTGTGGGATAGCCCATATGGTGCAAGGTTTTGGCTATGCGGGCCGCCAAATAGACGCGGCTGATGGGGGAACTGTTGCGCCTCTTAATGGTTTCTTGAACTGAAGCTTGAGGAGCCGGGGCTGAAGTCGGAAAAATAGCATTTAATCCGATGACCCCGAAGATGAGAGAAAACAGCAGAAGAACTGCTAGCAGGGCTTTCATCCGCCCCTCCTAATTCGCCAAAGGCAGATAGGGCTTGAGAAACCTCTTCCCCAAAATCTGAGCTCCACTCCAGGAAGCTCGCATCTACCCAGCCTCTATTTCTGCCCCGAATGCTTCAATCATAAAAATCCGGTCGCCTTCATTCTGAAAATCCCTCCGGCTATCGGGCTTGATCAGAGAAATGGCCTATCGGCCACCTGGCCATCTTCAATCAGCCTGGCCAGGATTTTGCGGCAGTCTTTGCCACCGCAGTAGAAAGATGATTTTAGAACCTCCGTCCCGCCTTCAACACCGGGAGACCTTCTCTTTTTTGGCCAAATGCTCTTTTGCAGCATGGCGGCCTGCCTCAGCCCCAATGCAGGTCTAATTCGCCAAAGGGTA
This sequence comes from Desulfobaccales bacterium, assembly GCA_052139855.1. Classification (GTDB taxonomy): domain Bacteria; phylum Desulfobacterota; class Desulfobaccia; order Desulfobaccales; family 0-14-0-80-60-11; genus 0-14-0-80-60-11. The sequence continues at coordinate 10,227 of JBKQVS010000052.1, forward strand.
TCACCCAAACCATCACCCATTTGTTAACCCACGTGATCCTCAAGAGGGGCCTGGTGGTTGTTGTCTTTTCACCCTTCTTTGTGGGAGTCATGTCGTTCCAACGCAGTCAGAATCTTCTTTGTGACTAAATGGCCGCTTACAATCTCCATGAGATAGATGCCCATTGTGAAACCCGTGATGATTCCGATAAATTCCATAAACCCTCCTCGAACCAGAAATTATTCGGCTTGAACCGCCGCAAGATGCTGTTGATTACAATATGATTGATGCGGATCGCTATGAAAATAAGGACTTACCTGGATTTTCGCTACCGGATTATAGGGTTCTTACGGTAGGGGATGTCTGTATATGCCGGGAGAACGCCCGGAAAGAGCAGCCAGGGCGGGGCCAGCCGAGGTTGCCAGGATCCCGGTCTTGCCCAGCTCAACTATTCGGTTTTATTTGCGAAAGGTCAGGCGATCTTGTATGTGCAAAGTCAAGATTGTTCAGGTGCATCGGTATCCGGTGAGAATTCTATCCCGTTTCCTCTGCGCGATTTCCAGTTAGGGTGGGAACGCAAGTGAGTAACCCGAAGTTGAGGAGGGAGATCCATGCGCACTAGCTTGCCATGGCTGAAACTTATCAATCTTCCGAAAAAATGTATGATCCCTTTCGCCCAGCCGCCTCAAGCCGCGGCGCCGCATCCCCGAACTGGCGCCGCCGCGGCTGCACCAAGCTCCAGCCTCCCCCTCAGCTTTTTCCTTGTACTCCACTCCTAAATCGAATAGAACCGGAACGAGACGGCCATTTCAAAGCAAAGGAAAGCTGTGAAAGAAGCTATGACCGACAAACTCCCCTGGCTGGCCCTCCGGAGCATTCCCGGGGTGGGGCTAGTTCTGGCTCAGCGCCTGCTCCAGCGCTTTTCCGGCCCCGCCGCGGTCTTTAAAGCCACCTTTGCCGACCTGGTAGCCGTCAAGGGCATCACCCCGGCCATGGCCCAGGCCATGGTCCGTTTCCGGGACTGGGATAAGCTGGAAGCGCGCCTGGCCCAGCTCACGGCCCACGGGGTCCAGATGGTCACCCAGGATGACCCCCCCTTCCCCCCCGCTCTGAAGCTGATTCCCTATCCGCCGCCGTTTCTCTTCATCAAGGGGACCCTGGCCCCCGCCGATCACCTGGCGGTGGCCATCGTCGGGACCCGGTCCGCTTCCTATTACGGGCTCAAGGCGGGCCGCCGTCTGGCCGGGGCCTTGGCCGCCCGGGGCGTCACCGTGGTGAGCGGCCTGGCCCGGGGCATCGACACCGCCGCCCACCAGGGCGCCCTGGAGATGAGCGGCCGCACCCTGGCGGTGCTGGGCTGCGGCCTGGATGTGGTCTACCCGCCGGAAAATCTCAAGCTTTACCAGGAAATCCCGGAACACGGGGCGCTCATCAGCGAGTTTCCCCTGGGCACGCCCCCCGAGGCCCGCAATTTCCCCATCCGCAACCGCATTATCAGCGGCCTGGCCCTGGGGCTGGTCGTGATCGAAGCCGGGGTCAAAAGCGGCACCGCCATCACGGTGCGCTACGCCCTGGACCAGGGCCGGGAAGTCTTTGCGGTCCCCGGCCCCATCGACTCCCCCACCAGCGCCGGCCCGCACCGCCTCATCCAGGAAGGCGCCAAGCTGGTCCAGGACGTGGAGGATATCCTGGCCGAACTCCCCGCCCTGCGCCAGGCCCCCGGCTCCCTGTTCGCCCCCGCCGCCCCCACCGGCCGGGTGGCCGAAGCCCCGGGGCTCACCCGCCCGGCCCCGGAGGACCCCCTGCTGCCGCTCTTGGGCTCCGAGCCGCTGCAACTGGAGGAACTCGTCCAGGCCGCCCGCCTCCCCGTCCATGAGGTCCTGGCCCGCCTCACCCTCCTGGAACTCCAGGGCCTGGTCCAGGAGCTGCCGGGCAAGTGCTATATCCTGGGGAATTGAGACTTCACCGGACCATATCAACGCCGCCGAAAATAGCAGGGATCATATTAATGGCCCATAAGGGTTTTCATTAATATGATCCGTCGGCAAATTTGACACAAGTGCCGTGCAATGTTTTTTGATACCCTTATAGCCTCATGGCGGTACGGATTAACGTTGAATAACCAAAGAGCCGAACTGAGCGGTAAGACGGTGATCATCTTCGGGGCCTCCCTAAAGATCGGCCGGAAAAACCGCCCATTGACGCACCAAACGCGACTGGTGCCCCAAAAAATGCCATCGCCGCTTTCCCTGCGGCCCGAAAAAGGCCATCCCGATTGACCCCGCAACATTAAAAATGTATATAACCTAGCCTATGCCGAAATCATTGCTCATCGTGGAATCGCCCACCAAGGCGAAAACCCTGCAAAAATACCTGGGCGCCGACTTCCAGGTGGTCTCCAGCAAAGGCCACATCAAGGACCTGCCCAAAAACGAGCTGGGGGTTGACCTGGAGCGCGAATTTGCCCCCAAATACGTCACCATCCTGGGAAAGGCCAAGGTTATCCAGGAGTTGAAGAAAGCCGCGGCCGACATCCCCGAGATCTATCTGGGGCCGGACCCGGACCGCGAAGGCGAGGCCATCGCCTGGCACATCGCCGAGGTCCTGGGAGAGAAAAACCACCGCTTCCACCGGGTGCTGCTCCTGGAGCTGACCCCCAAGGCCATCAAAGCGGCCCTGGCCGCCCCGGTGGCCCTTAACCGGCCCCGCTACGATTCCCAGCAGGCCCGGCGCATCCTGGACCGCCTGGTAGGCTACCAGATCAGCCCCCTGTTGTGGCAAAAAGTCAAGACCGGCCTAAGCGCCGGCCGGGTGCAGTCCGTGGCCTTGCGCCTGGTGTGCGACCGCGAGCGGGCCATCATGGCCTTCGTGCCCGAGGAGTACTGGACCCTGGACGCCTGCCTCGACGCCGGCGCCCCCCCGCCCTTCGTAGCCCATCTCGTCAAGCACAAGAACAAGAATATCAAGCCCGGCAGCGTGGTGGCGGTGGAGAAGATCCTGGATGCCCTGGACACCGCCGAGTTCCGGGTCGCCGCCATCGACACCAAGCCCCAGCGGCGCCACCCGGCCCCGCCCTTCATCACCAGCAGCCTGCAAATGGAGGCCAACCGCAAGCTCCGCTTCCCCCCCAAAAAGACCATGAGCCTGGCCCAGCGGCTCTACGAAGGCAAAGAACTGGGGGACGAAGGCCCCGTGGGCCTCATCACCTACATGCGCAGTGACTCCACCCGGGTGTCGGCCGAGGCCCTGGACGCGGTGCGAACTTTTATCGGGCAGACTTACGGCGCCAAGTCCCTCCCCGCCGCCCCCAACCGCTTCAAAAGCCCCAAGGGCGCCCAGGAGGCCCACGAAGCCATCCGGCCCACCGGGGTGATGCGCCGGCCCCAGGACGTCAAACCCCATCTCAGCAAAGATGAGCTGGCCCTCTATGAACTCATCTGGCGGCGGTTCGTGGCCTCCCAGATGACCCCGGCGGTCTTTGACCTGACCACCGTGGACCTCAGCGCCGGGGATTACCTCTTCCGGGCCACCGCCTCGGTTCTGAAATTTCCGGGATTCACCGCGGTTTACCAGGAGTCCCGGGAAACCGAAGAGGTCGCTGGCCCCGAGAAGTTCCCGCCCCTGGCCGCCGGCGATGTCCTCCACCTCAGGGATTTTGACCCCCAGCAGCACTTCACCAAGCCTCCCGCTCGCTACACCGAGGCCTCCCTCATCAAAGAGCTGGAGGTCCAGGGGATCGGCCGCCCCAGCACCTACGCCACCATCCTCTCCAACCTCCAGGACCGCCTCTATGTGGTCAAGGAGAAAACCGCGCTCAAGCCCATGGAGATGGGACTGGTGGTGAGCGATCTCCTGGTGGAAAATTTTCCCGACATCATGGACCCCAAATTCACCGCCGGCATGGAGGACGAACTTGACCGGGTGGCCGAAGGCCAGGTCCCCTGGCAGCAGCTCATGCGCAATTTTTACCGCCCCTTTGTCCAGGAACTGGACGCGGCTAAAAAAGGCATGCGCAAGGTGAAGAGCGTTCCCACCGGCCTCACCTGCCCGGAATGCGCCGGCGAACTCGTGGTGCGTTGGGGCAAAAACGGCGAATTCGTGGGCTGCGCCGCCTATCCCAAATGCGGCTTCACCGGGGACTTCTCCCGGGATGCCCGGGGACGCATCACCCTTGGCGGATTGGAACCGGCCGCCCCCGCCGCCCCGGGAGAAGCGCCCGGCCAGGCCCCGGCGGCCCGGGGCAAGCCCGCGCCCACCGGGCTCACCTGCCCCAAGTGCAAAAAAGAACTGCTGGTGCGCAAAGGCCGGCTGGGAGAATTTTTGGGCTGCTCCGGCTACCCCAAATGCAGATTTACCCAGAACTTTTCCCGGGATGCCCAGGGAAAGGTGGTCCCTCAGGATGTGGAAGCCGAAGCCGCCGCCCACCCCTGCCCCCGCCAGGGTTGCGGCGGCCACCTGACCAAACGCCGGTCCCGCCGGGGAATCTTTTACGGCTGCAGCAACTACCCCAAATGCGATTTCACCATGAACCAGCCGCCCCTGGACCAGCCCTGCCCCCAGTGCCAGCACCCCTGGCTCATGAAGAAAGGCAAGAAGATCATCTGCCCCCGGGACGAATGCAGCCACCAGGAGGCCGCCGCGGCCGTTAATGAATAAGTGTTTTCTGTTTTCCGTTTGCTGTTTTCTGTAAAAGCAAAAGCAAGACCTCGTTGTGTCTGTTAGTTCAAGTAATTCCAAACTCAGAATAGCAGATTCCCGCTGCAATACTCAGGCAGTATTAGTCCTCTCTAAAATTCTGCTTACATAAAATGACCACAGAAAACAGCAAACGGAAAACAGAAAACAGGTATTTAACCATCATCGGTGGCGGCCTGGCCGGGAGTGAGGCGGCCTGGCAGGCGGCCCGCCGGGGGGTTCCGGTCCGTCTCTTAGAGATGAAGCCGGTGAAATTTTCGCCGGCCCACCAGTCGCCGCTTTTGGGGGAGTTGGTCTGCAGTAACTCGCTGAGGGCCGACGCGGTTGAATCCGCCGTGGGGCTTCTCAAGGAGGAGATGCGCCGGCTCGATTCCCTAATCATGGCCGCGGCCCTGGCCACCCGGGTCCCCGCGGGCAAGGCCCTGGCGGTGGACCGGGGGGAGTTCGCCGCCTTCATCACCCGAGCCCTGGAAGCGGAGCCGCTTATAACAATCCTCCGGGAAGAAGTTGCGGCCCCGGACCCGGAGGCCACCACCATCATCGCCACCGGACCCCTGACTTCTGAGCCCCTGGCCCGGGCCTTGGGCCGGCTTACCGGCCAGGAGCACCTGCATTTCTACGATGCCATCGCCCCCATCGTCGCGGCGGATTCCCTGGATATGGGCAAAATCTTCCGGGCCTCCCGCTACGGCGCCGGGGAAGATTACCTCAACTGCCCCTTTTCCGAAGCCGAGTACGCCGCCTTCTATGAGGCCCTGATGGCCGCCGAGCAGGTGCCTTTACGCCCCTTTGAGGAGCCCCGCTACTTCGAGGGCTGCCTCCCCGTGGAAATCATGGCGGCCCGGGGATTTCGTACGCTCTTGTTCGGCCCCTTAAAACCCGTGGGCCTGACCGACCCCCACACCGGCCGCCAGCCCTTTGCGGTGGTCCAGCTCCGGGCCGAAAACCGGGAAGGCACGCTCTACAACCTGGTGGGCTTCCAGACCAAGCTGAAGTACGGCGAGCAGGAGGGGGTCTTCCGCCTCATCCCCGGGCTGGCCCACGCCGAATTCGTGCGCCTGGGCTCCATCCACCGCAACACCTTCATCCATTCCCCGGGTCTCTTGTCGCCGTACCTCAATTTCATTCAATACCCCCACCTCTTTCTGGCGGGGCAGATCTCCGGCGTGGAGGGCTATGTGGAATCCGCCGCCATGGGGCTCCTCGCCGGGATCAACGCCGCCCGCCAGGGCATGTCCCGCCCGCTCATCACCCCGCCCCGGGAGACCGCCCTGGGGGCCCTCATCGCCCACCTCACCAACACCCAAACGAAAAATTTCCAGCCCATGAACGTCAACTTCGGCCTGTTTTCGCCCTTAGAGGGCCGCCTCCCCAAAAAACTCCGGGGCGCCGCCTACGTCACGCGGGCCTTGCAGGCCCTGGGGGAGTGGATTAATCGGGAACTGGTGGAGTTCTAAGGGCTAACAGCGCGGAAAATCTCCCTGGTTCCCCAGCAGGAGCCTATGAACCAGGATTAAACTCCGAACCTAA
>JBKQVS010000053.1:0-23154 GCA_052139855.1 Desulfobaccales bacterium
GGTATAAGGTGAGCTTCATGGCGGCGTATTCTTTGCGGGTGGAGCCCCAGACCAGGATGAGGATGTACATGGGCACCACGGCGATCTCATAGAACAGGAAGAAGAAGAACATGTCGTAGGACATGAAAACGCCGAAGACCCCGGTGACCAGAGCCATCATCCAGATGAAATATTCCTTGGTGCGGGTCTCCAGTTCCCACATGGTGAGGCAGCCGGTGAAGATGACGATGCCGGTCAAGAGCAGCATGGGGGCGTTCAGGCCTTCGACGCCCACGTAGTAGGTGATGCCGAAGGTCTTGACCCACTCGTACTTCTCGACGAACTGCAGGCCTCCCAGGGACTTGTCGTAGGTCACAAAGGTGAAGATGGCCAACCCGAGGGAGATCCCTCCGGCGGTCACGGCCACGGCCCGGATGAGGAACTTCTGCTCATTCTTGAGGCAGAGGAGGATGAGCAGACCCACGAACGGGGACAGGAGCATACAGCTCAGATACGGGAAAGTTGCAGCATGTTCAACCATATCAGCGACCCATGACGAGATAGATCCCGACGCCAGCCAGGACCAGTACCATAAATAGCAGGTTATACTGTAAGAACGCGGTTTGAATGAGGGACAGGAGGCGGCCGCTGCCGACGGTGGAGAAGGCCACGGTGTCGACGCCGCCATCCACCACCCGCCGGTCGTTGTAGGTGAACCACTTGGAAAAGATGCCATAGATAAAGCGGTTCAGGAACCAGCGCCAGAAGTGGTCCATATACCATTTCTGGATGAAGAAGGTTTGCAGAGCGGGCACCTTACTGATGAAGCCGACACATTTGGCGTCCTTGCGGCCCCAATCGAGCCAGGCCACCGCGATACCGCCCACGGCGCAACTGACCGCGGCCACCAGGAGGAAATAATTCATGGCGTGGTGGTGCACTTCCCCCAGGAGCAGCTTCTGGAGATAGGGTTCGCAGAAACCCAGGATGATGGTGAAGCCGGCCAGGACGATGAGGGGGAAGGCCATGACCCAGGGCACCCCATGGTGCTCGTCGTGGCCGTGAGCATGGGCGTCATCCGCATGACCGTGGGCTTCCGGCTCCTCAACGGGGACCACATGACCGGGGACCTTGGCATAGGCTTCCGGGTCTTTGGGGAACAGCATGACGAAGATCACCCGGAAGGAGTAGTAGGCGGTGAGGAAGGCGCCGAAGAGGCCCATGGCCAGCCAGAGCTTGTTGTCCAGATGGGCCAGGGCGGTGAGGATCAGCTCCTTGCTGAAGAACCCGGCGAAAGGGAAGATACCGGCCAGGGCCAGAGCGGCGATGGTGATACAGGTCATGGGGATGAGCAGCTTGCGCCCCCCCTGGGTGGCCATGGTAAAGAAGTCATTAGTGCCGAAATGATGGATGAAGACGCCGGAGCACAGGAACAAGAGGGCCTTGAAGGCGGCGTGGGTGGTCAGGTGGTAGTAGCCGGCGAAGAGGGTGCCGGAGGCCAGGGCCGCGGCGGACAGGCCCATGGCCATGAAGCCCAGTTGGCTGATGGTAGAATAGGCCCAGACCTGCTTGATGTCCGTGGCCACCATGCCGATGGTGGATGACAGCACCAGGGTGATGGTGGCGAGGGCCAGGATGACGGTCATGGTGGTGGCGGACGCGGCAAAGAACGGGAAGATCCGGGTCATGAGGTAGACGCCGGCGGCCACCATGGTGGCGGAATGGAGCAGGGCCGAGACCGGGGTGGGACCTTCCATGGCGTCGGGCAGCCAGACGTGGAGCGGGAACTGGGCGCTCTTGCCCATGATGCCGCAGAAGATCAGCAGGCCCGAGGTGGTGATGAGCCAGGGGGGCATGGACTTGGCCACCGCGGCGCTGTTCACCGTGGCGATGTCCAGGCTGCCGTAAAAGATGGTGAGGAAGACCAGGCCCATGAAGAAGCCGATATCTCCGAAGCGGGTGACCACAAAGGCCTTTTTGCCGGCTTCGGAGGCGGAGAATTTCTCGTACCAGAAGCCGATGAGGAGATAGGAGGCCAGCCCCACCAGCTCCCAGGCGATGTAGAGCTGCAGGAGGCCGCTACTGATCACCAGGGTGAGCATGGCCAGGGCAAAGAGGGACAGGTCGGCGTAAAACCGGCCGAAGCCGGGGTCTCCCGCCATGTAGCCGATGGAGTAGACCTGGACCAGCCAGCTAATGGTGGCCACGATGACGAACATCACCAGGCTGGTGGGGTCGAGGAGGAAGCCGAAGGGCACCTTGACGAGGTCGGAGACCAGCCAGTCAAAATTGTAGATGATGGGGTCGCGGCCGCCCAGCTTGAAGAAAAAGGTCCAGGCGATAATCAGGGGGATGGTGGAGGCCACCAAAGAGATGGCCAGGGACAGCTTGTGATTATCCCGGGTGAAAATCATAATGAGGGCGAAGGCCGACAACGGCAAGAAGACCGTGAGCAAACAACCCAAGAGAATCGGATCAGAGGTGCACATGATCAACCCCTTAGCTCGGTGGCGTGTTCGACGTTGATGGATTTGAGCTTGCGATACACGGCCACGATGATGCTCAAGGCGATGGCGGCTTCGGCGGCGGCCACGGCCATGATGAACAGGGTGATGACCTGTCCAACGGCCGGGTGGGGCGCCAGGAAGCGGTTGAAGGCCATGAAATTAATGCTGGCGGCGTTCAGGATCAGCTCCACGGAAATGAGGATGGCGATAAGCGAGCGCCGGGCCAGGACCCCATAGAGGCCGATGACAAAGAGCACCAGGGCCAGGTAGAGGTAAGTCTGCAATTGGTTAAACAGCAGCATTTCAAACCCTCGATTAAGGCTTGCCGCGGCCGCCCCGGGCGGTGACGATGGCGCCCAGCATGGCCACCAGCAGCAGCAGCGAAACTAGTTCAAAGATCAAGGCGTAACTGGTCAGGAGGTAATGGCCTATGGTGGTGACGGACCAGTCGGCGCTCCGTTCGGGGGCCGCGGTCCACTGGGTTTTCTTCAACAACAGTCCCAGAAAAACGAAGATGGCGCCGGCGCCCGCGGCGGCTCCCAGGACCTTGACCTTGTTACGGGGCGGCGGGGGCAGATAGAGGGGCTGGGACAGCATGACGGCGAAACAGATGGCGATGCAGATGGCCCCCACATAGATGAGAATTTCCATCAGGGCGACAAAGGGGCTGTTGAGAAAGAGAAAGATACCGGCCACACCGAACAGTGACAGACAGAGCCCCAGGACATTGTGGAAGATATTCCGGGCTCCCACCGCGATGAGGGCGCCCAGGATGGTGAGTCCGATGACCATCACAAAGGCGGCGGTGGCCGCAGTCTGGGGAGTCAACCAGGCGCTGACAGGGTTCATTCTTTGTCCTCTTTGGCGGGGGCCGCTTTAGCCTCGGCTGCCTTTTTCGCCTCAGCTTGCGCTTTGGCTGCTTTTTCTTTGGCTTCTTTGGCCGCGGCCTCAGCAGCGATGGCGGCGGCGATGTCCTCAGCCGTGGGGACGGGCGTGACGGGGACTCCGGCCGCCTTCTGGCGCGCTTGCAGCAAGGTCAGGTGATCGATGACAAAGTCTTCCCGGTTAAAGCCCACCAGGCGGTAAACCGGGGAGAACTCCAGGGCCGTGGTGGGGCAGACTTCGACGCAGAGGCCGCAGAGACTGCAGTATTGATGCTCGTGGATGTATTTGGTGGCTCGCTTCTGCTTTTCACCCGGAAACTTGGTGCCCTCCACGGTGATCAGTTGGGACGGGCAGATACGGGCGCACATTTCGCAGGCGATGCACTTGTGGGTGGCGGTCTCGGGATCGATGATAAACTGAGGATAGCCGCGATAACTCGGGGACATCCGGATCTTTTCCCGGGGGTACTGGACGGTGACGATGGGTTTGACAAAATAGCGGATGGTCACCGCCATGCCCGCCAGCAGACTCCAGAAACCCACCGCAATCTCTTTAAAATAACTCATCATCGCTACGCAACCTTTATGCCGGCAGCTAACCGGCCCACCTCATCTGAGTTTAAGCACAAAGGCAGTTATGAGCAGATTGACAAAGGCCAGGGGAATCAAAATCTTCCAGGCGAAGGTGACCAGCTGGTCGAACCGCACCCGGGGGAAGGTCCAACGAAACCACATGAGCACGAAGATTACGGCATAGATCTTGAGGAGGAACCAGATGACCCCGGGGAGGAAGGGGCCGTGCCAGCCGCCCAGGAAGAGCACCGTGGCCACCGCGGAGACGATGAACATGTTGGTGTATTCCGCCAGGAAGAAGAGGGCGAAGCGCATGCCGGTATATTCGGTGTGGAAGCCGGCCACCAGTTCCGATTCCGCTTCCGGGATGTCAAAGGGAGCCCGGTTGGTTTCGGCGGTGGCGCAGATTATATAAAGAATAAAGGCCAGGGGCTGCACGAACACGAACCAGATGCCGCTCTGGGCGGCCACGATATCGGAGAGCTTGAACGAACCCACCATGAGGATGATGCTCATGACCGTGACCAGCAGGGGGATTTCATAGGCCACGTTCTGGGCCACGGAGCGGATGGCGCCGAAGACGGCGTACTTGTTGTTGGAGGACCAGCCGGCCATGAGGATGGCCAGCACCGCCAGGGTGGAGAAGCCCAGGATCAGGACGATGCCCACGTTCATGTCCCTGATGATCCAGGTGGAAGAAAAAGGAATGACCAGGAAGGAGAGCAGCACCGGCAGGAAGATGACGATGGGGGCCAGCCAATAAATGGGCTTGTCAACTTCATCGGGAGTGATGAGCTCCTTGCCCATGAGTTTAATGGCGTCGGCCACGGTCTGGACGGCGCCGTGGTAGCCTACCTCCATGGGACCGGGGCGGAGCTGCATGTGGGCCGAGACTTTCCGCTCCATCCAGATGAGAAACAAGGCGTTCACCGAGACCAGGGCGATGACCCCGATCAGGCCCACGATCATCCGGGCCCCTTCGCTGCCTAAGAAATGCGCCACAAGTTCCATAGTTCGCGCTCGTTCCTGTACTTAACGGTCAATTTCCGGGATGACCACGTCAATGGAGCCCAGGTTGGCCACCAGGTCGGCCACCAGATTGTCCTGGGCCATTTCCGGGAAGATGCTCATGTTGGCAAAAGACGGGGTCCGGAGCTTGATCCGGTAGGGTTTCACGTCTCCCTGACTGACGATGTACATACCGAATTCGCCCCGGGCGGTTTCCACGGCCTGGTAGACCTCGCCAACCGGGGGCTTGATGCGTTTGGGCACCTTTTCGGCCATGATGGGGCCTTCGGGGAGCTTATTGCAGGCCTGCTCGATGATGCGCAGGCTCTGCTCCATCTCGGCCAGGCGCACGATATAGCGGTCGTAGATGTCGCCCTTGGCCCCGATGGGAATCTCGAAATCGAACTCGGGGTAGGCGGAATAGGGTTCACTTTTGCGGATATCGTAGGAGATGCCGCTGCCCCGGAGGTTGGGGCCGGTGATGCCATACTTGACGCACTGGTCCCGGGTGATGATGCCCACGTCCCGGGTGCGGTTGATGAAGATGACGTTTTTGGTCACCAGGTTGTTATAGTCATCCCAGCGGCTGCGCAGGCGGCTGACGAAGGCGCGGCAGCCGGCGACGAAGTCGGCGTCGATGTCGGCGGGCACCCCGCCGAAGCGGAAGAAACAGTAGGTCAGGCGGGACCCGGTGAGGCCGTCCAGGAGGTCGAGGATATGTTCCCGGTCGTCGAAGCAGTAGAGAAAGGGAGTGAAGGCCCCCAGGTCCATGAGGTAGGCGCCGAACCAGAGCAGGTGGGATGAGATGCGGTTGAGTTCGCAGGTCATCACGCGGATGAACTCGGCCCGTTCCGGGACCTTGATCTCCAGGAGCTTCTCCACCGCCATGCAGTAGCATTGGTTATAGGCCAGGGCGTGGAGGTAATCCAGGCGGCCCAGGTTAGGCAGGAATTGCGTGTAGTTGCGATTCTCGGCCATGTGCTCGTGGCCGCGGTGGCCGTACCCGATGACCGGCTCCGCCTTGAGGATGAACTCGCCGTCCATCTCCAAGAGCACCCGGAGGACGCCATGGGTGCTGGGGTGCTGCGGACCCAGGTTCAGGGTATAGGTCTTTTCTTCGATTCCTAATAGCTCAATCATCGCCCTGGGACGCTCCGAAATCTTTCAGTAAGGGATGGAAATCGGCATCTTCCGGCAGCAAGAGCCGCTTCAGGTTGGGGTGATTGAAGAAATGGATGCCGAAGAGGTCGAAGACCTCGCGTTCATACCAGTCGGCTCCCGGGTAGATGTGGGAGATGGTGGGCATGCCTTTCTTCTTGCCGAGGGGCACGTGGACCGCGGTGCGGCAGAGTTCGTCGAAGTTGGCGAAGTGGTACACCAGGTCGAAGGACTCGATAAGGTCCACCGCGGTAAAGGATTCCAGGAAGCAGCCGGCGGCCAGCATGGCCTGGGCCACGTCGGGCATTTGGGCCGGCAGGGCCGCGACCTCCAGATGGTATCCGGTCTTGGCGTAATCGCCCTCGGCCACCTTGTCGAGCTTCAAAGGGGCCAGCGCTTTGGTGAGGTTATCCTTTAGCATCTCTAAACTTCCTGAGACGGCCCCGTTTCGTGATTTTCTCTTCCAGGAGGAGGATGCCTTCGATCAAAGTCTCCGGACGGGGCGGGCAGCCGGGAACATAGACGTCCACGGGGATGATGAGGTCGGCGCCGGGTACGATGGCGTACTGGGTGGGGTAATAAAAGGGGCCACCGGAAATGGCGCAATTACCCATAGCCATGACCCACTTGGGGGCAGGCATCTGCTCATAGAGGCGGATGACCGCGGGGGCCATTTTCTTGGAGATGGTGCCGGCCACGATCATCAGGTCGCACTGCCGGGGAGAGGGGCGGAAGACCCCGGCCCCGAAGCGGTCCAGATCGAACCGGGCGGCGCCGGCGGCCATCATTTCGATGGCGCAGCAGGCCAGGCCGAAGGTCAGGGGCCACAGGGAATTGGCCCGGGCCAGGTTGAGGGCCTCTTCCAGGACTCCCAGATGGATCAGGGGTTCGCCGGTTTTCGTTTCCAACTGAACACTCCTCTGCTCCAGGCATAAATAATGACCAGGGACAGAATGCCGATAAAGATGGTTACTTCGATGAAGTCCCGCCAGACATAGCCTTTGCCATAGGCCAAGAGGACCGGGAAGAGAAAGAGCACATCCACGTCGAAGGCCAGGAAGAGCAAGGCAAAGAGATAATAGATCACTGCTACCTGAATCCAGGCGCTGCCGATGGTGGGCATGCCGCATTCGTAGATGTCGCCCCGGGCGCGGCCGTAACTGCGTGGGGCAATGAGTTTGGCAATGATGAGGGGACCTATGGCGAACAGAGCCGCCGCCACCAGGTAGACGAGAACAAACGAGAAATCGCTCAAGGCCTGCGGAATTTCCAACGCCCGACTCCTTGTGCTTTTTGGTACAACCTCGCCTTTTATACCTTAGGGGGGAAAAGGTAGTCAAGGGGTTTTTTGTGGCGAAATTACAAATCTTCGGAATTGGCCCGTAACGGAATGGCGAGCCGGGGATTTTGCGCTTTTGAGAAAATTCGGCCGAGCGGGAATTTTAGGGACGGGTTCCCGCCGAGGCGTGGTAAAATCAATAAAGTTCAAAGTTCAAGGTTGGGAGTAGGGCCATCAGGAATTTATCATGGTTTGGGGGTGGGCAAAGGCTTATGAGTGACGGTCTGGAAGAAAAGGAGCGCGGGCGCCCATGACTAACTGGCAAGACCTGACCATGCCGGGGTTCGAGGCCCTGGGGCAGCAAACCCAGACGGTGATCCTGCCCATAGGGTCGGTGGAGGAGCATGGGCCGCACCTGCCCCTGGGCACGGACACCTTTCACGCCCTGGAGGTGGCCCGGCGGGCGGCCAAGCTCCGCCCGGTGGTGGTGGCGCCGCCGCTGTTTTACGGCATGTGCCGCTCCACCCGGGAACACCCGGGGACGGTGAGCATTTCCGGGGACGCCTTGCGGGCCCTGCTCCTGGATCTGGGCCGGGAATTTCACCGGCACGGCTGGCGCAATCTGGTGTTCATCAGCGGCCACGCGGGCGGCACCCACATGAGCGCCATCTTGGAGACCGCGGAACATCTGCTGGCGGAGCTGCCGGCGGTGAAGATCGCGGTGGTCAACCTGCTGGATATGCTCCGGGAGGTTTTAAGCGAGCAACCGGGCCTGGTGCAGACCCGGGGCGACTCCCATGCCGGGGAGGTGGAGACGGCCATCATGATGGCGGCGCACCCTGACCTGGTTAAAGGCACCGCCCCGGAGGAATGGCCGCGGTTTCCCAAATACGTTTTGGTGAGGGACAAGAGACGCCACTGGCCCGGGGGGGTGTGGGGCAACCCGGGGGCGGCGAGTGCGGCCCAGGGGGAGGCGATTCTGGCGGCGGAGGCAGACAAATTAGTTAGGGTTATTAGTATGTTAGAAGAATAGGGGATTTTTAGGTTTTTTCCTTGACTTTATTTTGGCAATATACAAAGATACAAGGAAACAAACGTCAACTAGTATATAATCGGAAGACAGAGGGAATATCTTTAATGATCGCTGAAACCATTGAACATATTGCCGACCGGGTACTGGCCTACGAAGAAACCGACCTGACCGCCCTCCTCAACCATTTTAAATCGCGCATGGAACAGTTTGAACCCGGCCCCGCCTGGGAAAGGGCGGTAATTGCCTATTTTCTCATTAACGGCGTCCGGGTCAAAAACGCCCTGAAGCAAGGCAAGATGAACAGCCAGGAGTTAAATCCGGGCTGCCGACCGGCGTTGCGTGTGGTAAAATAAGCGGTAGCCTGTTTCGCCTTCCGAAAGCCGACTCCATAACCGCCGGGCAATCCGGGGGAGGTTCTGGAGAAGCATGGTTTTTCTCTGTCGTCTTACCGCCGCGTGACTTCCAGCAGGAAATCCCCTATCCGGCAGCGCTTTTGCCCACCTCCCGGGTGTCGATAAAGGGGCCAGGCAGGTCTTGAGCCCAGGGGGGAGGTTCCGGTGGTTCTCGGCGCCTCGCCTCATTCAGTCAATTATGCGGCTGATCTCATGATTTCCTCAGTTGACAAGCCGCCAGGCCTGATTATCTTCTTGAGCAAATATTTTTTTATCCAAAGGAGACTCTGGTTATGAAGCGGAAGATGACAACTCTGGCGATGGCGATGGCGGTGGTATTGCTGGCGGTGACCGTCAGTCTGGCCGGTAAGGTGCTTTTTGAGGACAAGTTCACTTCCCTGGATCCCTCCTGGGGGGCTCCCGGTCCCATCATGGACGTCAAAGACGGGAAGCTTATCATCACTCCCGAGAAGAACACCACCCAGACCATCCTGAACCAGGCCAACGTTTTCCCTAATGACATGGAGGCCACTTTCGCCCTGAGCTATGTCAAGGCTCCGGCCCCCACCTGGGGCAGCGGCCTGGTCTTTTGGGCCAAAGACTACAACGAATATTATGCGGTTTTGATTAACGTTGAGGGCTGGTTTGGCGTCCAACGCAATGTAAACGGTCGTTACCTGTTGCCGGTGGCCTGGCGCGAGTCCGACGCCATCAAGAAAGGCGAGGGCGCCGAGAACCAGGTCAAGGTGGTGACCAAAGGCAACAAAGCCACCGTCTCGATTAATGGCAAAGAGGTGATCAGCTTCTCCGGACAGCCGCCTCAGGGTGGCAGCCTGGTTGGCTTTAAAGTGGCTTCGGGACCGGAAGGAAGTAATACCGTGGCCTTCAGCAATTTCCAGTTGGTCGAGCCTTAGGATCCGCTGCAGAGGCCGGGCATGATGGCAACGAGTGACCAGAAGCCCTGAGAGGGAGAAAAATAATGCAGAATATGCGGAAATGGATGATTACCCGGCTGGGAGCCGCCGTGGGAGTGGCCGCGGGGGTATTATGCCTGGCGATGCTGACCGTGGGCTACGCCACTGAGCCCCAGGTCAAAGGCAAAGCGGAAGAGAAACCGGTCCAGGGACAGCAATTGTGCCCGGCGACCACGAGCGGCGGCGTCTGCCAGGTCAAGATCGAATGCCCGCCCCTCAAAGCTCCAGGGCAGACCACCTGTAAGGCTACGGTGGATTGTCCCGAGCCCCACAAGGCGGTCAAACCCAAAAAGAAACCCAAGTCGGAGTAGGCTGGGTCTAGAATAAGATTGGGACGTAGTCTTTTTTAAAGGGCCGAAACTGCAAAGTTTCGGCCCTTGTCTGTTCCACGTCATACGTCATCTGGTCATAATCAGTGAACTGGGCAGGGGCCAACGGCCCGGTCGCGGGGGCGGGTTATTTCGGCCCCGGGGTCCGGCGCTGTCGGCCTTTGAGCAGGAGGCGCAGCGGGGCGTAGGAGAGACCCAGCTTCTCCCGGAGCTGTTTTACCAAAAAGCGGCGGTAGTGGTCCGGCACCCCCTGGGGCTGGTTGACGAAGGCGACGAAGGTGGGAGGCTGGACCTCGGGCTGGGTGAGGTAAAAGAACTTGACGGGGCGGTCCCGATAGCGGGGCGGGGGGGTCCGGTCGGTAATGGTCTTGAGGAGCCGGTTGAGTTCTCCGGTGCTCACCCGGGTGCCGCCCTGGGTATGAATCGCCGAGATCAGGGGAAAGACCCGCCTCAGGTTGTAGCCGGTTGCGACCGACACGGGCAGGACCGGGGCATAGGCCATGAACTCCAGCCCCGAGGTGGCCTTATCCAGGAGAGTTCTGGCCTCTTTGACGTCATGGCGCACCAGGTCCCACTTGTTCACCAGCACGAGGCAGCCCTTGCCCTGGTCCTCGATGAGGCCGATAATACGCAGGTCCTGGCCGGTGAGGCCTTCGGACGCGTCCAGCATGAGCACCGCGACTTCGGCCCGGGCCAGGGCCTTGATGGTCTTGAGGACCATCTGGCGCTCGAGACCGCGGTCCACGTGGCTGGGGCGGCGCAGGCCCGCGGTGTCCACCAGGACGTAGTCCACCCCTTCGAAGCTAAAAGGGGTGTCGATGGCGTCCCGGGTGGTGCCGGGCAGGGGGCTCACCAAGAGGCGCGCCTCTCCCAGAAAATGGTTGATCAGGGAGGATTTCCCCACGTTGGGCCGTCCCAGGATGGCTACCCGGATACCCGGGGCCGGGGTGGGGAGTTCCCGAGGCAGGGGCAGGACGCGCCCCAGGGCCTCGAGCAAGCCCCCCAGGCCCAGGCCGTGGGTGGCCGACACGGGGTAGAGGTTTTCCAGGCCGAACTGGTAGAACTCCGGCACGCGGTCTTCCAGGGTGGGGAGGTCGATCTTGTTCACCACCAGGAGAATGGGCTTGGCGGTGCGTCGGAGGTAATCCACCACTTCGGCATCGCCGGCCTGGGGGCCCTGGCGGCCGTCCATTACCAGGAGAATGGCGTCAGCCTCATCCACCGCGGCTTCGGCCTGTTGGCGCACCATGCCGGACAGATCCTCTTCGCCGCCCACCAGCCCGCCGGTATCTACCAGCAAGACGGAGTGGTCATCCCAGGTGAGGCTGGCGTAATGCCGATCCCGGGTAACCCCGGGGATATTGGCCACCAGGGCCTGGGAGGAGCGCGTGAGGCGGTTGAAAAGGGTGGACTTCCCCACGTTGGCCCGGCCGATGATGGCCACAAGGGGCTGCTCGGCCGGAACCGACGTCATGGTTGGGGCGCCGGCTGCTGGGCCAGCTTTTTGGGGGGCCAGTTGCGGAGCACCTCGACGGCTCGCTTCAGCTGAGGATCTTTATCCAATTCCTCCGGGGTGATGGGCTGGTTCCAGGGCTTATCGGTGAGGCCCTCCCGGCGCATGTGTTGGGAGAGGAGTTCGTCCCGCAGTTTCTGCAGGGGCTTATCGTCGGCGAGGGGCTTGTCTTCCACCACCACGTCGGGGTTGATACCCTTTTCGTTAATGGTGATGCCGCTGGGGGTGAAATAGAGGGCGGTGGTCAGGCGGAGGGCCGAACCGTCCTCCAGGGGAATGATAGTCTGAACCGAACCCTTGCCGAAGCTCTTGGTGCCCATGATCAGGGCGCGCTTCTGGTCTTTGAGGGCGCCGGCGACAATCTCGGAGGCGGAGGCGCTGCCCTCATTGATGAGCACCACCATGGGAATAGTGGCAACCTTGCCTTCCTGGCCGGCCCGGGCGTAAAACCGCATGGTCTGGTTGCGGTTGCGGCCTTCGGTGTAGACGATAAGACCGGATTGCAAAAATTCATCGGAGACGCGCACCGCCTGTTCCAGCAACCCGCCGGGATCGTTGCGCAGGTCAAGGATCAGCCCCTTGAAGGGCACCAGGCGCTGCTTCATCTTCTTAAGGTAGCCCTGGAGATCGCTGTCGGTTTTATCCTGAAAATGGGTGACCCGGACGTAACCGATGCCGTCGTCGAGGATGCGGGCCTTGACACTGCGGATGGGAATAATTTCCCGGGTGATGACGAAATCTTTGGGCTGTTGGAAGCCCTCCCGGTTAATGGTGAGGGTGACCTTGCTGCCTTTGGCCCCCCGGATCATCTTCACGGCTTCCATGAGGGTGATGTTTTTTGTGGGGTTGCCGTTGATCTTGACGATCTGGTCGCCGGGCTTCATACCGACCTGATAGGCCGGGGTGCCTTCAATGGGGGACACCACGGTCAAGACGTGGTCTTTCAAGGCAATTTCGATGCCGATACCGCTGAACTGCCCCTTGGTTTCGATCTGCAATTCCCGAAATTCTTCCGGGGTCATGAAGGACGAATGGGGGTCCAGGGTCCCCAAGGTGCCCTGGATGGCGCCGTAGACCAGGTCTTTGGTAGTTTTGGGCTCGGCATACTGTTCCTCAATGAGGGCCAGAGCCTGGGCGAGCACTTTCAGCTTGGCGTCGCTGATCGGAGTAGGGGAGAGCGTGGGTTGCAGACTGCCGCCGACCCCCGGGGGAACCGGGTTTTGGCCGAAGACCGCGACGGGACCGGCGAAATTCCAACCGAGGCCAAGGCCCAAGACCAAGGCCGCGCCACCCCAAAGCCATGCTTTTCGTAACTTCATCTGCCGTTATCACCTTAATGCGTGGGCCAGGCCGGCAGGGGAGCATGCCCCCCGGTTGCCAGCCTTCCCGCTTGATATTTTTGCTTAAGAAGCCGGTTGGTTTTGGGCCGCCGGCTTCGGTTTGCCGGAAATCAACAGGTCCTTGGCCTGCTGCACCCAGGGGTCCTGCTCCGGGGCTTTCACCTGGGCCGGCGCCTTCCCTTGATCTTTAGCGGCCTGGGGCTGTTGCCCCTCTTTAGCGGCCTGGGGCTTTCCCGGGACCTCGGGTTCCAGGCCTTTGCCCTGGATTTTTGCTCCCTTGGGACTATAGCACTGGGCCACGGTCATCAGCAGGGCGGAGCCATCCTCCAGAGGGAAGGTTTTGGTAAGGCCGCACAGGCCCAAAGTCTTGTCTCCCAGCAACGTGGCGCGGGCCTGATCCCGGAGGGCTGCGGCGATGATCTCCGCGGCCCGGGCGGTTCCCTGGTCCACCAGCACCACCATGGGGGGCAAGGTTTTGAATACCAGGTCCCGGTCTTTGCCCGTAAAGGATTGCTCGGTCTTGGCGGATCGGCCTTTGGCCAGCAGGATCTGCTGGTTACCCAGGAAGAGGGAAGCGCTGCGCACCGCGTCCTCCATGGAGCCTCGGGCGTTATTGCGCAGGTCCAGGATAATGCCTTTGACCGGCGGTTTATGCTGTTTGATCTGGTTGAGCGCCGCGGCCAGCTCGACCGGAGTTTCCTCGTTGAAATACCGGATGCGCAGATAAGCGACGGCGTTGTCCAGGTAGCTGCTGGTGACGGTGCTGACTCCGAGGGGTTCGAGGGTGACAGACAGATCCAGGGGTTTGATCTCGCCGTTACGGATCACCTGCAACTTAAACGTGGTGTTGGGGGCGCCCTGGAAGCGGCGGGCGGCCTCCTGGGTGGTGAGGTTGCGCACCATCTGGCCGTTAATCTTGATGATGTGATCGCCGGGCTTCAGACCGGCCCGGGCGGCGGGGCCGCCATCGATGACGCTGGCCGCGGTGAGCAAGCCGTCTTTGACGATCAACTCCAGGCCGGCTTCGGCCGCGGGGTGCGGTTGGCCCTGGAGATAGCTTTGGTATTCCTTGGCCGAGAGAAAAGAGGAGTCCGGATCCAGGGAGCTTACCATGCCCCTGAGGGAGCCGTAGATCAAGTCCTCTTCATTCTTAGGCCAGACATATTTCTGGGAGACCTCGAAGAGGGCCTCGGTGTAGAGGCGTAGGGAGTCATAGTTGGAGACGGGGGGCGCGGCCCAGGCCGGCAGCAGGAAATACGCCGCCAGCCCCAGGGCCAAAAGGACCAAGGCTAACCGCCGGGGTGACCTGAGCCATCCGAGGCTCGGGGTTCTCACTGGTTTGGGTCGATTCACGGGGATAACTTTACCTCCTCGCCAGACTGGGGGCTTGGTGATCCATGACCGGGGAGGCCGGGTGGCCGGCCTTCCGGGCTATGGCCTTTAAAGCCGCCTGCTTAATATCGTTAGCGGTCAGACCGTAATGTTTCAAGAGATCATCGGGTTTCCCCGACATGCCGAAGGTGTCTCGCAAGCCGATGCGTTTTAGGGGAGCGGGGCAATGTTCGGCGAGGATTTCGCTCACGGCGCTGCCCAGGCCGCCGGTAACCATGTGCTCTTCGGCGGTGACCACGGCCCCGGTACGCCGGGCGGAGTCCACCACCAACTCCCAGTCCAGGGGTTTGAGGCAGCCGAGGTTGGCGACCCGGGCCTCAATGCCATCTTGGGCCAGCAAAGCGGCGGCGTCCAAACAGGCCTGGACCATGATGCCGATGCCCATGAGGGTGACGTCGCCGCCCTCCCGGAGGAGGGAGCCCCGTCCCAACTCAAAGACGTAGGTGTCGTCGTAAATCAGGGGCAAGGCCATGCGGCCGGTGCGCATGTAGACCGGGCCGCGATAGGCGGCGGCCCAGCGGGTCATGGCCCGGGTTTCGGGGCCATCGGCGGGGACCAGGACCACCAGGTTGGGCAAAATGCGCATCAGGGCCAGGTCTTCCACGGCCTGGTGGGAGCCGCCGTCTTCCCCCACGGTTATGCCGCCGTGGGAGGCGACGATCTTGACGTTGAGGTTGCCATAGGCGATGGTCTGGCGGATCTGTTCCCAGGCGCGGCCGGTGGCAAACATGGCGAAAGTGCTGGCAAAGGGAATTTTGCCTCCCAGGGCCAGGCCGGCGGCGGTGCCCATGAGGTCCTGCTCGGCGATGCCCACGTTAAAAAAGCGGTCGTGGAAGACCTTGGCGAAATGGTGGGTCTGGGTGGAGCCGGACAGGTCGGCGTCCAGGACCACGATTTGGGGGTTTTCGGCCCCCAACTGGGCCAGGGTCTTGCCGTATTCGACTCGAGTGCTTTCTTTGGCGGACAAATTATGCCTCAACTCATTATATTTTGGCGTCCTGGCGGGAAAAACCCTCACGCAAAGACGCAAAGCGATTATCCCCCCAACTCCTTCAAGGCTTGCTGGTATTCCTCGGGGTTGGGGGTGGTGCCGTGATATTTCTTCTGGCCTTCGAAGATGGACACGCCCTTGCCTTTGACGGTGTGGGCGATGATCATGCCGGGCCGCCCCTTGACCGCCTTGCAGGCCGCAAAGGCCGCCAGGAGCTGAGGGATGTCGTGGCCGTCCACCTCGAGGGTGTGCCAGCCGAAGGCCTTCCACTTGTCGGCGATGGGCTCGATGCTCATGACCTCGGCGGTGTGACCGTCGATCTGGAGGCGATTCCGATCCAGGATGGCCACCAGATTGTCGAGGCCGTAGTGGGCCGCGGTCATGGCCGCCTCCCAGATCTGGCCTTCCTGGACTTCGCCGTCTCCCAAGAGGGCGTAGATGCGGCTGCCGTGGCCGTTAAGACGGGCCGCCAGGGCCAGGCCGTTGGCGATGGACAGGCCCTGCCCCAAAGAACCGGTGGGAATCTCCACCCCCGGGGTACAGCCAGAGTCGGGATGGCCCTGGAGGATGCTGCCAAACTGGCGCAGGGTATCGAGCTCTTCCCGGGGAAAATAACCCAGGCGGGCCAGGATGGCGTAATAGGCAGGGGCCCCGTGGCCCTTGGACAGGATGAAACGGTCCCGGTCGATCCAGCAGGGGTCGCCGGCCTTGGTGCGCATCTCGCCGAAAAAGAGCGCCACCAGGATATCGGTGGCCGACAGCGAGCCGCCCAGGTGGCCGGAACCGGCCCGGAACAACATTTCAACGATGTCGAGGCGAACCTGGCGGGCGATCTCCTTTAAGGGGTGGTGGTCCGAGATGGCGTTCATCTCCTGTGCAGTTTTTCCCTATTTTTCATTTTTTATTTTTTATAACGTACCGGTTTTAGGCCGTAAGGGGTGGATTGGCCATGCAGTCCCGGGGTTACCCTATCCCGAACCTTTCGCCGGGCGGGGCCGGAGGGTAAGGTTGCTCCGAAATTTTGAAGATGGGAGCCTGGGTCCGCAGCTGCCTCTCTACCCTGTTTCGAAATATGCCCGGATTTCCTTAAATTTCGGGAGAGAGCCAGGCGACGCCCGGGATAGGTCCCCCGAAATATTAATATTATGATTAACTATATCTATTCGGCAATGGTTTTTCCACCATAATACCAAAAATTCCGGGCCAAACGGGTAACTATTTCATTTACCATAAAGATTGCCTGGAGGGGAGGTTTGTTAAGATCCGGCCAGAGTTATGGGGGGGAGAGGGCAAGCGGGCCGCGGCGCCGGGCTGCTCCCGGAGGAGAGATTATCCCGGGGGGAGGATTTCTCTTGGTTCCCACTTCATCCTTGCAGTATATAATAAGGTTGGAAAAATTGCCGGGGCCTTGACCGCGCCCCGGCCCGGCGATACTGAGGAGAAGTCCATGGCCTTGACTCGAGAGGAAGTGCTCCACGTAGCCAAACTGGCCCGGTTAAGCCTTAGGCCCGAAGAGATGGAAGTCTTCACCCGGCAGCTCAATGACATCCTGGCCTATGTGGAAAAGTTGCAGGAGTTGGATACCGAAGGGGTGCCGCCCCTGGCCCATGTAATTCCGATGTTTAACATCTTTCGGGAGGATGTGGTCAAAGAGGGTCTGGCCCGGGATACCGCTTTGGAAAATGCCCCGGCCCGGGAAGAGGGCGCCTTTGTGGTGCCCCGGGTCATTTAAAGACGGTTTTTCGTTTTTGGTTTTTGGTGAAAAACCCAAGGTGTTTTAAATGACGGAACCTTTATATAGTCTGAGTATCAGCCGGTTGGCGTCTCTTTTGGGCGGGGGCGAGGTGTCGGCGGTGGAGGTGACCGAGGCGATGCTGGCCCGCATCAAGGAGCGGGACGGCGAACTCAACACCTATATCACCGTGGACGAGGCCGGGGCCCGGGCCATGGCCCAGGAGGCCGCGGCCAGGCTGGCCCGGGGTGAGGCCACGCCGCTGACGGGGATCCCGCTGGCCCTCAAAGACGTCATGGTCACCCGGGGTCTCAGAACCACCTGTGGCTCGCGTATCCTGGAAAATTTCATTCCGCCCTATGACGCTACGGCCTGCGCCCGGCTGCGCCAGGCCGGGGCGGTGTTTCTGGGCAAGGCCAACATGGATGAGTTCGCCATGGGCTCCTCCACGGAAAACTCGGCCTTCGGCCCCTCCCGCAACCCCTGGAACCGGGATTATATTCCCGGGGGTTCCTCCGGAGGGTCGGCGGCGGCGGTGGCCGCGGATCTGTGCATCGCCTCGCTGGGCTCGGACACCGGCGGTTCTATCCGGCAGCCCGCCTCGCTGTGCGGGGTGGTGGGCCTGAAGCCGACCTATGGCCGGGTTTCGCGGTACGGGCTGGTGGCCTACGCCTCCTCGCTGGACCAGATCGGCCCCATCACCAAAGAAGTGCGGGATGCGGCGATCCTGCTCCAGGCCATTGCCGGGCACGACCCCAAGGACTCCACCTCGGCGCCGGCGCCGGTGCCGGATTACCAGGAAAGGCTGGGCCGGGAGATTAAGGGCATGAAAATCGGGGTGCCCCGGGAATTTTTCGGGGAGGGGCTGGACCCGGAGGTTGCGGCCGCGGTTGAGAAGGCCTTGCAGGCCCTGACCGGCCTGGGGGCTGAACTGGTGGAGGTGAGCCTGCCCCACACCGAGTACGCGGTGGCCACTTACTACGTCCTGGCGGTGGCCGAGGCTTCCTCCAACCTGGCCCGCTACGACGGGGTGAAGTACGGGGTGAGGGCCGAAGGCACAAATTTGCTGGAAATGTACGCCCAGACCCGGGCCCAGGGATTCGGGGCCGAGGTGCGGCGGCGCATCATGCTGGGAACGTACACCTTATCCGCGGGCTATTATGAGGCCTATTATAAAAAAGCTTCCCAGGTGCGAGCCCTGATCCGCCGGGGCTTTGAGGCCGCGTTCCGGCAGTGCCGGGTGATCGCCACCCCCGTGGCGCCCACCCCGGCCTTCCGTTTGGGGGAGAAGGTAGATGACCCGCTGACCATGTATCTGTCGGACATCTTCACCATTTCGGCCAACCTGGGCGGGATTCCGGGCATTTCGGTGCCCTGCGGCTTTTCTTCCCGGGGCCTGCCCATCGGCCTGCAACTCA
The DNA here is from genome assembly GCA_052139855.1 of Desulfobaccales bacterium. Classification (GTDB taxonomy): domain Bacteria; phylum Desulfobacterota; class Desulfobaccia; order Desulfobaccales; family 0-14-0-80-60-11; genus 0-14-0-80-60-11. Next base: position 18,503 of record JBKQVS010000053.1, read on the forward strand.
TGGGGCCGGTATTCGGCGAGGCCGACCTGCTGCAAGCGGCGTACGCCTTCGAACAGGCGACGGAGTTTCATAAGCGAAGGCCTCCCGGTTAGGGGTATGGGCGGAAGTTCCCGGCCTCCGGGCGACGGGAGGAACGGGACGGTTTTCGACTAACGGGGGCTTTGGCCCGGCGGGCTTGCAATAACGAGTCGAGGTCGATATCATCTGAGGTCAAGAGGCGGGAATGAGGCGGCCGGCGGGGGGGGGATTGGGGCCGCCTAAGCAGCGCCAGTGAAGGGGTGGCAGAGTATCATTATGAGGCAGAATTTCAGGCGGGCCCAGACGTTCTTGCTCCTGATTGTCCTCACGGGGTCGGGGTGGGGGGCTGCCGGACCCGCGGGCGCGGCCGAGGCGGCTGGAAGCCTCAGCCTGAACCAGGCAATTGACCTGGCCCTGAAGGAACATCCCGCCATCAAGCAGTACCGGGAAACGGCGGCGGCGGCCCGCTATAACATCGGGGTGGCCCGGGCCGCCTATTTGCCCCAAGTAAATTTTGTAGGCAATTATTATTACGGCAACGCCTACCCTGGTTATTCTAACAAACCCGGTACCTCTGGAGCCAGCGGGACGGCCGGTAGTATTGGCGGTCTCGGGGTGACAAGTTTTTATCTCTATCAGTTTCAAGCCAACCAACTGATCTACGACTTTGGCAAGACACCCGGTCTGATTGACGAGTCCCGGGCTTCTTTCGGGCAGTCGGAGCAGGATTACGCCGGCAGCCGGCAACAGGTGGTGCTGGACGCCCGCACCGCCTATTTTGGCTATCTGGCGGCCCAGCGGACCCAGAAAGTCCAGGAAGAGACGGTGCGGCAAAACCAGGAATTGTTGAAGCAGGCTCAGGGGTTTTATCAGGTGGGCCTAAAGGCCAAGATCGATGTTACCAAGGCCGAGGCCAACCTGTATCAGGCCGAGGCCAATCTCATTCAAGCCAAAAATAATGTCAAGCTGGCCCAGGTCACCCTGATGACCGCCCTGGGTTTGAAGACCTGGCCGTATTCCCAGGTAGAAGACGTGCTGGAAGTGAGGACACAGCCGCGGTCCCTCGAGGAGTTAAAAGGCGAGGCTCTGCAGCGACGGCCGGAAATTCAAAAAAACCGCTACCAACAGGATCTTAACCTAGCCGGCATTCAGGTGGCCCGGGCCGGGTATTTCCCTACACTTACGTCCACCGCGGCCTATGGCTGGCAGAGTGTCGATCAGCCCTTTGCCAACGCCCCCAGCACCTGGTATGTGGGCGCGGTCATGACCTTCCCCTTATTCGAAGGCTTTGCCACAACTTACACAGTCAACCAGAACAAGTCGCAATTGCGGGCCAGTCTCGAAAATTACGAAGTGCTGCGCCAGAACGTCACCAAGGAGGTGAACCAGGCCTTCTTAAATGTCAAAACCGGCTGGGAACTCATCCGGGCCACGAAGAAGGCCCTGGAGGCGGCCCGGGAAAACCTGCGCCTGGCCTGGGGGCGCTACCAGGCGGGGGTGGGAACGATCATTGAGTTCACTGATGCCCAGGTGCAATTTTCCCAGGCGGATCTAAATTTTGTCCAGGCCCTCTATAATTATCGCGTCTTTGAAGCCCAACTGGATAAAGCCATTGGCAAGGCATATTAGGTTCTGGGTTTTTTTGTATGCGGTGGGGCCGGCTTGAGAGAGAGGAATTTTCAAGCTGTTCGCTCGGAATGACAAGTTGACTGGTTTTTCAACCGAAAACCGAAATCTGTCTCTACCAAAGGTGGTGGCGGGCCAACTGCCGCTGCAACTCCGGCGGCGAGCGAAACTGCCAGGCGGTCAGGCCCTGGCCCCGGGCCGCTTCCACAAAAGGGAGCTTATCATCCAGGAAGAGGATTTCCTCCGGGGGGCGCCCCGCCTGCCGGATGAGGGACTGGTAGATGGCCGGCTCGGGCTTGCGGCTGCCCACCCGGTAGGACAGGACGAAGGCCCGGAAAGGCTGCAGGATAGGCCCAAAGCGCTCCTTGATATAAGCGAAGTGCAGGGAGTTGGTATTGGACAGCAGGAGCAGCGGGAAGCGGGAGGCCAGGTGCTGTACCAGTTCCGCCATGCCTTCCATGGGGTCGAAGAGGTCGCACCAGAGGTCGCGGAAGCGGGCGTAGGAGAGGGGGGCCCCGAAATGGGCCGTGACCCGCTGATAGAACTCCCGGGAAGTGATGCGGCCGGTATCGTAGCCCGGCTCCAGGCTGGATTCAAAGACCCGGGCATAGACCTCCCGGGGGGTTAAAGCGGTGAGGGCGGCCAGGCGCCGGCAGAAGCGCAGGTGATCCACCCTGATCAGGACGTTACCCAGGTCAAAGGTGATGGCGGTGATGGTGGGGGGGGCAGGCGCGACCATGTCCATTAACGTTCCTGAAGGTTATCTCTTCTCCAGCCATTTCATTTTACCTGCTCCGGCCCGGGTGGCAAGCCCCGGGGAGACTATTGTGTTATACTTCCGGTGCAACCAGCAGGCCGGAATGCGGCTCTGAACATCCTGGCCGGGCGGCGCACGGGCTCGCCGGGGGAGAGTTGACGGCCCCCGGGTACTCCCGGTTGTCGCACCCGGCTATATCCGCCCAACGGAGGTGTTGGATGGCGCGCGGTAGGAGTTGGAGGTGGACCGGGATCATCAGTTTGTTGGCGGGGGTGGTGGGCGCCAGCGTCTTTTGGCTGTATAGCCCATACGGCCATGACCGGCTGGGCCCGGAGCTTACCGGGGACCTGAAGACCCAAGCGGCCCCCGGAGAGGTCAAAGGCGGGCCCGGGAGTCTCACAAAACTGCCTTCCCAGGCCCTGGGGTCCCGGTTCCAGATGGTGACCGACGACAAACAGATCTTTCTGGTGGACCTGACGAATGGACGGGTGTGGCGGTATTTCCACAACACCAAAGAGGCCGGTTTCAACAAGGAAGATGAAGGTTTCCTGCCCATGCCCCTGTATTACGCCGGCCAGAAGCATTTCGCCGCCTCGGAGGTCGAGCCGCCCGCCGCCCCGGGGAGTCCCGCCCAGACCGCACCGGCGGAGAAGCAGCCGCAATGAGCCGGGTGTGGCGGCAGGACCTGGCCTGGGCCGGATTTATCCTGGGGGTGGCGGCATGCTTTGGGCTGGTGCAGCAGTGGCCCCTGGTGCGCCAGTCCTGGCGGGGGGAATTGAGCGCCAAGATCGAGGAAGTCCGCGCCCAGCACCGAGCTCACGAATTCCAGGGAGTCAAGTCCGTCAACCTGGCCCAGGCGTACGCCCTGTTTCAAGGGGGCCAAGCCCTGTTCATTGACGCCCGGCCGCCGGACGAGTATGCGGAGTTGCATATCGCCAAGGCCCGCAATATCTACCCGAGCTTGCTGGAAGCCGGCGGGGCCGAGCAGATGGCCGGTATCGCCAAAGACCGGGAGATCGTGGTCTACTGCGGCCAGGTCAGTTGCGACCTGTCCTTAAAGGTGGCGGAAAAACTCCAGGCCCTGGGATTTACGCGGGTGACGGCCTTTATGGAGGGATTCCGGGCCTGGGATGAATCCGGCTACCCCGCGGATACGAGTAAATAAGAGGGGAAAAGGGGAAAAGGCGAAAGGGGGAAAAGGAAAAACCAGGCAATTTTTCATCCAGCCCGGCTTGACCCGGTTCCGGATGCCATCTTGCGATAAGTCACTGGATAAGATTTTCCTATGCATATATATAAGGTAGCGGATATGGCCGCATCCAATAAAAGTCTTAGCCGCTTTCCCCTTTTCCCCTTTTCGTCTTTTCCCCCTATCTTTTTGGGAGTGAGACTTGCGGATAAACCGTAGCCTCATTGGGGTCCGGCTGCTGGAAGTGTTGTTAGGCGGGCTCTTTTGCTATGCCGGGCTGCAAAAATACCTGCATCCCTATGAATTTGCCGAAGCCGTGCAGGCCTATCAGTTGCTGGCCCAGAGCCTGGTGGGCGCGACCGCGGCGGCGCTGCCGTGGGTGGAGATCACCGCGGGGCTCTGCCTGGTGGTGGGGTTCAAGCGGCGGAGCAGCCTGATCATCCTGACCGGGCTGGCGGCCGGCTTTATGGCGGTGATTCTCATCACCATGGCCCGGGGCTTGAAAATCGACTGCGGCTGCGGCCTGTTTTTTCAGAGACAGGTGGGGTTGGGCGCGGTGGCCGAAGATGCGGCGCTGTTATGCTGGGCGGCGGGACTGTACGGGTGGGAGCGCCGGCTGGTGGGGCTGGCCCGGCCCAGCTTTTTTGGTGGAAAACCGAAGACCAAAGACTGAAACCTCCCCATGGCCAGATTCTTCAATTTTTACGATCCCCTGGAAAAACGCTACGTTTTCAACAGCTTTCTGGTGGTGGTGGGGCTGGTGGAGATCCTCATCCTGATCTTCACGCTGATCTGGAAGATTGATTTCGACGCCATGTTTGCCAGCGAAGTGCGGGCGGCGGTCCCTTTTCCCTGGCATGAATACCTCCTGGCGGCGTTCGTTGCTCCCATTGCCCTGCTCTTTCTGTTTGGCCTCATCATTCAGGGCTTCGAGGTGTTGGGCCAGGGTACCCCGGAGACCAGCCCCGGGAGCGGGCGTTGGGCCAGAATGGGGCGCTGGCGCTACCTGCTGGGCCTGCTGGCCTTCATGGCGGCGCTGGTGCTCTGCCTCCACGGCAAGAC
>JBKQVS010000054.1:0-10704 GCA_052139855.1 Desulfobaccales bacterium
AAGTTATAGCAACTGCGGGAAATTGCAATCAATTGTTCATCGCTTCTCAAACTTCTTCTGATCTACCCTCTCTTGGCCGCTTAACTGCTTGAGGGCAAAGTCAGCCCGGCCCCGATCTCGGAGTGGCAGATCTTCCCAATGGCGAGCAGGACGGAGCCCGTCTCCGGCGCGTGGCTGTCTTGCTACCCATTGCCTGGACCTCTCCCAATTTCACCCGGTCTCCCGGAAAACCGCTTTTCACCCCCTGACCGAACCCCGCCGCCGCCGGGAAGGAGTGCTCCGGGACCGGGAAAAAGGTTCGCCGGCGATGAGTCATTATGGCTGTTTGGGCTCACCCAGCTTGGCAGCCCGTTCCCTGACCGCTTTAATGATTAAGGGCATGGTGCTGCAAGTCCCTTGCTTGACCAGGAACCCGGGAATATCGCCGCCGGGATCGGTACAAAGCCGATAAATGGCCTTGGTTTTAGCAGTGCCGAAGGGTTCCAATATCCATTCCCCGGAATTCTCCCGCAGGTTACCGGTTACGAGCGACCAAGAACTGTGGTAACGATGCTGGGCCGCCTTTGTCTCATCATCCAGCCCCTTAATGATGTACCATCGGTTGCTGCACGGCCAGGGAAATTCCAAATTGCTATAAAGATATACACAATATTTTCCGCCGGGGATACGATACCTGGCCGGGTCCGCGGGGATAGGGCCGAGTATTGCCTCCACTTCCTCAGCCCGGCTCGGTAGCCTTTGCAATATCAAGGGAATCTTCTCCGGCGCCACCGCCATACTAATCAGAGTTCGGGGCATGAAATACTTAAAATTATTCACATCAGTAATCACCTGCCAGACGATTTCCGGGGAAGCATTAATAACCCCGGTCATCTCGCCCCGTTTAAGAGAGGTGCCGGGGTCTTCTTTCGTAGTGACAATGATCTCTCCCGCGGCTAATTGGCGCTGCAGATCATCCGGAGCGCCGAGTGCCTGGCCTTGGGAAAAGATTATCCCCGTACACCACAAAAAAATCCAGGCTCCCGCAAACAGTTTGAATAAGGATTTTATCCCGAGTCTCATGGCGCCCCACCGCGGTCGTTAATTTCTCAAACAGAGGGCCGGCTGACAGATATTCATATGAGCTGACTGTTGGGTATCATTGGCGCACCTGCCGGGACGCGCCCCCGCGACCCGCGGCTGAGCCCGCCCTTGCCACTCAGGTGGCCCAAGCGGACCCAGGTTACCTCAATCAGTAAACTACTCTTGAAAGCAGTGAGCTACATATCGAGCCCGGGCTTCAACCCGAGCCCAAAGCTACGCTCCTCAGGGAGCAAGCCCGGGCCTGCCCCCTGTTGCCGCACCCCAATCTTTGTCGCGACTGGCCTACATCAATAAAACCACGGCCCCGCTTCGCCCCATTCGCCCCATTCCATCGATGCGGCTTCATTCATCTCGGCCGCCTGAGCCTGCATCGCCGCCATCTTGTATTGGGCCGCCAGGTTCTGATATGCCTGGTATTGCTGCTGGTTGCCCGCATAGATGCAGCCGCACCCCGCGGCATCGGCATACACATAGAAGACCTTCGGTCCCCGGCTGGCCATGAAAATCTGTTTCTGCGGCATGGCCTGCAAACGCGCTTTCAGCTTGGGCGTGGTGGGGAAAATCTGTTGAAACCCCGCCGCCGACAGCAGTTGTTCCGTGGTCTTGGTTTGCTGGGCCTGCTCGGTCTGCATAGCCGCGCACCCCATCAGCGCCAGGCTGAGAATCATGAGCCCTGCCGCCATTATCCACCCCATCGTCGTCTTACGCATGCCTTCCTCCTTGTGATGATTTCTGCGGCGGCCTCACCTCCCGCGCTCTCGGGTGCGCTCGGTACTCCGGGCGGTTATGACCCATCCCGGAGACCGATCACCTCATAAAGCGTGTACTCGCCGCTCTTGCCGGGCAGGCTGAGGTGCGCGGTTTTGCCGACCTGCACCTTCTTTTTCACCAGCCGGTAAAGGTCTTTCGAGACCAGGAATTGGGTCCCCGCCCGTTTATTGGCAGCTTCGATGCGGCTGGCAAAGTTGACCGCGTCGCCGATGACCGTCATCTTTTTGTTTCCCGGCGACCCGAGTTTGCCCGCCACCACCTGTCCGTAATGCAGACCGACGCGAATCTCAAAACTTCCCCCGTAAAGCTCCTGGAGATATGGCCCGAGCCCCCGCACCGCTTCGATCAATTCGAGCCCGGTTTTGACTGCCCGTATCGCCCCTTCCGCCGCGTCGTCGGCCTCGAACAGGGCCATGAAGCCATCGCCCATGTAATTGTCGATCCGGCCGCCGTGGCGATCGATCACCTCTCCCGCCTTCTCAAAATACAGGTTAAGGGCATGGATCACATCGTACGGCAGCAGGGCCTCCGCAAAAGAGGTAAATCCCCGCACATCGGCAAACAGAATGATGATGTACTGTTCGATCCCGATGGGACACGGCTCGGCCCCCTTGACATACAGGCTCTTTACATCCACGTCTCTGGTATCGGTTACCAGCCGCCGCAGTTTTACGTTGCCGGTTACCCGGGTCTGGCAGGCCAGGCGGACCTCCGGCTCAAACCTCAGCATTGCCGCGATGGCCTCCTCATCCGGGTTCCTGGGGGCGCAATTCTCCAGACCCTTCAGGATAACCACCCTGCAGGTGGAGCAGCGGGCGTTGCCGCCGCAAAAGTGCGTCATGGCCAGCCCGGTTCTCGCCGCGGCCTGCAGGATGGTTTCACCCTCCTCCGCCTCAACTTCCTTATTGTCCGGCAGATAATGAATCAACGGCATAGTCAAAAACCTGCCCCATGAACTGATCTGATCCCCCCGGGCCCCGGATCCTGCCGATCAGGGCCGCGCCCAACCTGCTCCAGGTGGCGTGCTGCGCCAGGTGAATCCGTTTCATCGCATCCTTCTCAGGCCGATGGCAATTCTTTGATTATTAATGTAAACGTTAGACCATTATTCCGTTTGTCAAGGTGCGCGTCCAGCCCCGCCGCCCCCGCCGCGCCGATATCTCCCCTAACGCCAAAACCAAAAGGGGGGATGATCAATTATTGATCATCCCCCCTGGTTCATCTGCCGGGTTGATGGCGCCGCCTCAGGCCAATATCTCCGCCGCCTGGCGCATGAGCTGGGCGATGGCCAGCCGCTGCGGGCAGACCTCCTCCGCCCGGGAATAGTCCACCGCGGTCAACCCCTGTCGCACCGCCTCGTCCAGCCCCGCGAAGGTCAGCTTGGCCAGCTCCGGCTCCCCATAGTACCGGTGGTACATCAGGCAGCGCATGACTTCGTTCACCGGCACGGCCCCGCCCACCGCCTCCTGGCAGATTTTGCCGCAGCCGGCGCAGTAGTCCGCCTGGGTCTCCAGGGCATACTGCCGCAAGGATTCGAACTCCTCCCGGGCCAGTTTGGCCTGATCCCGGGCCGCGGCCACGTTGGACGAGAGGACGGTCAGGTTAGGCATCTGGGAGCAGATGCTGGCGATTTGGGGGTTTTCCCATATCATCTTAAGCTTGGCCTGCTTATCCGTGAAGCCCCGCTTCAGGAAGCGATCAGCCATCTCCAGCTTGGCCGTGCTGCCGACCTTCGGCTCCCCCGGCCCGCCGGCCATGCTCTTCATGGCCACCAACCCGACTCCGGCCTTCTCGCAGGCGCTCATGGCCTCCTTCAACTTGGGGTCATTCATGACCCGGAAATTGTAGGAAAACATCACCGCGTCGATCCAGTCCAGTTTGGCCGCGCCTGCAAGACACTCCGCCATGTTGGTGTGGGAACTGAAACCGAAGAACTTGATCTTGCCGGCCTTTTTCATCTCCGCGGCCCAGTCCTTGAGGGCCGGTTTCATGTCGTCAATGCTGGTAATGGCGTGGATGAAGAACAGGTCCACGTGGTCCGTCTGCAGCCTTTTCAACGACTTGTTCAACCGCTCGGTGAGATCGCCGGTGTTCTTGGCTTCGTGGACCTTGGTGACCAGGAAGATCTCCTTGCGGGCCTCGGGGTTACGGGCGAAGAAACGGCCATACCCCTCTTCGCTCAGGCTGTTACCATAGGATTCGGCCGTGTCCCAGTAGGTGACCCCCCATTTAATTGCCTGCTTCAGAAGCAGTTGATTGTTGATGGTGTCGAACATACCCCCCAGACAGAGGCTGGACACCTCCACCCCGGTCTTGCCCAGTTTCCGCCTGGGCGTGGTCCCGGCCGGTGCCGCCCCGGCCGGCGGCGCCGGCTGCGCCATCACCCCGGGCACCCCGGCCCCCGCCACCGCCATGCCGGCCAGTCCCACAGTCTTGACGAAATCCCGGCGCGTAAAGTCTGTACCTTTAGTCTTCGAACTCATTGCAACTTCCTCCTCGAGTCGCGTTTCAGGAATACTTCCTTACAGAGAGTCATCCTTTCCCCTCCCCTTAATGGAAAAAGGGAAAAAGGGAAAAGGGGCAATGATGGCTGCCTGACGTGGTCAAAACTTCTTGCCAAACTCCATACTGCCAGTCCCTGGCTGCACCCTAAATCAGCATGCGCCCCGGACCGGAACGGCTTTCGTTTTCACTGTACACCCGGATGGCCCGCCGCCCCGATACCGGGCATTCATGCTCGCACATGCCGCAGCCGGTGCACCTGGCCGGGTCCATGAACGGCCGCGACAGGCGCACCACGATATCCACCCGGGCCCCGCTGGCCGGGAGGCCCTCCCCCGCCAGCGGGCGCTCCAGGCTCAGCCTGGTCCCGGCCATGCCGGTGATACGCCTCATCGCCGCCTCGGGCTGCCCCGCGCCCCTTACGTAGTAGTCGCCGCTGGCCAGGTTCACCCCGGTGGGGACCGCGGCATCCAGAATCACCGTCTGCCCCTGAATCCCGGCCGGTACCGCCTGCCCGTCCCGGATGGTCTCGAACGTGGTCCGCACGAAGATGGCCTTGGGGCTCACCGGACACAATTCATGGCACACCAGGCAGGGCCGGTCCATGGCCCAGGGTAGGCAGCGGCTCCGGTCCACGAAGGCCGTGCCAATGCGGATGGGTCCCTTATCGGCGAACTCGCCGGCGCCCTGCTTCTCATCCAGGCTTAAGGGGCGGATGGCCGCGGTGGGGCAGACCTGGCCGCAGGCGATGCAGTTGGGCTGGCAGCCGCTGCGGCCGATGCGGAAGTTCACCGCCGGGGTCCACAGGCCCTGCACCCCGGCCTCCAACAGCGCCGGCTGGATGATGTTGCCCGGGCAGATGCGCATGCACTGGCCGCAACGGATGCATCGGGTCAGAAACCGCGCCTCGTCCAGGGCCCCGGGAGGACGGATGAGGCTCGGGTCGCGGCCCGCCCCGGCCAGCCCGCCCACCTCCCACAGGGATACCATCACCAGACCGGCTCCCGCCGCGACAAAGCCGCGCCGGGACAGGTCCGGCAACCCCGCCTCACCCGCCGCCGACGCCTTGCCGGCAAAGGTGACCCGGCTTGCCGGGCAGCGGTCCAGGCAGTTCATGCACATCACGCACTCCCCGCCGATGATGGTGCCCGAGGGACGGCAGGCCCCTTCGCAGTACTGTTCGCAGATACGGCAGTCGCCGCACTTATCCTCGGCCTTGCCGATGCGCCAGGGGGCGAACCGGCTCAACAGGCCGAACAGCGCCCCCAGCGGGCAGGCGAAGCGGCAGAAGAACCGCGGCAGGACCAGGTTCAGGCCCACCACCGTCAGGAACACCGCCCCCAACAGCCAGGCCGAGGCGTAATAATGCGGCTCGTCGCTCAGCAGGCCCAACCGGTTATCCGCCAGGGGGGCCAGGGCCAGGTTGACGCTGCGGTGCACCAGGGGCAGCGGGTCAATGATCCCGGTCTGCACCGAGCCCATAAAAGCCAGCACCAGCAGGAAGGCCAGGAAGTAGTATTTCAGGGATTGCAGCCCCCGGTGGCGATTGGCCTCCAGCCGCCCGGCCGGGTCCAGCCCCCGCCGCCCCAGCCAGCCGGTAAACTGGTTGATCGTCCCCAACGGGCAGGCAAAGCCGCAGAAGAACCGCCCCACCACCAGGGTCAGCACCATGGCCGCCAACGACCAGGCCAGGGTCGCATAGAGCCTGCCGGTGGCCAGGACCGTGGCCAGGGCCGTCAGGGGGTCCAGGTCCAAAATCCAGTTGATCGGCCAGCCCCGCAACTGCCACCAGGCCGCGCCCAGGGTGGCCGCGATGCAGAACCACAGGAATAGCGCCAGAAAGAAGACTTGACATATCCGGCGGACAGTGACAATGCGCATGAGGGGTGATCCTAATCTATCAGCCGGACCAAGAAATCGGCTTCACCGGCTTTATATAATCTCTTTGGAAATCCCCCTAAATCCCCTTTTTCAAACGGGGACTTCCCCAAGCCTGCCGCCAGGTTCCTCCCTTTGACCAAGGGGGGTTAGGGGGGCTTTAGCCTTTATCGTTTCACGTGAAAAAAGGCGATCAAAATGAAATGCTCCGCTTATTAAGTCTTTAAGTATTAATCATCACCGGGTTAAGCCGCTTATAATCGGCGGTGCCCGCCCCGGCTTTCTCCGCCATCAGAATATAGGGCACGTCGGCCACCGTCCGCCCCAGCAGTTCCACCCCCACCGCGTCCGCCGCCACGGGGTCGGTCGTCACCACCATGGTGCCGGTCTCCTTCAGGTCCGACAGCGAACCCCCGGTGGGGCCGTTGGTCATCATGCTCACCGTGCCGTCCAGGACGCACAGGGTGGGCTTGAGCAGCTGCGACAGTTCGGTGATGATGCCGTTGATGTCCTGGTGGAAGACGTTGCGCCGCCCCCCCAGAAACCCGTAGAAATTCTTCAGCGTCATGGAAGCCCTGGCCCGCTGGTGGTCCTTCACCGGGGAGACTACAATGACCTTGTTCACTCCCGGAAAGACCCCGGCCATCACCGGCCAGTTCTCGATGAGTTTGCCCCCGGGCAGGCTGACGGGCGCGAACAGAGCCGGCCGCGGCGCGATGATCCGGGCCCCGGCGCTCCTGGCCGCCCCGGCCAGCCCGGTGATCTCGAAGCAGCTGTCCGGGTTGTTGATGGGGTTGTCCGTCACCAGCACCTGGGCCGCCCCGGCCTTGAAGCACAGGCCGGCCACCGCCGCCAGCAGCTCCGGGTTGGTGGTGGCCCCCAGCGAGGCCGGGGTGGCAAACGCCGCGTTGACCTTGATGAGCACCCGGTCGCCCTTGCCGATGAAGGACTCCATCCCTCCCAGGGCCGTTATCCCCCGCTCCACCATCACCTTCCGGTCCGTGCCCCGGACAATGGCCATCTTCGCCTGCCCCGCGGTCGCGGCCCGCCGGGCGTAATCCCCCAACCCGGTCAACGCCTTCCGTCCCTCGCCCGGTCCCGGGCCTTTGGGGTCGTACAGGGCCAGGCCCAGGCCGCAGGCCCCCAGGGCCACGGCCGAAGCATACCCCATCCGCTTGAGGAATTCCCGCCGGTCCAACTCCCGGGTGCGTATCTCTATCTGTTCTATGTCCTTGGGTTGCTTCACGGCTTCCCCTTGAGCCCGGCTCGCACTTTGGTGGCCAGATCCAGCGCCGCCGCCAGCGAGGTCGCGTCGTGCACCCCGGCCAGCGTCCGCCCTTCCACAAAGACTATCTCAAACGAGTTGTCCAGGACCAGCACCGGGATGTCTCCGGTGTGCGCCGGCGCCTGAACTTTCTGGTAACCGTTGGCCGCCAGAAAATCCAGGTAACGCTTGGCCTCTGCCTGGGCCTGCTGCGGCGTATCGCGCTCCGCCATAAATGCCGTGGCTTGGCCGTCCTTCAGGCTGTATTCCCCCGTCAGCACGTTGTTCAAACCCTCCAGGCCGAACGTGTCGGACGCGTTCAGGCGCACGCTGTCCAGCGCCAGTCCTTCTTTGGGAAAGAGTTCGGCCTGGTTCTTGGTTTTACCCGCGGCGGGAAGCTTGGCCAGGAGCGCCGTGGCGTAAGCCTCCAGGGACTTTTGCAGCGTCCCCCCGGCCCGGTCGGCCACGATCTCCACGTAAAACCGCCCCTGGGTGAAGAACAGGGCATTGCTCGTGGCGTAGGCATTGGCGGTCAGCGAACTGCTGGGGGAACCGGGACGGCGTTGGCCGCTGAACACCGCATAGGCATTCTGGGCTGAACCCATATCGTAGAGATAGACGTCCACATGCGTCTCGCCCCCGGCTCCCAGCCCGAAGCTGCGGCAGGACATCTCCTTAAAGCCCGCCGGCAGGTAGAGCTCGGCCTTGCCGTCGATCTTGTCGGACAGGTTATCCCGGTTGTAGCTCTCCATGGGGGCCAAAGGGGTAAAGCCCTGGACCTCGGGAATCAGCGCCGCCGTGGCCGCTTGCGCCCGGCCCGCCGCGGCCTGGGTCCGGCCCTTCAGCGCCGGGGCCCGCAGGGCCACGATCACCGCGGGGTTAAACCGCGACTGCGTGACCAGCAGCCCGGCGATGATCAGGCCCAGCGCCGCTAACACCCCGTAACCGGTCAGCTTCTGGGCCGCGCCCACCTTGGTTCTTCGTGCCATAAATCTTCCGAAACGGCCGGCCTATGGAGCGATTTTCTGCTGCCGGTTCAGATCATAGATCGGGGCATAGTGGAGATCGCTCCGCAGGACTTCTTCCGGAGATTTGCCCACCAGTTCCCCGTTCTTCTGGATGAACCGCAGTTCGGCCCCCACCCCGCACCCCGCGGTGCAGGCCTTTTCCAGTTTGGATTTAGTCGGGCCATACTCCGGTTCCGTCTTGGTCTGCCCGTGGAATTTATACCGGTAGTCATACCATTGCTGGGGCGTAAAGCCGCTATGGTCGACGAAGACATAGTAGACCACCTGGTTCGGGCAGTCCTCTTCAAGGTAGAGGGTGGACTCCACCGGCGTCCCCTCGCTGCCTGCCCCGGCCGGACGGTTCTTCTCCCCCGCCTCCATGAGCCAGGTCGTAGGGCATTTCCGGGCCGCGGCAAAGGCCTTCACCGCCCCGAAAATGAACCCGGGGTTCATTTCATCGGCCACAAAATTTTCGGCCAGGAATTTTTCCGGCGGGGTGAAAGCGGTCAGCCCGTTGGCCTGCCGTAGCGCCGTGGCCTTGGCGCTCGCCGCCAGGGCCGTGGTGCCGTTCCCCGCCACGAGCATAAAACCCAGGATTATCGGCAGTAGTCGCATCATACCCCCTCCTTCTTCACTACGGCAGGTGAATTGTCGGGACTCAGGATCTCCGGTCAGATATTCAGATCAATGGCGGCCATAACGGCGCCAAGAGCGGCTTGGCCATAGGGCAAGCTTTCTACCCTAGATTATGTGCACGTTCATAAAAAATGCAAGGGCTCCCTTGCCATGATTAATAAACTGCCTTCTTACTGCTCACTGCTCACTTTATGGAGATATGCGCCAGACCTCTAGATTTCCACCGTCTGGTGCAGGGATGGGATCATCACTTCCGGAAAACCCAAATCCCGGCGCAGCCGGGTGGCCAGTTCCTCGGCCGCGTCCGGATCGCCGTGCACCACAAAGGTCCGCTTCGGGGGCGGCTTGAACCCCTGCGCCCAACCCAACAGACCCGGCTCGTCGGCATGGTTGCTGAAGCCGTTTAAGGTCACCACTTCGGCTTGCCGGTGGTATTCCACCCCGAAGATCCTCACCACCGGGGCCTGTTCCACCAGGCGGCGGCCCAGGGTGTTGGGGGCCTGCCATCCCACGATCAGGATCGTATTGCGCCGGTCCTCAATATTGTTCTTTAAATGGTGTTGGATGCGCCCGGCCTCGGCCATGCCCGAGGCGCTGATGATCACGCAGGGGCCTCTTTTCGTGTGGAGTTTCTTGGACTCCTCCACGTCCCGGATGTATTGCAGCCGATGGAAGCCGAAAATATCGCCCTCGGGGCCCAACTTGGCCAGATAATTCTGGGTGGCGTCATCGAAGTAATCCGTGTGGCGGCGAAACACCTCGGTGACATCCACCGCCAGCGGACTGTCCACGTAGATGGGGATGTCGGGCAGCAAGCCTTTTTCGTAGAGCTTGTGCAGCAGAAAGACCAAAAATTGGGTGCGCTCCACCGCAAAGGACGGGATGATGACCTTGCCGCCGCGTTTGGCGGTGCGTTGGATGGTCTCTTTGAGACGCGCCTCGGAGTCTTCCCGGGGCGGGTGGGTCCGGCCGCCGTAGGTGCTCTCGATGATGAGGGCATCGGCGGCCGGCAGCACGGTTGGGTCGCGCAGCAGCGGCGCCTGGGGCCGCCCGAGGTCGCCGGTGTAGACCAGCCGCCGGTTCTCGGCCTGGAAATCCAGGGCGACGATGGCCGAACCCAGCACGTGCCCGGCATCGTAAAGGGTCAGGGTGACGCCCGGCGCCAACTGGTACGGCTGGTCATAGCCGATCCCCTCAAAGTTGCGCAGACTCTGGACCGCGTCCTCGCGGGTGTAGATGGGGTCGACCGGGGGCTCGCCATTTCTGGCGCGATGCCGGTTGACGTATTCCACGTCTTCCTCTTGGATATGGCCGCTGTCCGGGAGCATATAGCGGCACAGGTCCGCCGTGGCCTCGGTGCAGACCACCTTGCCCCGGAAACCGTGTTTCACCAGGTTGGGGATATTGCCCGAATGGTCGATATGGGCGTGAGACAAGACCATCATATCAACCGTCCTGGCCGCGAAGGGCAATTCCCGGTTGCGGCGCCGGGCCTCGTCGCGCTTGCCTTCATACAGGCCGCAGTCCAGGAGAATCCTCTGTTCATTCACCGTGATCAAATGT
>JBKQVS010000055.1:0-5557 GCA_052139855.1 Desulfobaccales bacterium
TCACCATAAACGCCACCGGATTTTTAAGGGGCATGGTGCGGAGCCTGGTGGGGACCATGGCGGAGGTGGGGCGGGGGAAGGCGCCGGCGACGATCATGGCGGAGTTGCTGGAGAGCGGCGCCCGGCATCTGGCCGGACCCACAGCGCCGCCGCAAGGGCTTTACTTGGTGGAAGTTTTTTATGAAAATGCAGCCTTCAGCAGTCAGCTATCAGCTTTCAGTAAAGACTGAACAGGTCTGGCGGGGGAGTGCGCGCAGCGCCCCACATATTTCTGACCGCTCAGGTGGAATAAATTTGGATCATGGCGCAGCTTATCCTTCCCACAGAAAAAGATTGTGATATAATTCTTAATGCGCCAGGAGCCAGAGCCGGCAGACCTGGCCGTAACAGCCTCCCAAGGAAGATATGGCAACCGAGCAGCCCCAACTCGACGAGGAGTCCAAACCCGAACTAAATATCATTCAGGCTATCGAACTGGCCATCGCCCACGAAACCGAGGCCCGGAAGAGTTACCTGTCCCTGTCCCAGGAGACCGACGATCCGGAGCTCAAAAACCTCCTCAAAGAAATTGCCATGGAAGAGGCCAGCCATGAAGCGTCGCTGCGGAGCCGCCTGCGTCTCTACCAGGAACGGCACGTGCTCCGGGATACCTTCTCCCGTTATGTGAGTCCGGAGTTGTGCGAGGAGATTTTGAAGAACCCGGGCTTGCTGGCCCTGGGGGGGCGGCGCCAGGAGGTGACGGTGCTGTTTGCCGATATCCGCAATTTTACCAGCATGTCGGAAGCCATGGCCCCAGAGGCCGTGGTGGAGGTGCTCAACACCTACTTTACCGAGATGGTGGACCTGGTGTTTAAATATCAGGGGACCCTGGACAAGTTTGTGGGGGATGCCCTGATGGCGGTATTCGGGGTGCCGCTGCCGCTGCCCCAGGCAGCCACCCGGGCGGTGGAATGCGCTTTGGCCATGCAGCGCCATTTGAAACAGATGCAAGCCGCGGGCCAGACGCCCATTCAGGGCATGCGCATCGGCATCAACACCGGGGAGGCCATTGTGGGCAACATCGGCTCGCACAAGCGCATGGACTTCACCGTGGTGGGGGATGCGGTCAATGTTGCGGCCCGGCTCCAGGAACTGGCTAAAGAGGTGGAAGCCGACACCCTGATCAGTGAGGGCACCTTTCGGGAGTTGGCGGGGAAGTTTGCGGCGACGCCTGAGCCGGCGGTGGTGTTACGAGGTCGCAAAGAGCCCACGGCGGTATATCGTCTTAATGTTTGAGCCGGTAAGATGCTGAAATTCATAGCTCGGAGAAAAAAAAGAGTTCGTGAAAAATATTATTGACAAGCCTTGAGAGATGATTTATTGTGAGAATCTGGATGGCATGTGAAATTTTTCACATTATTCCATAACGTTAGCGTTTCTGACAAAAAACTCTTAAAGCCCGAGGAGGGAAATAGATGGCTTTGGTAAACCCACACGGTAAAGAGAAAAAATTAAAACCCTTACTGCTTTCGCCGGCCCAGGTGGCCGAAGAGAAAAAGCGGGCCAAGGAACTGACGGTAGTCACCATGACCTCCCGGGAAACGGCCGACCTGATCATGATGGGGATCGGCGGCTTCACGCCCCTGGACGGCTTCATGGGCCACGACGATTGGAAAGGCTCCTGCAGCGATGCGATGAAGCTGACGGACGGCACCTTCTGGCCCATCCCGGTCACCATGTCTGTCAACCAGGGCAAAGCCGATTCCATCAAGATCGGCCAGGAAGTGCTGCTGGTGGACGAAGAGACGGAAGAGATGATGGGGACCATGAAGGTCACCGAGAAGTACAAAATCGATAAAAAATGGGAATGCAAACAGGTCTTCACCACCGATGACATGGACCATCCGGGCGTGCAGATGGTCATGGGCCAGGAAGCAGTCAACCTGGCGGGCACCGTCAAGGTCTGGAGTGAAGGTCCCTTCCCGAAACAGTATCCCGGCCTCTACATGCGGCCCTGGGAAACCCGGAAGATGTTTGAGGAAAAAGGCTGGAACACCATTGCCGCCCTGCAGCTCCGGAACCCTATGCACCGTTCCCACGAGTACCTGGCCAAGATCGCCATCGAGGTCTGTGACGGCATCTTGATCCATCAGCTCCTGGGGAAACTGAAACCCGGCGACATCCCCGCGGAAGTGCGCACCGAGGCCATTAACGTCCTCACCCAGTACTATTTCGTGAAAGACACCAGCATCCAGTCCGGCTATCCCCTGGATATGCGCTACGCCGGTCCCCGGGAGGCCCTGTTCCATGCGGTGTTCCGCCAGAACTTCGGCTGCTCCCACCTGATCGTCGGCCGCGACCATGCCGGGGTGGGCGATTACTACGGCCCCTTCGACGCCCAGAAGATCTTCACCAAGATCCCCAAGGACGCCCTGGAGCTGAAACCCCTGAACATCGACTGGACCTTCTATTGCCATAAGTGCGACGGCATGGCTTCCATGCGGACCTGCTGCCACGGCAAGGAAGACCGTCTCATGCTCAGCGGCACCATGCTGCGCAAGATGCTGTCCGAGGACATGGAAGTGCCGGATCACTTCAGCCGCCCCGAAGTCCTGACCGTGCTGCGGAAGTACTACCGGAGCCTGACCGAGAAAGTGGAAGTCAAGGTGCACGGCTTCGCCACCGGGGACATCCCGGCGAAAAAGTAGGCAGAGTAAGGTGGCGGGAGGGGGAGTCGCTTCCGCCTCCCACCACGCTATGCAGGTATATTAAAGATAACTGCTTAACCCTACAGAGGAGGTTTTACGTTATGCCGAGTTTTGTAATCGTGGAAAAATGTGACGGCTGCAAAGCCCTGGACAAGACCGCTTGCCAGTACATCTGCCCCAATGACCTGATGGTTCTGAACGCAGAAAGCAAGAAGGCCTTCAACCAGGAACCGGATCAGTGCTGGGAATGCTACAACTGCGTAAAGATCTGCCCCCAGCAAGCCATTGAAGTCCGGCACTATGCGGACATCATGCCCCTGGGTTCCAGCACCTTCCCGCTGCGTGGCACCGACAACATCATGTGGACCATTAAATTCCGGGATCAGAAGACCATCAAGCGGTTCAAGTTCCCCATCCGGACTACGCCGGAAGGTTCCATCGACTGCTTCAAGGGCAAAACCATGCCCACCGCGGCAGACCTTAAGAAACCCGGTTTTTACACCGGTCCGGCCCGCGCCGAGTAGTTTCTACCGCAGCGAAAATTTAAGGAGGACATTGAGATATGGCTCTGGAAAGAGAATTTTGTAAATGGTCTTTTTGTGCAAAACCGGAAGTAGTCACCGTTGAAACCGACCTGCTGTTGGTGGGCGGCGGCATGGCTTGCACCGGCGCCGCGGTTGAGGCGATGGCTTATGCCAAGGGCCTCGGCCTGAAGGTCACCTTGGTTGACAAAGCCGCCCTGGATCGTTCCGGTGCGGTAGCCATGGGTCTGTCGGCCATCAACACCTACATCGGTTCGGAAAACAAAATAGCTGACTATGTGAATATGGTCCGCACCGACCTCATGGGCATCATCCGGGAAGACTTGGTCTACAGCGTGGGCGCCCACGTCGACCAGACCGTGCATGACTTCCAGGATTGGGGCCTGCCCATCTGGCAGAAAGACAACGAAGGCCACACCGTGGACGGCCAGGTCGCCAGAGACGAAGGCCTGCCTTTGCTGAAAGACGGCGGTAAGTGCGTCCGCTCCGGCCGTTGGCAGTGCATGATCAACGGTGAGTCCTACAAGGTGATCGTGGCCGAAGCCGCCAAGAACGCCCTGGGGATGGACAACATCTATGAGCGGGTTTTCATCGTGAAGCTGTTGACCGACAAGAACAACAGCAACCGCGTTTGCGGGGCCGTGGGTTTCAGCGTGCGTGAGCACAAGACCTACGTCTTCAAATGCAAGGCCATGATCATCGCCTGCGGCGGTGTGGTCAACGTCTTCCGGCCCCGGTCGGTGGGTGAAGGCCAGGGTCGTGCCTGGTACCCCGTATGGAACGCCGGCTCCACCTATGCTATGCCCGCCGAAATCGGCGCCAAGATGGTGTTGATGGAAAACCGTTTCGTCCCGGCCCGGTTTAAAGACGGTTACGGCCCGGTCGGCGCCTGGTTCCTGTTCTTCAAGGCCCAGGCCACCAACGCTTACGGCGAAGATTACATGGCCAGGAACTGGGACCGGGTCAAGAAAGAATACCCCGGTTACGCTGATTCCCCGGGTACCTGCCTGCGGAACCATGCGGCCATGATCGAAATGCGGGAAGGCCGCGGCCCCATCATGATGCATACTGACAAGGCCATGGCGAAGCTGGCCGAGGTTCTGAGCAAGAAAGAGCTGAAGCATCTGGAAGCCGAAGCTTGGGAAGACTTCCTGGATATGTCCATCTCCGCCGCCTGCCTGTGGGCCTCTTTCAACATGGAGCCCGACAAGGTGCCGTCCGAGATCATCCCCTCCGAGCCGTATCTGCTCGGTTCGCACGCCGGCTGCGCCGGTCTGTGGGTCTCCGGTCCGTCCAAGAACTACATGGGCGCACCCGACAGCTGGTTCTGGGGCTATGACCGCATGACCACTGTCGAAGGCCTGTTCACCGCCGGTGACGGCGTGGGCGCCTCCGGGCACAAGTTCTCCTCCGGGTCCCACGCTGAGGGCCGCATGGCCGCCAAGGGGGCCCTGGCCTTCATCGTCGACCACAAGGCCGACAAGCTGGAAGCGGCACAGAACATCGACGAGGTCATCGCCGAGATTTACCTGCCCTTCGAGATCTATGAGAAGTACAAAGATTACACCAGCGCCCCGGAGATCAACCCCAACTATCTGATGCCCAGACAGGTCCAGACCCGTTTGCAGAAGTTGATGGACGAGTATGTCGCGGGTTGCTCCACCATGTACATGACCAACAAACCGAGCCTCATGGAAGGCCTGAAGCGTCTCACCCTGCTGAAGGAAGACGCGACCCGGTTGGCCGCGTCAGACCTGCACGAACTGATGCGGGCCTGGGAACAGTATCACCGGATTCTGTCCGGTGAGGCCCACCTGCGCCACATCCTGTTCCGGGAAGAGAGCCGTTATCCTGGCTACTACTACCGCTCCGACTTCCTGAGCATCGATGACAGCAAGTGGAGGGTGTTCACCATTTCTCAGTACGACAAGAACACCAACGAGTGGAAATTTGAGACCGAGCCTTACAAACAGCTGATTAAGTAAAACGGCTAGGTTCCGGGGCTTCGGGTGATTCCGAGGCCCCGGGCTGTTTTTTGGCCGTGGTCTCAGGCCCTCCGGCCAGCCACGGCCAATTTTTTGCGGGATGCATCACCATCCCCCCCAGAGCGACGTTTTTCCTTGAACCCATATTCACAATGTATTATAGAAGGAGAAAGTGGGTCTCAGGGCCCGGGCCGGAGCCGAGACTTGGCCGATGCTCTGGATCGCTTCAACGTCCCCAAGGAGGACTTGTGTGAACGCCGATAACAAAATTCTGGTCATCGGGGGAGGCATGAGCGGCCTCACCGCGGCCCTGGAGGCGGCGGAAGCCGGGTCTCAGGTGATC
>JBKQVS010000056.1:0-9525 GCA_052139855.1 Desulfobaccales bacterium
TATTCCACGATCTCACTCACCACCCCGGCGCCCACGGTGCGGCCGCCTTCCCGGATGGCAAAACGCAGTTCCTTCTCCAACGCCACCGGCGTGATCAGGGTCACTTCCATCTGGACGTTGTCCCCGGGCATTACCATCTCCACGCCCTCGGGCAGCTTGGCCACCCCCGTGACGTCCGTGGTGCGCAGGTAAAACTGCGGCCGGTAGCCCGTGAAAAACGGCGTGTGCCGCCCGCCTTCCTCCTTGGTCAAGACGTACACTTCCGCCTTAAACTTGGTGTGCGGCATGATCGACCCGGGCTTGGCCACTACCTGGCCCCGCTCCACTTCGTCCTTCTTGATGCCCCGGAGCAGCAAGCCTACGTTGTCCCCGGCCTGGCCGTAGTCCAGCGTCTTCCTGAACATCTCCACCCCGGTGCACACCGTCTTCTGGGTCGGGGCGAACCCCACGATCTCCACTTCCTCGCCCACCTTGACCTGGCCTCGCTCGCAACGGCCCGTCACTACTGTGCCCCGGCCGGAAATCGTGAACACGTCCTCGATGGGCATCAGGAACGGCTTGTCCACGTCCCGCAACGGCTCCGGAATGTAGGTGTCCAGCGCCTCCATCAGCTCGAAGATGGGTTTCACTGCCTCGGAGTTTAAATCATCCGACTCCAACGCCTTCAGGGCGCTGCCCTTGATGATGGGAATGTCGTCGCCGGGAAAATCGTACTTGCTCAAGAGCTCCCTGAGCTCCAGTTCCACCAGCTCGATGAGCTCCGGGTCGTCCACCAGGTCCACTTTGTTCAGGAAAACCACAATGAACGGCACCCCCACCTGCCGGGCCAACAAAATGTGCTCCCGGGTCTGGGGCATGGGGCCGTCGTCCGCCCCCACCACCAGAATCGCCCCGTCCATCTGGGCCGCCCCGGTGATCATGTTCTTGATGTAGTCCGCGTGACCCGGGCAGTCCACGTGGGCGTAATGCCGGTTGGCGGTCTCATACTCCACGTGGGCCAACGCAATGGTGATGCCCCGCTCTTTTTCCTCCGGCGCCTTGTCGATCTGGTCAAAGGGAATGTAGGACGCCCAACCCTTCTTGGCCAAATGCTTCGTGATGGCCGCGGTCAAGGTCGTCTTGCCATGATCGATATGACCAATCGTCCCTACATTCACGTGCGGCTTCTTGCGCTCAAACTTCTTCTTGGCCATGAGGACTTCCTCCTAATTATGCTGGATCATGCCCGGGCTTGGCGCCGGCCTAAGATCTCATCCGCCAAAGAGGCGGACACAGGTTCGTAATGGTCGAACTGCATGGTGAAAGTGGCCCGTCCCTGGGTGGCGCTCCTCAGCGTCGTGGCATAACCGAACATGGTGGCCAAAGGTACCTGGCCGTGAATAATCTGGGTTGACCCCCGGTTCTCCATGCCCGTCACCCGGCCCCGCCGGGCGTTCAATTCACCCATCACCTCGCCCACAAAATCTTCCGGGGCTACCACTTCCAGGTCCATGATGGGCTCCAGGAGCACCGGCTTGGCTCGCCTGGCGCCTTCTTTGAAGCCTATCGAACCGGCAATCAGGAAGGACCGCTCCGAGGAGTCCACTTCGTGGTAGGAGCCGTCCACCAGGGCGATTTCCAGGTCCACCATGGGGTAACCCAGGATGCCCGTGGCCGCGGCCTCCCGCACGCCCCTTTCCACCGGAGCTATATATTCCCGGGGAATGGAGCCGCCCACGATTTTGTTGGCAAAAACCACGCCGTCGCCGGCCGGCAAAGGCTTCAGGATCAGGACCACGTGCCCGTACTGGCCCCGGCCGCCGCTCTGACGCACAAATTTCCCCTCCGCCTTGGCCTCTTCGGTAATGGTCTCCCGATAGGCCACCTGGGGCTTGCCCACCCGGGCGTCCACCTTGAACTCCCGCATCAGGCGGTCCACGATGATCTCCAGGTGGAGTTCACCCATGCCCGAAATGATGGTCTGGCCGGTGTCCGTGTCGCTGTGGACCCTGAACGACGGGTCTTCCGCGGCGATCTTGCCCAGGGCCTGGCCCAGCTTATCCTGGTCCGCCTTGGTGGCGGGTTCGATGGCAATATCGATGACCGGCTGCGGGATATGCAGAGTCTCCAGCACCACCGGGTCCCGCTCATCCGCCAGGGTATCGCCGGTAGTGGTGTTTTTGAGCCCCACCAGAGCCACGATGTCCCCGGCATAGGCCTCATTGATCTCTTCCCGCTTGTTGGCGTGCATCTTCAGGAGCCGTCCGATGCGCTCCTTAACGCCCTTGGTGGCGTTCAGCACGCTGGACCCGGATACCATCACCCCGGAATAAATTCTCAGAAAGGTCAAATGCCCGATGAACGGGTCGCTCAACAGCTTGAAGGCCAGGGCCGACAGCGGCGCCGCATCCGAACAGGGACGTTCCACCACATTGCCTTTGGCGTCCAGCCCTTGCACCGGAGGCACATCCAGGGGCGACGGCAGGTAGCTCACCACCGCGTCCAACAGCGCCTGCACCCCTTTGTTCTTGAAGGCCGAGCCGCACAGGACCGGCACGATTTCCAGGCCGATGGTCCCCCGCCGCAACGCCGCCTTGATCAGGCTGTCCTCCACCGGTTCGTCGGCCAGGTACCGCTCCATGATGCCTTCATCCACTTCGGACAAAACCTCCAGCATCTCGTTTCTGGCCTCGGCCACCCGTTCCTCGTAAGCTTGGGGGATCTCTCTCACCTCAAAATCCACCCCCTTGCCGCCCTCGTCATAGACGAAAGCCTTCAGGTCGATGAGGTCGATCACCCCCTGGAACTTGTCTTCTTCCCCCAGAGGAAGCTGCACCAGCACCGGAGTGGCCTTGAGGCGCTCCCGCATCATCTTCAGGCACCGGTCCAGATCCGCTCCCACCCGGTCCATCTTGTTGATGAAGGCCAGCCGGGGTACGCCATAGCGGTCGGCCTGGCGCCACACCGTCTCAGACTGTGGCTCCACCCCGCCCACCGCATCGAAAACCGCCACCACCCCGTCCAGCACCCGCAAGCTCCGCTCCACTTCAATGGTGAAGTCCACGTGCCCCGGCGTGTCGATGATGTTGATGCGATGGTCCTTCCAGTAGCAGGTGGTGGCCGCACTGGTGATAGTGATGCCGCGTTCCTGTTCCTGGGCCATCCAGTCCATCGTGGCCTGGCCGTCGTGCACTTCGCCCAAGCGGTGCGTCACCCCGGTGTAAAACAGGATGCGCTCCGTGGTGGTGGTTTTACCGGCGTCGATGTGGGCCATAAACCCAATATTCCGTACCCGGTCCAGCGGGGTCTGTCGAGACAAATTTATTTACTCGTTTTTCATTGCCACAGGCTTACTGCCTGCGAGCAGTCGAATTATTGTCGGGTGGGCGTCTTCGCCCGCCATCTTTGCAGTTTACCATCTATAGTGGGCGAAGGCCTTGTTCGCCTCAGCCATCTTGTGCGTGTCTTCCCGCTTCTTGATGGAGGTGCCCCGGTTGTTGGCCGCGTCTAAAAGCTCTGCGGCCAGCTTGGCATCCATGGATTTCTCGCTCCTGGCCTTGGAGTGCTTGATGATCCAGCGAATGGCCAGGGAGACGCGGCGGTCGGCCCGCACTTCCACGGGCACCTGATACGTAGCGCCCCCCACCCGGCGGGATTTCACTTCGATCAACGGCTTGACGTTTTCCACCGCCTGGTGAAAAAGCTTCAGGGCGTCATCGTTGCCCCGCTGACCCACAATCTCCATGGCGTTGTAAAGGATGTACTGGGCCACGCTCTTCTTGCCCCGCTCCATCAGCCCGTTGACAAACCGGCTCACCAGGACGTCGTTGTATTTTAGGTCAGGGGTAACAGGCCGCTTGACCACTCCGCCTTTTCTGGGCATATTTTCCTACCTCTATAAAGATGCCAGTTATCAGTCGCCAGTTGTCAGTTGGCCTGGAGGCTTTTTAAGCCTGGCCCCCGAGCCCTGACCCCTGATCCCGGTTTATTTAGGCCGCTTGGCCCCGTATTTGGACCGTCCCCGCCGGCGATCCTGAACCCCGGACGCGTCCAGGGTGCCCCGGATGACATGGTAGCGCACCCCGGGCAGATCCTTGACCCGGCCTCCCCGGATGAGCACCACCGAGTGCTCCTGGAGGTTGTGCCCCACCCCGGGAATGTAGGTGGTCACCTCGATGCCGTTGGTGAGGCGCACCCGGGCCACCTTGCGCAAAGCCGAATTGGGCTTCTTGGGCGTGGTGGTATAGACCCGGACGCACACCCCCCGCCTCTGGGGACAGCTCTGCAGGGCCGGGGATGCAGTCCGCTTCTTCTGCGCCTCCCTGCCTTTGCGAATTAACTGGTTGATCGTAGGCATACGCGCTCCGCTCCCAACTGCCTATAAAAGTTCCTCAGCTACCCCCCTCTTCCCTGTGGGGGAGAGGGCTGGGGTGAGGGGGTTGGGCTTCCTGATTCCCGGGTCTCCCCCGGGTTCATCAGCCTCCGTTTGCAATCGAAGGCCGGTAAAACAAATAATTTTAATCGAATTGGCCTATACTTGTCAACCTATTATTGTTCGGCCGGCGCCGCGGCTTCCACTTCCACCTCTAACTCCACCTCCAGGCTTTCCGGAGGCGGCAGGGCCGCCGCTCCTTCCTCGCTCATCTTGATGTCCAGGTCCCGGTATTGCGCCAGGCCCGTACCCGCCGGGATCAGCCGCCCCATAATCACGTTTTCCTTGAGGCCCCGGAGATAATCGATCTTCCCCTGCACCGCCGCGTCCGCCAGTACTTTGGTGGTCTCCTGGAAGGAGGCCGCCGAAATCCAGCTCTCGGTGGTCAGCGAGGCCTTGGTGATTCCCAAGAGCAGCGGTTCACCCGTGGCCGGCTGTTTCCCTTGCTCCATGGCCCGGTCGTTCCGCTCTTCGAAGACCCATTTTTCCACCTGCTCGCCCATGAGGAACTCCGTGTCCCCCGGGGTCACCACCTTGATGCGCCTGAGCATCTGGCGCACAATCACTTCGATGTGCTTGTCGTTGATCTTCACCCCCTGGAGCCGGTACACTTCCTGGACTTCGTCTACCAGGTACCGGGCCAGGTCCTTCAAACCGCTGATGTTGAGGATGTCGTGCGGGTTGGGCGAACCGTCCATCAGGGGGTTGCCCGCCAGCACGTAATCCCCTTCCTCCACGGCCACGTGTTTTCCCTTGGGGATGAGGTATTCCTTGGGTTTGCCCACTTCCGGAGTGACCACGATCTTCCGTTTCCCCTTGATGTGCTTCCCGAATGACACCACCCCGCCGATTTCACTGATGATCGCGGTTTCTTTGGGCTTGCGCACTTCAAAGAGTTCCGCCACCCGGGGCAGGCCCCCGGTGATATCCTTGGTCTTGGTGGTCTCCCGGGGAATCTTGGCGATAACGTCCCCGGGGAATACCGGGTCGCCTTCGTTCACCATGATGATGGCCCCCACCGGCATGAAGTACCGCGCCGAGGCCGGCGAACCGGGAATCCGGGCGGTCTGGCCCTCGATGTTCTTCACCGAGATCCGGGGCCGCAGTTCCGCATCCTTGCTCTCCACGATGAGGCGGGAGGATTTGCCCGTCACCGGGTCCACCCGTTCCTGCACGGAAACGTTTTCAATGATGTCGCCGAACTTGATGGTCCCGCCCACTTCCGTGAGCATGGCGTTGGTGAACGGGTCCCACTCCGCCAGGATTTTTCCCGCCGCCACCTCGTCGCCATCCTTCACATTCAGGTGGGCCCCGTAGGTCAGCTGATACCTTTCCCGCTCTACCCCCTTCTCGGTCAGGATAACCAGCTCCGCCAGGCGGCTCAGGTTTACCAGGTTGCCGTTCCGGTCAACCGCCGATTTCATGGGGCAAGGGATTTCCTTCTTGGAATCCACGAAGTTTTCAAAGCGTATGATTCCCTTGCCACGACCCACGTGGACGCTCTGTTCCACCCGCCGGGAGGCCGTGCCGCCGATATGGAAGGTCCGCATGGTCAACTGGGTGCCGGGCTCGCCGATGCTCTGGGCCGCCAAAATGCCGATAGCCTCGCCCATGGACACCGTGGTGCCGTGCCCCAGGTCCCGGCCATAGCATTTGGCGCACACCCCCCGCCGCGTCTGGCAGGTCAGCACCGACCGGATCTGCACTCCCTTCTTCTCGTCCTGGCCCAGCCCCGAGTCTTCGATGCGCCGGGAGGCGTCCTCGTCGATCTCCTCGTTGGCCGGAACCAGCACTTCGCCGGTGTGGGGGTCGATGATGTCTTCCAGGGCCACCCGGCCCAGGACCCGGTCGCCCACCCGCTCGATGATCTCGCCGCCTTCCACCAGGGGTTTCACATAGATGCCGTCAATGGTGCCGCAGTCGTCTTCGGTGATCACCGCATCCTGAGCCACGTCCACCAGCCGCCGGGTCAGGTACCCGGAGTTGGCCGTCTTCAAGGCTGTATCCGCCAGACCTTTCCGGGCGCCGTGGGTCGAGATGAAGTATTGCAGCACCGTCAGTCCTTCCCGGAAGTTGGCGGTGATCGGCGTCTCGATGATTTCACCGCTCGGTTTAGCCATCAAACCCCGCATCCCGGCCAGCTGCCGCATCTGGTCCTTGCTGCCCCGGGCCCCGGAGTCCGCCATCATGAAGACCGGGTTGAAGGAGGCCACCTCTTCCTGGCGGACGATCGTCTGACCCGGCTTCTCCGGATCAGGCTCTTCCACCGCGATCACCTCCCGGGCCATCTCCGCCATCATCTCCGCGGCGATCTCGTCCGTGGCCTTGGCCCAGATGTCCACCACCTTGTTGTATTTTTCACCCTCGGTTATGAGACCTTCCTGGTACTGTTCCTCCACCTGGCTCACTTCCGCCTGGGATTGGCCCAGGATTTCCGGCTTGCGGCTGGGGATCACCATATCCTCGATGCAGATGGAGATGCCCGCCTGGGTGGCGTACTTGTAGCCCAAATTCTTCAGTTGATCCGCAAAGATGACCGTGTCCTTGATGCCGCAGGTGCGGTAGCCCACCGACACGAGCTTGCGGATCTCCTTCTTGGTCATGGTGCCGTTGATCAGGTCAAAGGGCAGCCCCGCCGGCAGGATCTCCCGGAGAATCACCCGGCCCACTGTGGTGTGGTAAATCTTGCCGTCGATCCTCACCGGAATCCGCGCCTGGAGATGCACCTCGCCCTGGTCGTAGGCCACCCGCACCTCCTCGGGAGAGGCGTAGGGCAGCGGTTCCTTGCCGTTGGTAGCCACCCGCTCGCCTTTGGCGAAGGGCCGCTCCCGGGTGAGGTAGTAGAGCCCCAGCACGATATCCTGGGTGGGGATGATGATGGGGTCTCCATTGGCCGGGGACAGGATGTTGTTGGTGGACATCATCAACGCCCGGGCCTCGATCTGGGCCTCGATGGACAGCGGCACGTGCACCGCCATCTGGTCGCCGTCAAAATCGGCGTTGAACGCGGTGCAGACCAGGGGGTGGAGCTGGATGGCCTTGCCTTCGATGAGCAGCGGCTCAAACGCCTGAATCCCCAGCCGGTGCAGGGTGGGGGCCCGGTTGAGCATCACCGGGTGCTCCCGCACCACTTCGTCCAGGATGTCCCAAACCTCCGGGGTCTCCCGGTCCACCAACCGCTTGGCCACCTTGATGGTGGTGGCATAACCCCGCGCCACCAGCTTGTTGAAGATAAAAGGCTTGAACAGCTCCAGGGCCATCTGCTTGGGCAGGCCGCACTGGTGCAGCCTCAGCTCCGGCCCGATGACGATCACCGAGCGCCCGGAATAGTCCACCCGTTTCCCCAACAGGTTCTGCCGGAAGCGCCCCTGCTTGCCCTTGAGCATGTCGGAAAGCGATTTCAGGGCCCGCTTGTTGGGGCCGGTAATGGTGCGGCCTCGCCGGCCGTTCTCGAACAGCACGTCCACCGCCTCTTGCAGCATCCGCTTTTCGTTCCGGATGATGATGTCCGGGGCGTTCAGCTCCAGGAGCCGTTTCAACCGGTTGTTGCGGTTGATCACCCGCCGGTAGAGGTCGTTCAGGTCGCTGGTCGCGAACCGGCCGCCGTCCAGGTGCACCAGGGGCCTCAGGTCCGGAGGCAGCACCGGAATCACCTCCATGACCATCCACTCGGGCCGCTGGCCCGATTCCCTGAACGCGTCGATGATCTTGAGGCGTTTGCCCAGCTTCTTTTGCTTGGCATCCGAACTGGTCTTCAGCATCTCCTGGCGCACTGCCTGGGACAGGGGCGGCAGGTCCACCGCCTTCAACATCTCCCGGATGGCCTCGGCCCCCATGCCCGCCTTGAACCCGTTGCCGTGCTCTTCCCGGCACTGGCGGTATTTTTCCTCGGAGAGGAGCATGCCCTTGGTCAGCTCGGTCTCACCCCCGTCCACCACCACGTAGGCCTCGAAATAGAGGATCTTCTCCAGCTCTTTGAGGGTCAGGTCCAGGAGGTTGCCGATCTTGCTGGGCAGGCTCTTCAAAAACCAGATGTGCACCACCGGGCAGGCCAGCTCGATGTGGCCCATCCGTTCCCGGCGCACCTTGGACTGGATCACCTCCACACCACACTTTTCGCAGGTGATCCCCCGGTGTTTCATGCGCTTGTATTTGCCGCAGTTACACTCGTAATCCTTGGCAGGACCGAAGATTTTAGCGCAGAACAACCCGTCCCGTTCCGGTTTGAAGGTTCGGTAGTTGATGGTCTCCGGCTTTTTCACCTCCCCAAACGACCAGGAACGGATCATTTCCGGAGACGACAGGGACAACCGCACCGCCTCGATGGCGATCGGGTCTTCCGGCCGGGCGAACAGGCTATTCAAATCTTCCAAAGCAACTTCGCGCATCTTTTCCATATAAGGTTATTCCTCAGGACTTGTCCTTGTCCTTTTTCAGAAGCTCCACATTAAGAGCCAGGCTCTTGAGCTCCCGCACCAGGACGTTAAAGGATTCCGGCAGCCCCGCCTCCAAATCGTATTCGCCTTTGAAGATCTTTTCGTACATGCGGGTGCGGCCGGCCACGTCGTCCGATTTTACCGTCAGGAATTCCTGCAGGGTATAGGCTGCGCCATAGGCTTCCAGGGCCCAGACTTCCATTTCCCCCAGACGCTGGCCGCCGAACTGGGCCTTGCCGCCCAGAGGCTGCTGGGTCACCAGGGAGTAGGGGCCGATGGACCGGGCATG
This sequence comes from Desulfobaccales bacterium, assembly GCA_052139855.1. Classification (GTDB taxonomy): domain Bacteria; phylum Desulfobacterota; class Desulfobaccia; order Desulfobaccales; family 0-14-0-80-60-11; genus 0-14-0-80-60-11. The sequence continues at coordinate 9,137 of JBKQVS010000056.1, forward strand.
GATCTTGTCGGCCACCAGGTGATGGAGTTTCATCATGTACATCACCCCTACGGTCACGTCCCGGTCAAACTCCTCCCCGGAGCGGCCGTCCCTCAAGCGCGCCTGGCCGCCGGTGGGCAGCCCTGCCTCCGCCAGATAGGCCTCGACCTCAGCTTCCGTCACCCCGTCAAAGACCGGCGACGCCATGTGAATGCCGTCTTGGTAGTGTTTGGCCCAGATTTGCCGGAGTTCGTCGTAATCCAGGGAATCGATCTCTTTGCCCAGGGCGGCATCGGGATTGAGAATCCGCTTCAGGCGGGTCTGGATGGAATCCAGGCTGTAGAACTTATCGATCATCTCGCCGATGCTTTTCCCCAGGGCATGGGAAGCCCAACCCATGTGGGTCTCCA
>JBKQVS010000057.1:0-54353 GCA_052139855.1 Desulfobaccales bacterium
GTTGGGTCGCCCCTTTTAATTTCAATATAAGGGATTGGGGAAGGGGGTAAGGGCGGGTGCCCTTAGCCCCCTCCCCCTCATCTTCTTCATAATCTCCCCGCTGCTTGCAGGGCGTTTTTCAGGGCCAGGGCTTTTTCGGCCACGTGCATGGGGGTTGGTCCCAGGATGCGGATCATGGCTTCCTTGCCAAACGCGCCCCGGTCGTAGATCAGGTCCGGGGGCGGCTCGCCGGGTTTAAGGACCGAGGCCACGCCCCAGGCCAGGGTGCCGCCTTCCTTCGCCTTGACCTCCGGGGGTTCAGCGCCGCGGTCGAACCCGGCCACCCGCAGGTGGACCAGCGGCGCCAGGTCATCGAATCCTGCGAAGAATTTAATGTTCATGGCGCTTCTGAGCTCCGGGTGGATGGTCATGGCGGTGAGGATGACCGTGGCGATGTGGCGGGAGGCGCCGAAGGCCGGCGGCGCCGGGATCAGCAGGCCCTGGGGACCGCGCCGCAGCCGCCCGGGGAAGGCGGCCACGTCCTGAGGCCCTTCCGGGTAGGGGGTGGCGTAACCCAGGTTGGACATGACTTCCGGGATGAGGGGCTCGATGCCTTCTTGCTCCAGGCGGGCCGCGGCCGTCTGCAATGCCGCCAGGACTTCCGGGCGGGCCAGATCCCGGGCGAAGGCGGCGTAGGGGTTCACCGGGCCCGTGCCCCGGCCCAGGGGCAGGCCGTATGTGAGGCCCTGTGCGGTGAGGGCCCGGGCTCGGTTCACCGCTTCCGGCACCGACAGGCCCTGGGCCAGGCCGGCGGCGCAGGCTGAGGCCAAAAGGCAGCCGGAGCCGTGGTGATTCGGTGCCGCCAGGCGCACCCCGGGCAGCTGGTAGGTGTTTTTGCCATCGGTAAGCACGTCCACCGGCTCCCCCGGCAAGTGGCCACCTTTGGCCAGGACCCAGCGGGGTCCCATATCCTTAAGGCGGCGGGCCGCCTCTTCCAGGTCTGCGGGCGTTTGCACCGTAATGCCCGTGAGGCGGGCTGCCTCCGGGGCGTTAGGCGTGAGCAGGTAGGCCAGGGGGAACAGTTCCTCTTTAAGCATGGCTATCCCGGCTTCTTCCAGCAGCGGAAAGCCGCTGCCCGCGGCCAACACCGGGTCCAGCACCAGGGGGGCATCTAAACCTTTCAACTTTTCGGCCACGGTGCGCACCAGCGCCGGGGTGGCCAGCATCCCCACCTTGACCGCCGCCACGGGGAAATCGCTCAGCACCGCGTCCAGCTGCGCCGCCACCACCTCGGGGGCCACCGGATGGACCGCCAGGACCCCCTGGCTGTTCTGGACGGTGAGGGCCGTGACCACCGTCAGGCCATAGGCCCCCAGGAGGGTGGTCACCTTCAAATCCTGTTGCAGGCCCGCCCCGGCCCCCGGATCGGAGCCGGCAATGATCAGCACGGTCTTCATGGGTTACATCCTCCGGCCATGCGCCAGGCAGCGCCGGGCCTCGGCCACCAGTTCCCGGCGGTAGTCCCGGGTGAGATAGAGGTTCCGGGCGATCCTCAGCTCTGCCAGGGCCATATAAAAAGGGTTGAGCCCATAGAGTCGGTAAGCCAAAGCGGGATCGGGCTGCATGGCCGCCAGATACATCCGGAAAAAATATTGGATGGCCTCCTCGGACCCGATGAAATCCGAGGTGCGCCAGCCCCAGGCATGTTTCAGTTCCCCGGCTATCCAAGACAGGTCCCAGAGGCGGTCGCCGACTCGCAGCCGCTCCAGGTCCAGGGCCACCGCCCCACCGTTGGGAAAAAGAAAGTTGGTGGGGGTGGCATCGCCGTGAATGAGCACCTGCCGGTCGGAAAAATCTTGGCAGCGCGCCTCCCAGGCATCGCGTTCGCGCCCCAGGCCCTGCCAGTCCTCCCGGGTCAACAGCCCGCCCTCCAGCAGCTGGGCCGCCACCTTATCCAGATAAGCCAGGGCGGGCTCGGGCGAGACCGGCAGAACCGGGACCGGCCGGGAGTGAAAAAAGGCCAGCAAGTGGGCCAGTTTTTCCAGGCCCCGGAAGAGGGGCGCCGGCTCGCCATGGACACAGGCCTGGAGCAAGAGACGATCCAGGTCCGGGCCGGGCACGGCTTCCAGGAGCAGTCCCAGGGACCGCTGGGGCCAGCGGCCCAGGAGCCGGGGAACCTGGCCGCCGCCATTTCCCAGGCCCAGGCCGGGGAGTTGCACATAGTTGTGGTATTCTTGGGCCAGGCTCAAGTCCGGGGAGACCTGGGGGGGATAGGCGGAGAAAAATTTTCCCACGACCGCATAGTCTCCCTCAGGGAAGGTGAAGCGCAGAACTTGCCGGGACGAAGGCATTGGTTCCACATAAACCTCCCCGGCCGCAGGCCGGAAACCGGGCTCAACTCCCACCAGGCGCCTGAGGGCCCGGGCCAGTGGATCAGCTTCGGCCAGGCGGTTCATGGCCCTTCCCGGGCCAGGGCCCGGCCCGCTTCCAGCGCCCCGCCCAACGCGCCGTTGAATTGGGGATAAGGCGGCACTCTCACCTGAAAATCCCCCTGGTCCCCCAAAAACTTCACTACGGCCCGGTTTTTGGCCACGCCCCCCACAAAGACCAGGGTGGGGCAACGGTAACGGCGCAGCATGGCCAGGGCCCGGCGAGCCACCGAGGCGTTGACCCCGGCGGCAATCCGGGCGGGTTCCACTCCTTCCAGGAGGTGCCCCACCAATTCGGTCTCCCCGAAGATGGCGCAGGTTTGGGAGATGTCCACCGGATCCTCCCAACACCCGGCAAATTCCGTCAGGGGCATCTTGAGAAACCGGGCCATGTTTTCCAGGTAGCGCCCGGTGCCCGCGGCACAGCGGTCGTTGGTGAGGAAATCGAACACCCGGCCTTCCCGGACATAGAGGACCTTGGTGTCCTGACCCCCCATCTCCAACAGGATGAAGTGGTCCAGGCCCGTGACGAACCGCGCTCCCAGGAAATGAGCCCGGATCTCAGTGACGGTGGGAAAATGGGCTTTAAGAAGATTCTTGCCATACCCGGTAGCCACCAAGGCCTCCGGAGGGGCCAGCCCCAACCGCCCCCAATCGATCCGCACCTCGCCCTTAACCCGCACCAGATAATCGCGATAGAAGACGATGCTGTCCATCTTCCGCCGCCCCCACCCCCCCTGCTCTCGGCTATACACCAACTTCACCGCCCGGCTGCCGAAGTCCAGGCCGCAGGATAAGGGCAGGGGCTTGCCGCCCCTGGCCCCCTCCCTCAAGAAATCACGGCCGCAGGACATCGACGAAGGCCTCCAGGCGCATACGAGTACGGGAATCGAGCGGCGTGGGCCGGTCCCCTTCGATGGTCAGGAGGGGCACGTCCAGGTGATCCCTGAGGAATTGATCGAACATCTGGCGAAAACAGAAGCTCTGGGTGTAGTGCACCAGGCCGTCCAGGCGGCGGATGGCCACGGCCTCCTTCAGGTCCGCCAGGCGGCTCTCGATGTCGTAGGGATAGGTGTAGCGCAGGTATTGCTCCACCAAGTCGGGGGTCTCATAGGGCATGCTGAATTGCCGGGGAAATTCGTGGTAAACCACGGCGGCGTCCAGTTCCTCCAGGTAGGGCCACAGGTCGGTCAAGATGGGCGGGATGCCGGCAAACCCCAGGCGCACCCGGCTATCGGCGGCGACAGGACGTTGTTCCGCCTCCTTAAGGAAAACCGTCAGGCGTGATTCATAGGCATCCAGGTCCGAGGCAAAATCCGAGCTCGAGATGAGCCACTGGAAATTCTCCCGGCCCCGCACCTGTCCGGTTTCCCAGGTCAGGCGGTCTAGGCGGCGCAGTTGGCGGCGCAGGGGGGCGAGCCGGGCCCTAACCCGGGCCACCGCCTCGGGGTCGGCGCCCAAACGAGCCGTCAAGGCAGTGATTTCTCGGGCCAGTTGTTCCCGGTCGCGGGGATAGGGGAACTTGAAGTGGATGACCTTTATCCCCTCGGCAGCGAGGATCTCTCCCAGGGCCTGGGTATTGGAGCAGTCCCCCTGGCAGGCGGCGATGACCGTCTGGATCTCGGGGTGGGCCTGGAGAGCGGCGTAGATCCCCTTGATCCAGGCGCAGAGGGTGCGGGGGAAGCCGGCGGCTTCGGCCTGGCTCACCCGGGCCAGGGCCAAAGGGTCTGCAATGAACAGGTTGTTCAGGTCCACCGGGGTCAGCCCCGCGGCCAGCACCACCTCCACCGGGATGGTGGTGGTCAGTCCCACCCGGGCCCCCGGGGTGAAAGGCGTAAATTGGCGCATGACGGCACTCAATTAAGGCACTTCGCCTTCCTGCCACGTAACTTCCTGCAAGCCTTCGGTTTCGGACAGGCTGGCGAGCACGTTCTTGAACACGATGTTGTCCTTGCTCTGCAGGCGAAATCGGTATGTCATCAGGTTGCTGGGCGGCTCCAGTCGGTAATTGATAAACTGGATGGAAAGGCGATGGGTTTCGAGGATCTGCTTGAGCCGGTCCAGGGGATTCTCCACCCCGTGGTATTTCAAGGTCAGGATGGTGAACAGATCGTGGGCGAAGACCTTCTTAATCAGGCGCAGGACGTACAGGATAATCAGGCTGATCCCCGCGGCAAACAGGGCCGGGAGGAGATAACCGGCTCCGATGGCCAGGCCGAGGCCGGTGGCCAGCCAGAGGCCCGCGGCGGTGGTTAGGCCCCGCACCGAGCCCTTGCCGGTGATGATGGCGCCGGCCCCGAGAAAACCCATGCTGGCGATGGCATAGGAAGCGATTCGAGCCGGGTCCAGGCGGACCACCGATTGGTCCACGGCCAGATGCCGGTGGATTTCCTCCATTTCCAGGGATAGCATCATCATGAGGCAGGCGCCCACGGAGACCAGGATGAAGGTCCTGAGCCCCGCCGCCTGGCCGTGGGCCTCCCGTTCAAAGCCGATGGCTGCCCCCACGATTGCCGCGAGCACCAGCCGGGTCAACTCCCAGGTAACATGGTTCAAGTCCCACATAATCCACTCCTTTACGTGCCGGTGGCCATGATCCCCGCAGGCAAGAGCGACCCGGGGGATTGAGCCGGGAAGGGAAGGAAAGGGGCTCCAGGCATCATTCAGGTAAAGCTCCGGCTGCAGCAGCGGGCGCATCCGGGGAAGAGCCGCCGGGAGATGATCTGCCGGAAGCCTCGCATCCTGGGGCCGTTCCAGATCTCTGCAAACGGTTGTGCGGTGATGTTGCCGATCACCATGTGCAAGCAGGGCGACACCGTTCCATCGGGCAAAATCCGGCAATTCTTCCACAGGGCGTTGCACACTTGGGGAAAGGGATGGGCCAGGTCCAGGTAATAGGGTGTGAGGAGGTCCGGGGGCAGGTTCGGCAGCAAGAGCAGCTTCAGCCGGTCTTTGGCCAGGCGCCGGACTTTCCGGAGCTGATCGAGTAAACCCGGCAGGTCGGCCGGGGTGATCTCGCTTTCATAATATTCGCCCTCGGGGATGGAGGGAGGGGCCAGGTCCAATCCTGCCTGGGCGGCAAACTCGGGTGACAGCGCCCGATTGTGGCGCTGAACGTTGGCGGCGGTATTGAAAATGGTATGCTGGATCTGGAGGATATCCGCCCCCAACTCCCGGGCCAGGGGAACCATGTGATCCAGGGTGGGCAGGCTGGCTTTGGAAATGACACAGTTGATCAGGATAATGGGGCCGGGGGAACGCTGGCGGTCCCGAGCGGCCACCAGGGCTTTGATGCCCGCGCAGGTCTTCTGGAAGGCGCCCTCCTGCCCCCGAATGGCGTCATGGACCTCCAGGGGGCCGTCCAGAGAAACCGTCACCATCTCGACACCCTGGGCCACCAGGCTGTCGGCCACCCGGTCCAGCAAGGTGCCGTTGGTCTGGAGGTGGACCAGGCAGCCCCGACGTTTGGCTTCGGTCAGGAAGGCGGCGAAATGGGGGTAAAGGGTGGGTTCTCCGCCGGTGAGGTAGAGCCGGGGCCGGAAGGCCGACACCTGATCCAGGAGGTTGACCCAGGTGGACAGGGGCAGCTCCCGGCTGGGGTTGTACCAGGGGAGCCCCGTCGGGCCGGGATCATGGCGGTGCTGCTCGCACATGGCGCATTTCAGGTTGCAACGCCGGGTCAGGTTAAAGTTGAAGTTCACCGGCGGGCCGCTTATGCCGTCCCGGAAGCGCCGGTCCAGATTAATGCCGAATCTCTTGCGGTATTCCTCCCGCAGCATGGTATGGGCCATGCGGGGGTTCCGCCACATGAGCCTCAAGGCCCGGGTGGACAGGGAGGGTTTGGCTTTGGCTGGGTTAGGGGCTGGTCTCAAAGACATTTTATAACCATACATCCCATAAATACTATGATTTCAAGTTTTGGGAATGGTTTTCGCTATTATTTTTTCCCCCTTTCTTAAAGAGGGGTCAGGCGGGATTATGTATAATTCATTGATAATACTATAAGTAACCCTTTAAAAAAGAGGGACTTTAGGCCAACTTCCACAACTAAAGGCGCCATTCGCCGCTGGCGCGGCACCCCCGGCCCTTATCTTCCCGGCAATGATTACCGGCGGCTCCCGAAAATGGCGGTGCCCACTCGGACCAGGGTGGCCCCTTCCTCCACCGCCACCGCAAAATCGCCGGACATGCCCATAGATAACTCCGTTAGGGGCAGGCCGGTGAGCCCCCGAAGGTGGTCCCGCAGTTCCCGCAAGGCCCGGAAATAGGGGCGCGCCGCCTCCGGGTCGGGAAACCACGGCGGCATGCTCATCAGGCCCAAAACCCGCAAGTGCGGCAAGCCGGCCACCTCCTTAAGCAGCGCCGGCGCTGCCTCGGGCGCCACCCCGGATTTGGTGGCTTCGCCCCCCTGATTGACCTGGATGAGAACGTCCTGGACCTTGCCCAGCCGGGCCGCGGCCGCGTCCAGGGCCCCGGCCAGCTTGCCCCGGTCCACCGCGTGGATCAGGTCGAAGAGTTCCACCGCGCCCCGGGCCTTGTTGGATTGGAGGTGCCCCACCAGGTGCCAGCCCACCCGCCGCCCCAGGACGGCGATCTTGTCTCTGGCCTCCTGGAGATAATTCTCCCCAAAGAGATCCTGGCCCGCGTCCATGGCGGCCCGGATGCGCTCCAGGTCCACGGTCTTGCTCACCGCCACCAAGCGCACGGAGCCTGGGTCCCGGCCGGCCCGCCGGGCGGCTGTGACTATGGCGGCGCGCACTTCTTCCAGGTTCTGCGCTATGGCGTTCACGGGCTTGCCGCCCGGTTCGGGGCCGCAATAGCCTTCTCGTCCAGCCCGAAGACCGCCAGGGTATTGGCCCAGGTGGCCGCCGCCACCTCTTCCAGGCTCAGACCCCTGATATCCGCCAGCTTCTGGGCCGTGGCCACCACGTAGGCCGGTTCGTTCCTCTTTCCCCGCCAGGCTTGGGGGGGCAGATAGGGACAGTCGGTCTCCACCAGGATGCGGTCCAGGGGGACTTGTTGAGCCACCTCCCGCAACGGCTCGGCCTTGGGGTAGGTCAGGGTCCCGGAAAATGACAGGTAAAAGCCCAGGTCCAGGAAGGCGTGGGCCTCCGTGAGGCTGCCGCCGAAACAATGCATAACGCCGCCGGCAAGACGGCCCCGGTACTCCCGGAGGATCGACAGGGTTACGGGGGTGGCCTCTCGGGTGTGGATCACCACGACCTTGTTGTGGACCACGGCGAACTCTAACTGCCGGCGAAACCAGTACTGTTGGACCTCTTCCGGTGCACGCCGCCGGTAGAAATCCAGCCCGATCTCCCCGATGGCCACCACGTTGGGGTCGTCCGCCAATGGGGCTAAAGCCGTGAGGTCCGCTTCGGTCATGGCGCCGGCGCCGTGGGGATGGACCCCGATGATCGCCACGATCCCGGGGGAGGTCCCGGCGGTTGCGATAACTTGGGCCGCATCATCCAGGCCGGTGGCCACGTTGATCACCAGAAGCACCCCGGCATCCCGGGCCCGGCGCAGCACCGCGGCCTGATCGGGGAAGTGATCCTCCAGGTCCAGGTGGGCGTGAGAGTCGGCTAGACGGATAGACATATTTTCAAGCTTGTGGACAATTTCCCTTTGCATGGTAAAATATACGAAATTTCGCCGGGCTGCAAGGAGAGGCGGTGGCCGCCAGGGTTTTTGCTCTTGTTGTGATCGGTTGGCTGTGGTTCGGGGCAGTCCTGCCTGCGGGGGCGGCGACTCTGACGCATACCCCCCCACAATGGCAGGCTATCGGCCGGGGGCTGGCCTTCACCCAGGTGGAGGTTCTGAAGGATGGCGCGGTGGTGGAGGATCTGGCGGTGGTGAAGATCGATCCCGCCTCCAATGCCTTCCGGGTATTCCATGGACCGCCCCAGGCCATTACCGCCTGGCAGGAGGAACTTCAAGCCCCCATCGTGTTCAACGGCAGTTATTATAAACGCGACGGCAACCCCTGCGGTCTGGTCATTGCCGACGGTAAACCCATCGGCCCCACGGGCAACCGGCAGATGCGGGGCATGTTCGTGGCGGAACCTAAAGGCATGTCCCCGGACCTGCCCCGGGCCACCATCCTGGATTTGCTCACCACCGCGGTTGACCCCAAAAAATTGCCCTGGACCCAAGGAGTGCAATCTTTCCCGCTGTTGCTGGACTATAAGGGCAAGATCAGGGTAAGGGATAGCGAGAAAAGGTCCCATCGCACCGTGATCGCCACGGACCGCAACGGCAACATCCTGGTGTTTAACACCGCCAACCGGTTTTTCACCCTTTTTGAGATGGCCGAGTTCCTCAAGACCAGCAAATTCGACATTGATTCCGCCTTGAACCTGGATGGCGGTACGGAAGCGCAACTCTTCATTAACACTAAAGAATTTAAGTTTTATTCTCCCCCCTCCTGGGAGAATTCCATCGGCAACATCATCGATCAGGAGAAGTTCTGGTTGCCTACCGTGGTGGGGGTGTTTCCGCGCCAGGATTGACCCTCATGGCCAGTTACCTTATACTGGGGGCCGGGAAATTCGGCCGCCTGGCGCTCACACGCCTGGCCCGGCAGGATACCGCCGCCAGTTTCACGCTGGTGGATCGCGACCCCGCGGCCCTGGCTCTGACCCCTGACGGACCTCCGGGCTCGACCCGGGTGCCGGCCGAGGCCATTGCCTTTCTGGTCCGGCATGGGGCAGGTAACGGCCGGTGGGACTGGATCATCCCCATGGTCCCGGTGCACGTGGCCTATGAGTGGCTCCTGGCGGGTCCCCTGGCGGGGTCGGCCTGGCAGCCGGCGGCGGTACCGGAGGCCCTGGCGGGGCTTATCCCCGGAGCCCGGCGTGGTCCCCAGGGCGAGCTTTACCTGAGCCGGGCCCAGCACCTATGCCCGGATGACTGCGCCGAACCGGAGGTCTGCCCGGTTACCGGAGCATCGCGGGACCTCCCGCTCCACCAGGAGTTGGTTTCCCTGCATCTGGCCGGATATGAAATCAGGGTCATTCCCAGCCGGCAACTGGCTCCGGGAGTGGGGGGATACCCACCCTGGCGGTTGCTGGACCTGGCCCGGGATATGGGCGCCTTAAAGGGCAACGTCTTAATCGCTACGGCCTGTCGCTGTCATGGCGTCATACACGGTCTGGCGCAATAGTCCGGGGGATAGTGTGTTTGATTTTTCCGGGGTTTTAGGTTCCTCGCCGCGCATCCGAGAGATATTCCAACTGCTGGAAATGGCGGCCCCTTCGGACGCCACCGTGCTGCTCCTGGGTGAAACCGGGACCGGCAAGGAACTGGCGGCCCTGGCTATCCACCGGAACAGCCCTCGGGCGGCCGGCCCCTTCGTGGTGGTCAATTGCGCCACCCTGCCCGAGACCCTGCTGGAGAGCGAACTCTTCGGGCATGAACGGGGGTCCTTCACCGGAGCCACCATCCGCAAAGAAGGGCGCTTTTTGCTGGCTCACCACGGCACCGTCTTTCTGGATGAAATCGGCGAACTCAGTCTGCCGATCCAGGGCAAGATTCTCAGGGTCTTGCAGGCCCGGGAGTTCGAACCCGTGGGGAGCAATCGCACCCAAAAGGTGGATGTGCGCATCATCACGGCCACCAACCGGGACCTGGAGAAAATGGTCCGGGAGGGCCGGTTCCGGGATGATCTCTATTATCGTCTCAATGTCTTCCCCCTGGTGTTGCCGCCCCTGCGGGAGCGTCTGGAGGACCTGCCTGCCCTGGCGGATTTTTTCCTCAAGAAGTACGGCGAGAAAAACCGGCGGGGAGTCATCACCCTGGACCCGGAGGCCCTCGAGGCCTTCCGGCACTACCCCTGGCCGGGGAACATCCGGGAACTGGAAAACGTTATTGAACGCGGGGTGATTGTCTGTCAGGGGAAGGTCCTCACCTTGCAGGATCTGCCGCTGGCCCTGCAGCAACGGGGCGGGTGGGCCGAGGCCGGCGGCGATACCGAGCCCGGATTGCCGGAATTGGAGCGACAATTAATCAGCCGCACCCTGGAGCGGGTGGCGGGCCAGCGCCGGCAGGCCGCCGAAATCCTGGGCATCTCCCTGGACGAATTGAACCTCAAGATCAGGTCTTACGGGCTGGAGGAGAGAGAGTAAACTCGGCGATGATTTTCCCACCCTTAATCTTTTTTCTGATGGTGGCCTTTTTCCTGACGGCCCTGTTCATGCTGCCCTTGTTGATCTTGGGGCTGATCGGCGAGGCCTTTCTGCGGCTGGGGATTTCTCCCGCGCTGATATTCTGGCTCCTCATCATCACCCTGGTGGGCAGCCTGGTAAACATCCCCATTCACACCTTCGAGAACCGGCAACTGGTGGGAGAGCAGGTGGTCTCTTATTTTGGCATGCGCTTCCGGGTGCCCCGGCAGGAGCGGGCCCAGGCGAGCATTCTGGCGGTGAATGTGGGTGGGGCCTTGATCCCCCTGGCCCTTTCGGTGTATCTTATCTCTCAAATCAATTTTGGCGTCAGCCTGCCGATCCTCTTGGTGGTGGAGACCGTGGTGGTGAACCGCTTGGCCCGCCCGGTGCGCGGTATGGGTATCGGGGTGCCGGGATTGGTGCCTCCCCTGGTGGCGGCCCTGGGGGCCTACCTCTTGTGCGCCCCCGAGCTTCGGGCCCCCTGCGCCTATATCGCCAGCACCATGGGCATCCTGATCGGGGCCGATCTCCTGAACTTGGGGCAGATCCGGCAGCTGGGGGCCCCGGTGGCCTCCATCGGCGGGGCCGGCACCTTCGATGCCGTCTTTCTCAGCGGCATTATTGCGGTGTTGCTCAGCTAAGGGCCGGATAGGGCCCAGGGCTTAATGCGATGAATGGAGGTGGATGGTTTATGCATCAGTTAAAGATGAGTCAACAACGGCAATTCACTGGGGACCAGCTTGCGGCCCGCCGGTGGCGCCGGATCGCCTCGGTCCTCATGATCCTGCTGCTGCCGGGGCTCCTGGGAGCCTGGAAAATCATCAGCGGCGATACTATTGACCCTCGCCACGTGGCGCGCATCCAGGACGGCAAGACCACGAAGAATGAAATCCTCGTGCTGTTTGGTGACCCCCAGGAAATCGACCGCTCCCCGGAAGGCGTCGCCTACACCTACAAGAACTTTAAGGATGCCCCGGCCATGCCCTATAAACCGGAGGAGCGCAAGATCGCGCCCCAATCCGATCAGATCTACCTCCTTCCCGATGACGATAAAAAGATCAAGAAGCCACCCATAAAGACCGAAGGCAAGATCCTGAAGAGCAGCCTGGTCATCCGCTTCAAACCCGACGGACAGACGGTGATGAGCCACGAATACAAAGAATATTGAGGGGAACCGGCATGACGGCTTTTGCCGATATGGCCCAGGCTACGGCCTGGGTCTTTGATTTACAGAAGTTCGGGATCAAGTTCGGCCTGTCCTCCACCCTCAGCCTGCTGGACCGGCTGGGGCTGGATTACCGGCAGGGCCGCTACATCCATGTTGCCGGCACCAACGGCAAAGGGTCCGTGGCGGCCATGCTCAGCGCCATCCTGAGCCGGGCCGGCTATCCCGTGGGGATGTTCACTTCGCCTCACCTGGTGAATTTTAACGAGCGCTACCGCTTGGGGGACCAGGAGGTGTCGGCGAACCGCCTGCTGGCCTTGATCAACGAGGTGCGGGCCGCGGTGGACGACGCCGAACCCCCCACGTTCTTTGAGTTTGCCACGGCCATGGCCTTTCTTTTCTTCCTCCAGGCCGGCGCCGCCCCCATTATCCTCGAGACCGGCATGGGGGGCCGCCTGGACGCCACCAATATCGTTCAGCCGTTGGTTTCGGTGATCACCAACATTTCCCGGGATCACCAGGAACACCTGGGCGAGGGGCTTTTGGCCATCGCCGCCGAAAAAGCGGGAATCATTAAGCCCGGAGCACCGATGGTAACCTACGCCCGGCAAAAACAGGTCCTGCAGTTGTTCCGCAGCCGCTGCCGGGAAGCCGGCGCCCCCCTCTACCAGGGCGGCCTAGACTTCAAAACCAGGGGAAAATCCGTCGGGTCTTTCGATTATTTCGGCTTGCAGCATCAAATCCCCGGCCTGACCCTCAACCTCAGGGGCCGGCACCAGTACGGCAATGCCGCGGTGGCCCTGGCAGTGGTGGAACTGCTCGGCCGGGACGGGTTCCCCGTGTCCGAAACCGCTATCCGGGAGGGCTTGGCGGCGTCGCGCTGGCCGGGCCGCCTGGAGCAGGTCCCCCAGGACCCCCGGGTCCTGCTGGACGGGGCCCACAACCCCGCGGCCGCCCTGACCCTGGCCCAAAGCCTGAAACAGGCCCGCAAAAACGGCCGCCTTATTCTGGTAATGGGAGTCATGGCCGACAAGGACGTGGACGCCATCCTGGCCCGGCTCCTGCCCCTGGCCCAGATGGTCATCTTTACCCAGCCACAATACTTCCGGGCCGCCACCCCCCGGGATCTGGCCCGGCGGGCCCAACCCTACGGCCTGGAAATCCTTCAGACCCCCCGGGTGGCCGCGGCCGTCCAACAGGCCCAGTCCCTGGCCGGACCCCACGACCATATCGTCATCACCGGCTCCCTGTACACGGTGGGGGAGGCCAAGGAGTATTTTTTGAATCAGTAGTCAGTAGCCAGTGGTCAGAAAAAGCTGATAACTGATAACTGATAACTGACAACTGGCAACTGGCAACTGATCACTATTTATCGAGGCACACCATGCGTATTTTTGTTTCCGGGTCATTGGCGTACGATCGGATCATGGATTTTCCCGGGCGCTTTGTAGATCACATCTTGCCTGAGAAGATTCACATCCTCAACGTCTGTTTCATGGTCAACGGGTTGACGGAGCGCTTCGGCGGCACTGCGGGCAACATCGCCTACAATCTATCCCTGCTGGGGGAGCAGCCCGTCATTGTCGCCACCGCGGGGCGGGATTTCGGTCCCTATCGGGAGCGGCTGGCGCAGTTAGGTTTACCGCTCACGGGCATCAAGGAGATTCCCGAAGAGTTCACGGCCGGGGCCTACATCACCACGGATTTAGCCGACAACCAGATTACCGGGTTCAATCCCGGGGCCATGAAGCACGCCTCGGCCTACCGCTTCGACGGGTTGGTCCCCGAGGCTGCCCTGGCCATCGTGGCGCCGGGGAATCTCGAGGACATGCTGGTCTATACCCGGTTTTACAAGGACCGGGGAGTGCGTTACATTTTCGATCCGGGGCAGAGCATCCCGGCCTGGGGCGGCGACGAGCTTAAGGAGATGGCCGAAGGCGCCCTGGCCCTCATCGTCAACGACTATGAACTGGAAATGTTTCGGCAGAAGTCCGGCCTGGACCTCCCCGGCATTTTGAATCTCGCCCCAAATCTCATCACCACCCGGGGGGAGCAGGGCTCCCTGGTCCAGACTGACCGGGGCGTGGACGAGGTTCCGGCGGTGGCGGCCAGCCGGGTCTTGGACCCTACCGGGGCCGGAGACGCTTACCGGGCCGGTCTCCTCAAGGGTCTGGCTCTGGGCCTGGGCTGGCCCGAGGCCGCCCGCATGGGCGCGGTGCTGGCCAGTTTTTGCGTGGAACAACAGGGCACCCAGGAACACCGGCTGGAAACCCCGGAGTTCTGGGGGCGCTATACCGAACATTTCGAGGCGCCGGCGGCGGCCATCACCAAGTGAAGCCCCGGGGCGGTTTAAAGCCGCCCTTGAACCCGTCGGTTCTTCGGTACGTATACCATCCGCCCGCCAACCAGGTGGCAGAGGCGAGACGCCGGTGCCACCCCTCAATCATCAATGTTTTCCCTCTTATCTCTGGTAACTGGCAACTGGCGACTTATTTCACTGCGGCGGTGTGGATTCTGGAGGCGGCGCGCCTCTTCTCAACGGTCCCGGCCGGCCGGTTACCCCCCGCTTTCGGAGGTGGGGGGCTCCTGGGGACGCCGGAAGTAGTGCATATCGAAGTCGAACTGGGGAAACATCCGGGGCAGGCGCATCAGGTTGAAGACCATGACCCCCACGGCCAGGCGGTCCAGCCAGGAACTCATGGGCCAGCCGAATTGCACGGTGATCTTCCGGTCCGGCAGTTCATAGGCTAAGACCCGCAGCAGGCCAACCATGTCATGGAAGAGGCCCGCCCGGGAATGGGGAAAGCGGAAGTGATGGGGCGCCAGTTTGTGAGGCGCCCCCATCCGGGGGGTATAGAAAGAAATGTAGGCTTCGTTTGTATTTACTTGTGTCAGGGCTGCCTCCTGGGGGCGTCGGAAGATCACGTGGAGCTCAGGGGCATCAGATTCCGCCAGGAAGAGAACCAGGTCCATCTGGCTATCGGTAAGTCCCAGTTCCTTGATTTCCGGGCCCCGTTTCCGAGCCACCAAAACACCAGCGATAAGCATGACGCCGGTTACCCCACCCCACAGCATGGTGGCATGCGGCTTGTCAATGGCCAGGAAAACAAAGCAGCTCACCAGGATAATCCACAGGATAAGGGTCCCCAAGCGGCTGGTATAGTAGGTCATCCCCTCGGCGGTCCCCTTAGAATACCGGTAAATAATCAGGGAACCCATGTTGATGCAGAAGGAGGCCACCAGCCCCAGAGCATACATGTTGGCCAGTTCTTCCTGGCTGCCCATGGTAAGCACCACGATGATGGAGAAGAAGAAGGCGCTGGACAGGTGGATGCGATAGAGGGAATGGCGCCGGTTGACGGCGATGAACCAGAGAAAACCATAGCGGTGGGCCACCCGTTCCAGCAGTTCGCTGGAGGCCACGAACGCGGTGTTGACCGCCATGGTCAGGGTGAAGCTGGCCAGAGCCGCCACGGCGATGCCGAAGGGTACGCCGTTAAGCAGGGTGGCGTAGTGGGTGATGAGGTCCCCCTCATGGGCCTTGAAATCGATGTTAACCGATAAAACCAGCGTGGCCATCAACGGGGTCACCAGGCCCACGGTGAGGGCCAAAAACCAATAGGCTTTGCGAATATCCTTCCAACTCCGGACAAATCCCGCCGTTTGAATAACGGATTCCACCCCGGAGTAGGCCAGGATACAAAAGGCGATACTGGAGATGAAGCTGCCGTAGTTTCCTAAAATGGAGCCGCTGCTCACGCGTTTAACTGTCTGGGTCGCCGCCTGGTGCATCTGTCCCAGGGAATAAGCATCCAGGTTGAGGAGGCCGGAGATGATGAGATTGAGCATGATTACGGCGGCGGCCACAAAGATCAGGAAGGTGAATCGGGCGTTTTCCCGAATTCCCAAAATATTCAAGCCGGCCACGCCCCAGATGATGACTAAAACGGAGATGATCAAGAGCGGCTTGGAAAGCGGAAAGAAGGAAGAGGCGTTGGACACCGCACTCACCGCGGAGATGCAGGCGGTGAGAATATAGTCCACCATGATGGAGGACACGGCCACAAAAGAAACCAACGGGCCCAGAACCAGGTAGGAAAAGGAGTAAACCCCGCCGCCGATGAGTTGGTGATGTTCCAGGATTTCGGCGATCTCCGTGAGCCGGGTGCTGATGAAGCGCACCAGCAGGCTGGTGATGGCGATAAAGATGATGGCGCTCAAGCCGATGAAGCGGTAAGATTCGGCGGGGGCGTAAAAGACCGAGGTAAACTCATCCATCAGGGTGATGATGCCCACCGCCAGATAGGTGAGCCAGATGCGGCCGTCCTGGTGAAAGGAGAGCAGGTTTTTCCGCCGGAACAAAAAGATGAAGAAAACGACCAGGCCCAGATTAAGGATGGTCAAAATGGCGGGTTTCATAAAAGTCGATCCCTATGAGTAATTAGCGAGTATCTCACGATAGATAGAGCGGAAACCAACCCGGGAAGGAATTGAGGCAGGGGAATCCTGGGACCGACCCTAAAAATTGCACTTCGGACAGACAAACAAGGGTATCCGCCATATCCTCCTCCTGCCTGCGGGGTTAGCTGACGGGCTCGGGCGGGAGGTGGCTTGCCCTATCGCATTGACGAAACTTACGAAAAATGCGGATTCGCCCCAAAAACTTGGGTCCCCCGTTTCTCCGCTTGGGTTTCGGAGAATTCGGCGGTTGGCCGGCTGAAGCTGCGACCAACGCTTATTAATGTAGTTTTTTTTGCAGGGACGTCAAGGAAAATTGTTTTCCATTCCGGGGGCGGGCTCATTTTGGTATAGCTGAATGAGGAACTGACGCGGTAGGATAGGGCCAGGAAGCCTGATCCCTGATAAGCCGGCAAGGTGATCTGATGGAAATGCAAAACTGGACAGCACCGTCTCCAGCAATCGTGGAGCCTTAGCCGTGTTCCTCTGGCTGCCGCTTTTGGCCCTGGCGGGGCAGGGGGTCGTCCCAGGAACTGCCGACCCCCTGACCCTAAGACTGATCTCTGTGGGGTCCTTGCCACTGGTCCTGCTGGGCTTCCTTCAGGAGAGCTTAACCCGGGAACTGGGCGCCGTCGTCCGGATGGGGGGAAACCTGCCCCTGCCGGCGGCTTGTATTGAGGGCCGCAGCCAGTATCCGGGCGCTCCTTTTCTAACGGCGCTGGCGGCCGCCCGAGCCTCTGGGAAGGAGGTTGTCCTGGGGGTCACCGGGGCAGACCTCACCGCGCCCGGTCTTAACTTTGTCTTCGGCCTGGCCGATCCCAAGAGCCGCATCGCCGTCATCTCCCTGGCCCGCCTCTACCCGGAGTTTTACGGCCAGCCCCGGGACCCCGGATTATTCAAAGCCCGGGCCGTCAAAGAGGCGGTCCACGAACTGGGGCACTTGCTGGGCCTGGACCATTGCCCCGATCCGGCCTGCGTCATGGCCTTCTCCAACTCCCTGGCCGACACTGACCGCAAGGGGCCGGGGTTTTGCGCCCCTTGCCGGAAGTTGTTGCGGAAACCAAAGTGAAGGGAGGGCCGGGGGACGTTTTTCGTAAGGCTTCCCCCGCCCTACCCACAAACTTCCCTCCCATCCCCTTATGGGGGTTGGGGATGGGGGGTTTGGGGGAAGGGGTAGGGGCCGTCGGCCCATAGCCCCTTCCCCCAACCACTATCCTTCCAATTTTTCCAACGCTTGGGCCGCGAAGTCCAGGCTGGGGTCCAGTTCCAGGGCCTGTTTGAGCACGAACGCGGCTTCTTTGCGGTGTCCCAGCCTCTGTAAATTGATCCCCAGATTGGCGTAGTCGATGGCCGAGCCCGGGTCCAGTTCGATGACCTTCTCGAAGCACTCCACCGCCCTCTGATATTCCTCCAGCTTGAAGCAGCAGAAGCCCAGGAAGTGGTGGGCCTCCTTGAGGTTTGGGTCCAGGGCCAGGGCTTGGGTGAAGGACTCGGCGGCCTCGGTGAAATACCCCAGGTCCTTCTGGCAGGTGCCCAGGTGGACGTAGATGCTGGGTAGCTCGTGGGCCGGGGGATTGAGCCCCAGGGCCCGGCGGAAGTGTTCCAGGGCCTCGCCGGCCCGCTCCTGGGTTTCCAGGGCCAGGCCCAGAAAAAAGTGGACGTCGAAGCGCTGCGGGAAGGCGGCGTTGAGCTCCTCCAGGGCCGCCAGGGCCTCCAGGGGCGGGGCGTAGAGGGCGGCGGTCTTGGCTAGGTGAAAGATGACGTTGGTGTTCCGGGTGCGGTCCAAAAAATGGGTGCCGGGGATCAGCACGTACACCGCCGGCAGGTTAAGCGCCGGATGGGTGGTGTTCACCACCAGAACCTCCAACTCCAGGCGGGACAGGGCCGCCAGGCACAGGCTAATTTCCTCCTTGAGATTGGGCCGGGAGAGGGTGGGGAGGCTGTCCAGGGGAACAACGGGCCCGGGAGCCATGAGATAGGCCGCCTCCTCCAGGGTCTCATACTTGGGGAGCGTTGGCCGGTAGCTGGTGCGGCGGTGGAAATCCCCGGCCAGTTGGGCCACCTCGGTCAAGGCCCGGATCAGGGATTTGGTGGGGTCGGTGGTGGTGCCCGCGGCGAAGACGATCTCGCTGTTCTCCGGAAAAGTGGACGGATCGTAGGCCAGGGCCGCCACCGTGGGGATGCCGGTGTCCAGGGAGAAATCCCTCAGGTGCACGACAATGCCGTTGTTTTGGAACTTCGCCAGCAACTCCCGGGCCACGGGATCCGTGACCGACTCGGGGTCAATGATCGGGGTGGGGAGGCGCCCGGAGCTGATGACCGTGCCCACGTGGCGCTCCACCACTTCGCTGAGCCCCTGAAGCACCGCTTCCTCCAGGCAGTTGCCCGCGGCCGGGCCGTTATATTCCTCGATGAGGTAGAACCAGTGGATAGGCAGATAGACCGCCTGGCCCCGGGTCAGGTTGGTGGCGGGCACGAAATAGAGCGGCCAATCCTCATAAAGCCGGGCCGCGGCCGCGGCCTCAGGCGAGGTGTCGAACAGGGAGCGGCAGAGCAGCGAGAAGGGCAGGGCCTGGCCCGCCAGGTCCCGGGGACAGACGAAGTCCAGGGGGCCGTCGTTCAGATACGTAAAAAAGCTGAAACGCTCTACCAACTCCATGAGCGCGGAGGCCTCGGCCTGGACCGGGGTGGCCCCTTTGCCCATCTGCTTGTGGGTGGGCACCACCCGGCGGGCGTCCACTCCCAGGATGCTGAGGTACACGGGGATATCCAGGCGCCCAGAGTCAATGCGCATGGTGTCCTGGAGGAGTTTGAGGTCCAGGGCCCCCAGGCGGTCCCGCACCCAGCGTATGGTCTCCTCCGGGGTCAGGAGCTTGTCCTGGTCGTAGGTATACCCTTTCAGGGCGTCGGTGAGATGCAGGGTTTCCGGCATGAGTCGTAATCTCCTGGCGGGATTATGACCTTATCGCCGGATTTATGCAATGCGGGGCCTAAGAAGGGAGGATAATGGCGGGTAGGGGCGACCGGGCGGGTCGCCCCTGTGAGCCTCAAATCTCTGGCGTGGGCACGTCCTTCCAGGCAGTGCTTTTGGCCACCGGCCTCACATGGATGATCCTGCCGTCCTTAGCGTCCAGATCGATGAATCCCACCGGGGTGCGAGTGACGCCACCGGCCAGGAGGTTCTTCCCGGACAGGGGTTGATCCGGAGCCGCGGTTACCTCCACCAGGATCACCCGGCGGATGGTGCAGGTGTCGCACTCCATGCCCGCCAGGTTCAGCTCCACCGGGCAGTGGTGCCGCCGGGCCACGGCCGGGTCCACCCCGTGCATGGCCGCCATGTGGGCCGCGGGGGGCCTTCTTAAGTGGGCAAAGGGATGGAAAACCCAGTCGGTGATCAGGGCCACGGTGTGGTGGTGCTTGAAGAGGTGGGCCCGGTCCCCGGTATCGGCGATCATCCCCTGCATGATGTAGTCCGCGGGCATGACGTAGCCCAGGTAGGACTTATCCTTTTTCAGAAAAGGCGCCTCGCCGGCGGCCGCGGCCGCAATAATTTCCGTCAGGATCTGGCGGTCCAGGCCGGAATCCTCCGGCAAGATGGGCACCAGGGTGAGGTTGCCCGAAGTCGCCAGGGAGAGCGAGCGCAGGGAAATCTCCCGGAGCAGGAAGCCGCTGCCCATGACCAGGGTGACGATGAGGGCTGGAATGGCCAGGTATTTGATGGCGGTGGAGGGGAACAGCCGGCGGCCCAGGGCGGCGCAAGGGGCCGAAAGAAACCGGGGCAGGAACATGCCGGTGGTATCCATATAGTGCTGGTAAGCAACGCCGTACCGGCCCAGCATCCGGCGCTCCTCGTCTTTGGCCAGGAAGTAGTAGAGGACGAACATGACCGCGAGGGTGGCCAGGACGATGAACCGGGGCCAGAGGATGGCCATGCCGATGCCCCAGAGGCCCAGGGCCAGGTACTGGGGGTGCCGGATGTAACGATATAACCCTTTATCGGCGATGCCCCACCTGAAAATCTTGCCCAGGTAAACCTGGAGGGCGCAGACGGTGAAGGTGGCCAGGCCCAGGAGGAACAGCACCGACCCGGCCACCCGCAGGCCCTGCAAAAACAGGGTGGGGGGCAGGATCATGTGGGGCAGAAAAAACAGGGTGGCCCAGCGGGTGGCGGCGTGGGCCCCCAGGAAGTTAAAGACGGGGCTGAACACCGAATAGAAGAAAAAGGCAAAGGGACTGATCATGATCATGACTTCGAAGGCCATGACAAAGAAGAAAATGATACCGCCGGCGGCGGCGATCTTCTTGGCCAGGGGGTGTTCGGACATGGCGCCGTCCTCCTGAGACCGGATTTTAGGGGAACATGAGGGCTCTTGTCATCAATAACCCCGGAAACGGGGAAATCCGGCGGGTAAAAGGGAGAAAAGGTGGATTTAAGGTTAATGGCGCAGGCCGATAACCTGATCTGGGGCTACGAGGCTCCGCCTGAATAACCGCGGCCGGGGCCGGCCGCCCTACCCCAGCATCAACGCCCCGGCCAGGACCATAATCTCCACCACTTCGTTGGTGGCCCCCAGGACGTCGCCGGTGATGCCCCCCAGGCGGCGCTTGAAGTAGAGACTCCCCAGCCAGACCAGACCGGCGGCGGCGCCCAGGAGGCTTAAGCCCGGCACGCCCAGGATCAAAAAGGCCAGGAGCCCGGCGCTGCAGCTCGCCCCCACCAGGACCTCCGGGCTCACCCCCAGGGTCATGGCCTGCCCTAACCCCCCTTCCGGCCTGGCGTAGGGCGACAGATAGGCCAGGAGCACCATGGACCAGCGGCTCACCACCGGGTAGAGCAGGAGCAGCGCCGCCCCCCCGGCTTTGGTGGGTAGAGAGAGGAACAGGGAAAATTTCAGGACCAGCGCCAGGATGAGGCTGATGACCCCGAAAGCGCCCACCCGGGAGTCTTTCATGATGCGGAGGGCCGTTTCCGGGGTGTGGCCCCCGCCCAGGCCGTCGGCGGTGTCGGCCAGGCCGTCCAGGTGCAGCCCGCCGGTGACCCATACTGTCAGCGCCAGGAGCAGGCCCGCGGCCGCCGGCGTCGGCAGGATTTTCTCTAAGCCCGTCCAGGCCCCCCAGAAACTCAAGCCCAGGACGGCTCCGACCCAGGGGAACCAGAACATCGAGCGGGCCAGGGCCGTCTCATCGGCCGGGCCCCGCCAGGGCCAGGGCAGCTTGGTGAGAAAGGTCAGGGCCAGGGGGAGGGTGGATTTCATGCTTCCTGTTCGGCCACCCCGGCCTCCCCGAAGGTGGCCATTTCCCGGTAGATTTTGACCCCGGCTTCCAAAAGGGTCAGCCCCAGGGCAGCGCCGGTGCCTTCCCCCAAACGCATCTCGAAATTCAACAGGGGTTTGAGACCCAGGAAATCCAGCATGAGCTGGTGACCCGGCTCCACCGAGCGATGCGCCGCGATGAGGTATTCGGTCACCGCCGGGGCCAGGGCCGCGGCCACCAGCGCCCCGGCGGTGGCGATAAAGCCGTCCAGCAACAGGGGCCGCCGGGCTGCCGCGGTCCCCAGGATGAGGCCGGCGATGCCGGCAATCTCCAGGCCGCCCACCGCGGCCAGGGCCCCCACGGGGTCTTCGGGGCTCGGCTGGTGCAAGGCCAGGGCCCGGTTGATCACCGCCACCTTGTGGCGCCAGACCGGGTCCTCGATGCCGGTGCCCCGGCCGGTGACCGAAGCCACCGGCTTGCCGGTGAACACTGAGGCCAGGGCCGCGGCGGGGGTGGTGTTGCCGATGCCCATGTCTCCGGCCGCCAAAGCGTCTACCCCCGTGGCGGTGGCCTGTTCCGCCATTTCCACCCCCACCAGGAGGGCCTGCAGGGCCTCCTCTCGCGTCAGGGCTGGTTCCTGGGCCATATTGCGGGAGCCGTAGGCTACCTTCCGGTCTATGAGTTCGGGAACGTGGCCGAAATCGTGGTTGACCCCGATATCCACCACCGCCACCCGGGCCCCGGCATGCCGGGCCAAAGCATTGATGCCGGCCCCCCCCCGGAGAAAGTTAAGGACCATCTGGTAGGTGACTTCCTGGGGATAGGCGCTCACCCCTTCAGCCACCACCCCATGATCCGCCGCGAAGACCACCACCCACTTCTTCTCAAGAGGGGGCAGCAGCTCCCCCCGGATGCCCACATAGAGGGTCGCCAGTTCCTCCAGGCGGCCCAAACTGCCCCGGGGCTTGGTGAGGGAATCCAGCCGCTCCCTAGCCTTTTCCAGCCAGGTGGGGTTAATGGGTTCGATCTGAGAAATTATTTGGGACAATTCCGTCATCATGGTAACAGGACCTCAATTCTTAAAGTTGCTATCAGCAGTCAGCTTTCAGCTTCCAGCCAAGTCAAAGGATAGGCGGAGGTCATCCGCATGAAGGGTGCGCGTCGCGCCTCTTACATTCTCTGAACGCGGCACCATGACTCACGGTCTTTCCGGGAATAGTTCGCTCTTGATGAGCATCGGCACTCCCGCCACCATCAGGACCACCAGGTCCGCCACCTGGGCCAGGCGTTGGTGGAGCCAGCCGGCCTGATCCCGAAACCTCCGGGCCAGGAGATTGTCCGGCACAATTCCCCACCCCACTTCATTGCTGACCAGGATGGTGGGGGCGGCGGCCTGGGCCAGGGCCGAAAGCAGATCTTCGCAGGCCGCCTGGATGCCGCCCTGGGTGACCCCCTCCTGCAGCAGGAGATTGGACACCCACATGGTGAGGCAGTCCACCAGGATGACGCCGTAATGGTCCTGGCCGTCGCTCAGGGCGGTGGCCAGTGCCAGGGGGACCTCCCGGGTGGCCCAATCCGAGCCCCGTTCCCGCTGATGGGCTTCGATGCGGGCCTCCATCTCGGCATCCCGGGGTTCGCACGTGGCTACAAAGAGACGGGGTGCCGGGCAGCGAGCGGCCAGCCCCAGGCCATAGCGGCTCTTGCCGCTACGCGCCCCTCCCAAAATCAGGGCCAACCGAAATTGGGGCGGTGCGTTTCCCATACGAAAGATTTCCCGGCCTCCTCCTGCGCCCGGCTATTGGCTGCCGGTATCAGTAAGGGTGCTCCTTCAAGGTCTTTAAAATTTCCTGT
This sequence comes from Desulfobaccales bacterium, assembly GCA_052139855.1. Lineage (GTDB taxonomy): Bacteria > Desulfobacterota > Desulfobaccia > Desulfobaccales > 0-14-0-80-60-11 > 0-14-0-80-60-11. The sequence goes on from JBKQVS010000057.1 coordinate 23,301, forward strand.
TGCAACTGGGGCACCCATTCAGAGGTCAGGTAGTAGCGGGACACATCCCGCTTAAACGTGTCCCAGGCCAACCGGTCCTCCCGGGCGAAGAGATACAGGATGGTGCGCTTCACCAACAACTGCCCCAACGTGTCGGAGAACGCCATGGTCTCAAATCCGGGCCCAAAACCCGGCCTGAGAATGGCATCGGCTTTACCAAACTGAGGGGCGGCCTGCTGGTGGATTTTTTTGTCCACCGCGGCCGCTTCATTCATAAACATATCTTTAAAAGGGATATTATCCACCTTGAGGCTGGCGGGGGTAAGATGGTAGTAAGACCGGGGCATGTTGACCAGGAGGGAGTCGGCATGGCTGGCATGAAAATAGTCGAAGCGGTTATCAAAACTCTCAAAAAAGAGCTGTCCCCGCCGATACGTAAATGAACCCGGGAAATCCCGGGGCCCGCCATTATAGCCCATAGTTTGGCCCAGATAGCGCACCGGTTGGCCGGCCGCGGCCCGGGCCAGGAAGGCAAATTGCCCGCAGCAATGGGCTCCCCCGGTGAATTCGGAAATGGCCCAATACGTGACCGGACCCGCCTCCAGCCGGGCGCAGGCGAAAAACCTGCCCCCCTCCAATTCCTGCACCTGCCGTCCGTCAGCCATGATGGTCAAGCTCTGCCCGAACTTGCCGGCGACGAGTGCGAGCCCCAGGGTGACGCCCCCGCCCACATCCACGGTGGCGGTTGATTTCGCCTCCAGCACGTGCTCAAGATTGATCACGGCCGCCAGCGTCGGTGCCGCCATCTCCTGGGCCTGGGCCGGCGTCATGGCTTGAGCCAGGAGGACCCAACCCCAGAGGCCCACAGCAAGGATTCGCTTCGTCACGTTAGCATACCCTCGGATTTAGCATCTGACCTGAAAATTTACCCTAATTGTCGCGCAGTGCCAAGTTGCCCGGACAAATTAATTCAGGTCGGGACGGCCAACCCTGTCCCGGTCCATAACGGCCCCTCGCAAAAGTCCGGCGCCCCGGCGAGCACCTTGACCCGGACCGGCAAATCTGGGATGATAGCCGGGGAAAGTCACCACCAGCCAAAGGGGTGCAGCATGGATTTTACTTTATCACCGGAACAGCAGGGGGTCCAGGAAAAGGCGCAGAGCCTGGCCCGGGAAGTAAAAGACCTGTCAGCCCGGCTTGACCGGGAGGTTCAATTTCCCCGGGAAATCCTGCAACTCTGGGCCAAAGCCGGTATGTTCGGCCTGGCTCTCCCCCGGGAATACGGCGGCCGGGGACTGGATTATGTGGCCTACGTCCTGGCCCAGATGGAGCTGGCCCAGGCCTGTGCGGCTTCGGCCCTGATCCTCCACGTGAACCACTCCCTGTTCGGGGGGGCCGTGGCCCAATTCGGCACCCCGGCCCAGAAAGAGGCCTGGCTGCCGCCGGTGGCCCGGGGAGAGGTCTTCGCCTGCTTCGCCCTGACCGAACCGGAGGCGGGTTCCGACCCGGCGGGGATGAAGACCGCGGCCCGCCGAGAGCAGGATGGCTGGGTGCTCACTGGGGGCAAAAATTTCGTCACCTCGGGGGGCGAGGCGCGCTTCGCCCTGGTGGCAGCGCTCACCGACCCGGAGCAAGGCGCCAGAGGGATCAGCGCCTTTGTGGTGGAAATTCCCGCCACCCCGGAGGTCACCTGGGGGAGCCGGGAAGAAAAACTGGGGTTGAGGGGCGCCGCCTCGGTCCCCCTCTTTTTTGACGAAGCCCGGCTGCCTGAGACTAGCCTCCTCAGCGATCCGAACCAGGGGCTCAAAGTGATGCTGGCGACCCTGGATGCGGCCCGGGTGGGCTCCGCTGCCATCGCCGTGGGGCTGGGACGGGCCGCCCTGGCCGAGGCCCTGGCCTATGCTAAAAAGCGGCGGCAGTTCGGCCAGCCCGTGGCGAATTTTCAGGCTACCCAGTGGAAGCTGGCGGATATGGCCACGGATTTGGAAGCCGCCAGCCTCCTGACCCTGAAGGCCGCCTGGCTCAAAGACCGGAAGCGGCCCTACGGCCAAGCCGCCGCCATGGCCAAACGCTTCGCCACCGATACGGCCATGGCCGCAGCCACCGAAGGGGTGCAGATCCTGGGAGGCTACGGCTATCTCACGGATTACCCCCTGGAACGCCATTTTAGGGACGCCAAAGCGGGCCAGATTTACGAGGGCACCAACGAAATCATGCGCCTGATCATCGCCCGGAACCTGCTGCGGGGTTGAAGAGTAGCCGGTTCCCAGTTGTCAGTTGCCAGTTCATTGGTTTACTGACCACTGACAACTGGCCAATGACCACTGACAACTGCTCTTATAAAAGGAACCATCATGGCCGAGACGCGACTGAGCCGGGGGTTGATCCAGGTATACACCGGCAACGGCAAGGGCAAGACCACCTGCGCCCTGGGGTTGGCCCTCAGGGCCGTGGGGCAGGGTTTGCAGGTCTACATGGTGCAGTTCATGAAGGGTCGGGAGACCGGGGAGGTCCGGGCTGCGGCGGACCGCCTGGCGCCGGACCTGACCCTGCGTCCCTTCGGACGGCCGGGGCTGGTCAATCTGCGCGCCCCCGCCCCGGAAGACCTGGCCTTGGTCCAGGAAGCCTGGGACCTGGCCCGGCAGATCATCCTGGCCGGGGCGCACGACCTGGTGATCCTCGATGAAATCAACCTGGCCCTGACCTTCAACCTCCTGCCCTCGGAGGAGGTGTTTCAGGTGCTGCGGGAGAGGCCCCCGTGGGTGGAGGTGGTCCTGACAGGCCGCCAGGCCCCCCCCGAGCTGGTGGATCTGGCTGACCTGGTGACGGAAATGCGGCCCCTGAAACACTATTACGAGGCCGGGGTGCCGGCCCGGCGCGGCATCGAGTGGTAGGGGTCTTGGCCTACCATGGGCGTCAGGGGCGCGCCGGGGCAATGTCCCGGCTTGCCCCTGGCAGGTAGAGAGTGATCAAGGTGGGAGATTCTGGGCCGCAACGAAACCCCCGAAGCCGGCTGAGCCGATGGTCCCTCAACGCCGGGCTGATCATCCTCAGCCTGATTGTGGTGATCGGCGGTCTGGAGATCGCTCTCCGCTTTACCTCATATCGGCACCTGTTAACCCGGGATCGCCACCTCCGCTACTATTACCAGGCCGATTTAGCCAAGGGTTTCGATATCGCCCCCAACGTCAAAGGAAAACGCCTGTCCGTGGACAAACGGGTGGAGTTCGAGATCTGGTCAAATGAGCTGGGATGCTTCGACCGGCCATACCGCGGTGAGTCCGATTACGTCCTGCTGATGGGAGACAGCTTTACCCACAGCTTCGCGCCTTTTCCGGACAAGTGGGGGACGCAGATAGAGAACCTGCTGCACTACCGGGTGCTGAAATGCGGGGTCACGGGGTACGGCACCAAACAGGAGTTGCTCAAGGCCGCCGAGATTATCGCCAGGGTCCGCCACCGGCCCCGGCTCATCATCGTGGGCTATTTCTGGAATGATTTGAGTGACGACTACTCCTTTCCCAGCCTCACGGTGATTGACGGCTTTCTGGTGGATTCCTCCAGATATAAAGACCCCAAAACGAATCAATTGTCCAAGGAAAAGCTGGGAAAACAGTATACTTTTTGGGACCGGTGGTTCAGCGGCGCTCACCCTTTAAGTTTTGGCGAGAAGATCAGGTATTACCTGGACCAGCACCTGATTGTCATGAACCTGGTCAACGATGCCCTGGTGAGATTCTTCCCGGGCAAGCAAAATGCCTTCGGCGCAACCGACAAGTTTCTGGCTTTCCAGGACATGCACCCCTGGTCCCGGGAGGTCTGGAAGCGGCACTTGGAAAACCTGGCGGCCTTTAAAGACCTGGCCGCGGCCAACGGAGCCAGGTTGCTGGTGGTGTTGATCCCCACCAACACCCAGGTCTATCCTTTCCTGGAGGCGCACCAGGGACTTGATCTGGAACGGCCCAACCGGATTCTGGGGGGGTTCCTCAAATCCCAGTCCATCGATTATCTCGATCTGCTGCCCCTCATGCGAACCTATGCCGACCAAAAGCCGCGCCCGTCCCTCAACCCGGATAAGGACCTGTACTGGCAGCACAATTCTCATTGGAGCATCAGGGGTGAGCATCTGGTGGGTCTCTTGGTGTCCCGGTATATCCTGGAGCATCAACTGGTACAGGTGCCGGATAATGCGGCAAGGCTCAGGCAGATTGAGGAAAAATTGGGGGAATTTCGGCGATAGTATTCTGAGGGGAGGACCGGAGGCAATCAATCCCCCCTATCCCCTTACTATTGCCTCCCAACCCCTTGTAAGGGGTCGGGGGTGGGAGTCTGAGGGAGTTTTTTGTAAGCGCCGGGGCCTTTACGAAAAATACGAAAAAGCCCCTGGCCCCCTCCCTCAGGACAATCTACTTCCAGACCCCGTCGATCTCGGCCTGGCACTTGGGACAGCGCCCCTCCTTGAGGTGGTAGCGCCTGATGGTGTACCCCAGCCGTTCGATAAGCAGCTCCTGGCAGGCATAACAGTAAGTGTTCTCGCCGCCTTCCCCCGGAATATTGCCGACATAGACGTATCGGAGCCCGGCCGCCAGGCCGATTTCCCGGGCCCGGCGCAGGGTGGTCACCGGAGTGGCGGGCCGGTCCATCATCTTGAACGTGGGGTGAAACGCGGTGACGTGCCAGGGGATGGCCGGGCTTACCCCTTTGATGAAGTTGGCGATCTCGGTGAGTTCGGCTTCCGAGTCATTATGCCCCGGGATTACCAGAGTGGTGACCTCCACCCAGACCCCGAGCTGCTGCAACCGGGTGATGGTATCCAGCACCGGCTGCAACCGGGCCTTGCAGACCTTGCGGTAGAAATCGTCCCGCATGCTCTTTAAATCCACGTTGTCGCCGTCAAGAAACTCCGCCGCCGCGGTGGCCGACGCCTCGGTCATGAAGCCGTTGGACACAAAGACATTGCGCAGGCCGTGCTCCCGGGCCAGGCGGGCTACGTCCTGGGCGTACTCGAAGAAGATGGTGGGTTCGGTGTAGGTATAGGAGATGCTGGCCGAGTGCGAGGCCAGGGCGTAGGCCACGATGGCCTCCGGATCGCGGTCGTCTCCCAGGATCTTGCCGGCGTGGACCCGGGGGTACTGGGAGATGTCATAGTTCTGGCAGTGGAGACACATAAAGTTGCACCCCGTGGTGGCGATGGAGTAGGATCGGGTGCCCGGCAGGAAGTGAAACAGGGGCTTTTTCTCAATGGGGTCGATATGCTCGGCAATCACCTTGGCGTAGTTGAGGCTGTAAAGGATACCGTCCTGGTTTTCCCGGACGTAGCAGAGGCCTCGTTTGCCCGGATCGATCTTGCACTCGTGGGCGCACAAGTTACAATGGACCTTCTGATCCGCCGCGCTTTCCCAAAACCTGGCCTGGTACATAAGCTCTCCTTAACCCGTCGTCGAGCTTACCATATATCCTTACGGGGCCGATGTAAAGGTGCGGGTTGCGCCCCGGCGCCGGGAGGAGGCCGAAACTCCTGGAGCCGCGGATTTTCGCCGGATTTGCCCCGGCCGCTCTCACCGCGCCCTTGCCAGGAGGCGATGGGTGTGTTACAAATTACGCTCATGGTGGGCGTAGCTCAGTTGGCAGAGCACCGGGTTGTGGCCCCGGCGGTCGCGGGTTCAAGTCCCGTCGTTCACCCCAGATAATTCAAGGGGTTAGCTGATATTGGCTAACCCCTCTTTTTTTATTACCCGCACTATTACCCGCACCCAAGTCTAAAACCATCGAAAATCGGGGGCTTGGGAGAGGTCCATTGAGGGGGGGCGTCTGTCGAATCGAGGGTGCTGTCGGTCGTGATATGCCGCCCCTCATTCCCAGCCGCCCCGTAACGGCAAGTCCTGCCACGGTGGAACCGCCGCCGGGCAAGGTCACGGCCTGGCTAAAGGCCAACCTGAGGCGCTGAGAGTCCCGTCCTGAGGCGATTGGCCCGCTACCTGGGCCCCAAGGGGTCGCCCAGCCATCGCTTCCCCCGGTTGCCCTGCTTGGCGGTCCTGGCCCGGCCCTCTGCGTCCACTCCACTAATGTCAGCCATTCGCCGTTCCCCGCCACCGCCCAATGCCCTGAGGATTTTCGCCCCCGAAACCTAAACCCCCGGACGGGTCCCATACCCCCCCTTGTCTTTTAATGGATGGTACGGACAAAATCCCCCAAAATGTTTTTCGTGATCATTGGACGTGGCTGTGAGAAAAAGACCCCCCCATATCCCCACCCCCAAGAAAATTTTTAATCCAAAAATCTTTTCTCCGGGTTAGGGTATGACAGGGGCAAGAGAACGGCTCTCCGGGTTAGGTTAAAAATTCTACCCGACTAAACCAGGGTTCTCCTGAGTCGAAATCAGGAGTTCCCCGATAGCATTTTCTATTAGAGAACATAATGATAGAAGAAAGAAAAACCAAATAGCTTAAAGTCGAGGACAGGTGAAGAAAGGCGAATGATACTAAAGGAAATGGGAACGATTAGAACCGGGGCAGAGATTTTAATCCAGTTTTAATGAGAAAAAACTAATTGAGGAAAAATGTCATGAAAATGCGTCCCCCCTGCGTAGAGAATGATGTTAAAGACTCCCCTCTACAAATATTTGAAGTAAATAAGACGGAGCATCTTGAACCCAAGCCTCAAATGGAATTTGCCACGGCAGAATCAGATGAAGTAAAGAAAGCTATTAGCAATATAAGGATTGCATGGGTTGGAGGATTTTTAATTGGAATTTTGTGGTTGATTATGGGGTTTTTACCAGATACAAGACATCTTTTCCCTGACTTAATGTTTAGTGCTTCAATAATTATTCTTAGTTATGGCATTTATAAAAGGAGTAGGGTGTGCTCTATAATTATGTTAACGATATGGGTTATGGGAATTTTATTTTCCGCTATCCATGCAGAAATTTTAATGGCGTTGGTTGGAATAGCCATTTGTTATCCTTGTTACAAAGGCTTTAGCGGTACATTCGCATATCATAAGTTAGCTAAATAGTATTAGATTTTCATTGAAGGAGGAAATCCTATTGGCTCCTGGTGAGAGATAAAACAAATCCTGACCCACTTATTAAAATGAATATCTCAACTATTAGCCGGGCGGGTAGGAACTTTATAAAAACATAAAGATGAATTTGAGCGAAGCACAACAAAAAATATTGCGAAGAGTTTTAAGCACTTGGAAGAGGGAGCAAGATCCGGAATCGTATCTGGACGCGGTGAGATCCTCGATCCACACCCACTTTCAGCTTTACAGCGAAGAAAAGGACGATTGGGGGATACAGACATACGAACCCCTGGTGGCCCTGGTGGACAACGCGAAGAGCGTCCAGGAGTTGGAGGCTTTGATCCCGCTCTCTAAACTGCTCGAACTTCAGCCGGACCTCAATAAGGCGTACAAGCTGAGGTTCGGGAAAGCAGACCCAGAAAAGGTGACGAGGCTGGTCCAGATGTTGAAACAGCACCAACAGGGCCCAACCGCTCCGAGCGGCGACATAGAAAGACCGGAAGAAACCCCTTTTTATACCCCTCCCCCAGAACCTGAGGGAAAAATCCAAAATACAGATAAAATTGAAACCAGCATTCAACAAGAAAAGACAAAAGTAATTTTTCGCAAAACTTCTGACGGTAGGATTATTGCACTTCTTCCAGAAATCCCATATGAGAATGATAACAATGCCTTATGCGTTGTTTATGAATATATTGATAGAGATACACCTATCGAGCATATTTCATTCTTGAAAGATATGGTTCATCTGGGACTACTGGGCGAACGGGAAGAGGCCGATTTAGGCGATCTTGATGACCTTGGTACCATCGGAAAATTAACAAAAAGACCTCTTGATATTATCTATGATTTAAAGAAAACAACCAAAGCAGAATCTGCTGAGTACAATAAACTTTTAAATGTACTTGAATTACGTGGATTTTGTATAGAAGTAAAAGATGAAGTGGATTCGGAAATGAATCATGAAATATACGATTTTATTCAACGAAATTACACTCATTCAATTTGGTTTCCTCCTCCCGCTATTATTAAAGAATTAATTAGTGATAATAATAAATCACCACATAATGTATCCAATGATAGCATAAGTTTCAATCAAAATAAACATAATATTAAACAAAAAGAGAATGTATGGCAAACAGTATTTACAGGATTTTTTATTATAGTGGCTGGAATAATTGGCTTGCTACTTATAATTCTCCTTGTTCCTGAAGAGGATACTTTTGTCATAATTAATGGCGGAATAATTGGGGGATTTATTGCTTTTTGTTATTATGTTGGAAAGTGGTTCTCGTCCCCAAAATAAAGATTTATTGATTTTAATTATGTCTTAGTAAACAAATCTTAAGTTTTAGCCCTATAGGATTCCGCTCATCCGTAAAAATCCACATGCAAAATCCAGCCGGGTAACATGGCCTTTAGGCCAAGTCCTTAGGTAAATATGAGGAAATCCGAGGTCACATATCAGCCTTCACCTGATTGACCTGCGGGGTTAGATGAGGCCAGATGGTAATATGATCGTGAAATATCCCAAAAAGAGGTTGAGAGTGAGGGTAGCGGTACTGCTGACCTATCGGCCATGATTGGCGCGCTGCTGACCTGAGCGCACCCAGGTCAACGAACATGATCTGGTAGCAAAGATGATGAACTTGGCGGCTGAAACCGACCGGCTGGTGGCGCCAAAGGGAAGTGCTTTATGGATAGGGATTTAAATCTTCTTGGGATGGGGTTGAGTATTTTAATCCTTGTTGGGGCGGTACTTTTATCTTCCTTAGGCAAGTCGATCTGCTATTATTTCGGCTGGCGTTTTATCAAACTGCGCCGGGTCGGCCAGGTGGTTGAGATTTTCGGCGCCGTCGCCCTTGTGATCCTGTTCATTCTCTCACCACCGGACCCAGCCCCCCTTCCCCCGCCGTCCCCATTCGACTCGGTGGCAAGCAGTTTTTACATTTAACCCAACCATACGGGAGGAAACAAATGAAGATCAAGGAACCGAAGAAAATGGGAGGTTTTGGCTCCATATAAATGGTGGATCAAAGAAGTCGTTCATGCGCCCCCGACACAATTCGCCGTCCCCTGGCTGACCGCCTTAGCTCCGGGCGCCTGGCGATGCCCGGCGCGCCCCCGTTTACCATGAATTTTCCCAGCGCGGACCGAATTTATTTGATTTTTTCCTTGGGCGGTATATGGCGGATATGTCAGCGTGGAAATTTATCCTTGGGGGACAGGGCGATGTGCAGGAAACCCTTAAATGTGGCTCATGAACGGGCTATGCGGGAGGGGTGGACAAAAAGAGCGGGGGGCAGAGAGTAGTATAAAAACATGCAAAAGGCGCACCGGGAGCCCAAAAAGTATTTCCTAAAATTCCTCGCCTTCTTTTAACGGGACACAGTCGAAGTCTATGAGCAATGGAAAAATGCTCCGCAGATATTCCGGGTGGCGCCGAACTGCGTTTTGGCTCCATAAATCATCTGTGACCAGTAGGCCGCCTCTGAAATAAGCTCCGCCGCCCAGCGGGAGGTCAGGATAACGCACAGAAATAAAAACTTTGAACGCCAGGAGGGGGTTGATTTTAGCCTGTCTCCCCCGCCACTTGGCTTTATATTGTTTCTGAAACCGCCTCCGCTTTTCAACATCGGCATAAGGCACGCTTACTCTCCTTGTGGCCCATAATCCTGTTGCCGGGCCTGGCCCGCGGCCATAATAACCCCCACATGCTCATCGTGATAATTGCGGGCTGTCTTTTGTGTCAGGGATTTCTCACTCAAAATCAGGATTTCCCCGGTTGTCATCTTGGGATTGCTTTTCTATTCTATAAATACCCTACTGGTACATAATCCGTTCCAACAAGTTGACCGGCTCGGGCTGACCATCCCTCAGTTCGGGCTGGTCTGCTTTGGGTCCCTAATACCTCCCATAAATTTGGCCGACACCGCCTCCACCTGGAAGTCGCGGATTTACCCAAGGAAAGAGAAGTCGACCGTGGGCAGGGGTCAGCCGCCTGTCCTCGAGGCATTACCGGACGCCGGCGCCCCGCAGAATTTGAAAACATGGCCGGATTCACAATGTGGGAGGCGGTCAAGGTCAGCATCGTTCTACTTTTCCGCTTTGCCCTTCGCGCTTTTAATGCGCAAAAAATTCCGGCCCAAATAGCACCGTGGGGGAATACCGGCAAGGGATATTCCCCCCTTTAGGGGCAACTATTACACCTATTGCCAAGTAGTTGAAATCAATCATGTTAAATACACGCAAAACTGCATTTGCCGCTATTCCCCGTTGCCGGTATTTAAGTGTAATAATATCAAGTACATAATTGTGGCAACGAGCCTAATAGGTTTATTTGAATCTATTGCCGTTTGCCGGTATTAGCACCATTATTTTCCCGAATTTTCCTATTCGTTTGGCACATATGCTCTTGGAACAGGCCCGGTCTTTCCAGGCGCCCTTTCGCCTTCGACTTCCAGAATCGCCGACGCTTCTATGGCGGCTTTGATACAATCGCGGGCAGTTTTTTCCCCGCACCCAATGAGGTCTTGGATTGCCCCGATAAGTTCCGCTTTCCCGTTGACCTTGCCGCCCTTGGCCTTGATAAGTTGGGCCACTTGCTCAGGGGTGCACCGTGATTCTTCTTCTACCACCTGAAAAACCAGGTTTTCATCCCGCTCCAGAGTTATAGGTTTCGGTTGTCTGCCATGGCGCACCTTTACAAAGGTCAATGTGTGCTGGTATCCGCTCTGAATCTTTTTAACTGTCAGGGTTATCATGGTGTCGCACCAATCTCTGATGGCAGAGGCACCCCTCGCCATATGCTCCACTTTTCTGTTTTCGGTCGGTTTGCCGAAATGGTGCAAGATGCAGGCGCCCGCCCCGGTCTTGCGCATAATCTCCGTGATGAAATCAAGAACCTGGCGCATGGCGGAGTTATCATTTTCGTTGGCGGTATGGAAACTTATAAGCGGGTCAATGAAAAATGCGTCAGCTTGGTGGGCTTTGATTGCGTCCACCATGATTTTTCGACTATGCGGGTTGGCCAGTTCAAGACGCTCTCCCATAGGGAAGTAGCAAATGTTCGGCGCTGTCGTGGTTAACCCCATGCCCTTGATTTGGGCAACATATCGCTCCTGTTCTTGCTGTAGGGTGTTCTCGGCCTGGAATACCAGCACCCGGCGGGCCGTCGGAACCGTCAGCCCTATGAAATCCCATCCCATAGCCAGGCATATCGCCAACTGGTTAAGCAACAGGCTTTTGCTGACGCCGCTTTCCCCACAAATCATAAGAGCGGTGGCTGCCGGCCAGACCCCCCCATCTATGAGTTCATTTTTCTCGGGGAATTTCATGGCCAGCAGTTCTTCAAGTGAAATTAGCTGAATTTCCGAGTAATCTCCGGGATAGGATGCTTCAAGTTCAAGCAACTTGGAGTTCAGCAAGGTCATCAGGTCGTCGGGCCGGGCCGTTGGGTCTTGCTCCAAAGAGTGAAGTTGCAGGAGGACTTGCCGGTATTCTCTGCGCCAGGCGTTCTTGAGGACAAGGTAGGCGTAGTACTCGGCGTTGCTGGCGAACCCCACCTGTTCGCTAAGGCCGGCCAGGAACACCGGCCCTCCCACCGCCTCCAACTTGCCCCACTCTTTCAAGCGGGTGGTGACAGTCACCAGGTCAATCGGGGCCTGTTCGCCATGAAGGACCAGCATCGCCTTAAATATGGTCGCATGGGCGCCCCCATCAAAACTGTCTGCCTTCACGCCGGCATCAATGACGGCTGGGAACACCTCAGGGCGCACCAGGACGGCTCCCAACAGGCTTTGCTCTGGTTCATAGGCTGGTCTCTGAACAAGGGCCGGCGGGCCGCGACGGTCAGGGGGTAACGGAATGACCCTGTTCTCATCTGGGGTCATGGAGCACCCGCCGCCAGGCCGCCACCCGTTTGGCCCTTGTCTTGGGCGGGGGCACTGGTGGGTTTGATGGTAGGCCACCGCCGAAAAAATACCGGTGGTTGGGCAAGTCTGCAACCTTTGAAGGTCAAGGAGGCCATGGAATCACCCCTCACGCCGTGCCGCTGGGTCAATGCGGTGCCGCTCCATAAAGGAGAGGACATCGGCGAGTTTGTACCGGACGCTGGCGCCGACCTTGTAGTACGGGATGCCATCGCCCCGGTACCTTTCATTCGCTAAAGTTTGCAGTTTCTTGCCGGTAATTTTCTCAACCTCTATTGGTTCTACCCAACGATCAGTATCCATACAACCTCCTATAATTCCTTGATCTACCGGAGGCATACCACGGCATTTAGGCAAAAGATTTTTTTGCCAAAATGGTTGTCCGGGGATTATTAAAGGAGATTAGCGGTCTTAAAGGGGGAGAGATATTTCAAGTTGTCCGTGGTGGGTCAAGGAATGAGGATTAATACTGGCAAAGGAATGTGGGGAGGAGTTTTGGGTTCTTCGCAGGCTTTTCTGTATTTCTTCTGTAGCCCTTGCAAACTCATTTTTGCGATGATTCCGTTCTCCTTCAAGATCCCGAGAATCTCTTTCCAGGTCTTACCTTCGGCCCTGTATTTTTTTATATTATCAATTTGTGACTCAAATCTAATATCGTCTATTGTAAGAGGGCGTTTCACACCGGTTTCCCAACTACGCTTAATGCACCTTAGGATCTCCTTATTTCCAAGTGCTTTATGAGTATAAATAGTATGATAAATTAAAGGATGCCAAATCAACCCAGCACGAATAGCTCTTGATAGCTCCGTGATGTATTCATCTATTTTTCTTTTATAAATATCAACATCCTCCTGAATTGACCTGTCATTTTCAAAACTCATAATATTATCTTCGATGTCGAGTATAATATTAGCTTGTTTGGGAGATAACGGCGTGTAACCTTTTATATTAGGAATATCATCATCCCTTTTAATAAAAACATAAAGCACTCCCTCTCTTAAGCCATCATTGATAAACTTTAGGTGCTTGGAAGAAAGTTCTTCTGGCATCGCCAATCTATATTTGGTCGTCTTTTTAGAATACTTTTCCATTGTAGCACCGCGGGAGATTAACATTTCATTATGTAAATCACCAAGGGTGTAACCTGGATCATTAGGGTTGTCCTGCAAGTTGACTACCTCCTATCGCAAGGCTGATTAGTTTTTTGACTTTAAGTGCGCTACCTTGCCGTTGCCGTTAATTACTTGGGTTAGCAGGTCCCCCGCCAGGCCTGAGGCCCGGCGTAAGGTATCATCCCTCAGGTGAGCGTAGCGCATCGTCATGGCCGGGCTCTTATGAGTCAGTAACTTCATCAGGGTGTACAAGTCAACTTCGCCCGATGATGCTAACATCGAAGCGAAAGTATGCCGCAGACCGTGAAGGGGGCGGAAGTCTTTAGGTAGGCCAGCCCGTTTTCTTATCCGATCAATGGGCCGCCTGATCTCAACTCTTTGGCCCCCGCCACGACCGGGGAACACGAAGGCGCTATTATTATCCTTGGGGTGATTCTCTAAAATCTCTCGGGCCGCTGGGTTCAAAGGTATGGTCTGATCTTTGCCACCTTTGGGGCCGATGATATGGATAAATCCCTTGTCGAAATCAATGTGCTGCCATTGGAGTTTGAACATTTCACCCCGACGCATACCGCTTACCAAGGCCAGCTTCATTAAATCTCCGGCTTGAATATCGTGATCCTCATCGATAGCGGTCAAGAGGTCTGCTATCTGCTCGGGGCTTAAATCCTCTGTCCTTTGGTTATTCACTCGGGGGTGTTCCGGTTTGAATCCCAGGCCGGCGCATAACCCTTTTTTGACTCCGAAGTTAACAATCCGTTCCAGCAATTCCAGAACATTCTTGACGGTCTTGGCGCTCAAGGTCTTGGCGAGGGAGATTCTTAGCCGATGTACCATGATTTGGGATAGGTCTTTGGGTTCTTTGGCTCCAAAGGTGCCTTGTAGAAATTTCTGATAGCGGTAACGATCTGTCCTGAACCCCTTGGTATCGGGCTTGGGTCCGATATACTCACTCCAAAGCCGGCCGAGGGTCCACTTGATAGAGCGCTCCGCCTCCCGCTTTTCTCTCCTTGAAGGTGCCTTGCCATCTATTTTTTCCGCTCGGATACGGGAGGCACGGGCCGGGGTCATATCATCCTGGTATTGACGGCCACATGGTTCTTCCACCTCTTTACCATCCCGGCGGTAGCGGATGTAATAGAGGCGTTCGGGCTTGCCGGTAGCCGGGGAAATGACATTGTAATAGAAAACCCCTGGATAAGCGGTTTTGATTCTGTTTAATGTCCTCATGGTTCCTGCTCCCGATGGTAAATTTGTTACCCGCATCATTACCCGCATATGACCTTATTTTAGGGGTATTTCTGGGGAAGTCAAGGGAAAAGATGAATCTGGAAATGTTTATAAATAAAGGAGTTTTAGGATATCATGGTATATAGTGGGAAAAATATAACTCCGGGTTGTGGCCCCGGCGGTCGCGGGTTCAAGTCCCGTCGTTCACCCCAGAAGCACATCAAGGGGTTAGGTCAATCGGCCTAACCCCTCATTTTTGATTTCCAACCCTATTTCCAACCCAGCCTTAAAATTTCGGGGTAAAAAGGAGGATGATTGAAACGTCAACCCTTGGCTCTCAAGGGGCTGACCACGAGGTGCACCATCGTAATACTAATTCCTGCTCTCGTTTGCCATTCATGTAAAATCAAAAAAATCTGCCAAGAAAAGGCCATTCGCCTCTCGGTGGCGTGCATCAATGCGGACTAATTCCACATGGTCTATCGCCAAGAGATCGTCTGAATGGTCCTGAACATTTAACTCGACTCCGTGCCGAGTTGGCGAAAGAAACACGACTCGGACACGTTCTGGTTCAAAAGCCTGGGCAAATAGTCTCACGGACTCCACCACATCAGGCATTCGTTTGAATGCTTCTACCTGGAATGGACCAGCAAAACACCATCGCCCTGAGACCATTTTGTTGCGGGTCTTTGATATGAACTCGTCAGGATTTTCATCGTTTTCATGAGGGGAAGTGAGGCGCAGGTAAAGAAAACGCTCATTGCTTATATAGTAAGTGTCAGGAAGATTAGTTTGCTCAGAGCTCTTCGGTATCTTTCCATCCATACCAAACCGATGATCCAGAAAGATAGATCGCAATTGGGTGCTTTTGCCTGAGTCTTGAGGTGCCACAACAAATAAAGCCCGCTCAATGAGTAGGGTCATAGTCCGTCATCCTCTTCAGGATTGTCTCCTCTGTTCTACTGATCCCTTTTAGACACCCCTCTGAGTCGCCATTTTTTGCAGAGAGATTTTGCAGTGAGGGCACCAGTCGCCCTGGCCGCCATCCTCGATATAGGCCCGGTGCACATCCCACTGTTTACAGCGCGGACATTGAATTTTACCGGCGCTGATTTTTGCGAGGTGAGCGGCTAAAACGGCGCGGCGTTCTTCCACCTGCTGGGCCACTTCCTGCGGATCAAAAACTTCTCCACAATGTCGGCATTTGAGGGCTTCAAGTTTAATGATCTCTGCACAGGCGGGACACTTTTTGGTTTCTTGATCCAAAGAGATTTCGCCAGTGGGCAGCGTCACCGGCGTTCCCCCTAAATCTCTAGTGCAAAATCGGCAAACCTGCGCATCAGCTTTAATAAATTCGCCGCAAAAAGGGCATTTTTTCATGCCTTCGGAGAGCGACTGTCGTTCTAATGCCGCCTGGTCCTTTTTTATCAGCAGGGAGTGTGGCAGGGCTACGATAAAGAGCAACGCGCCATATAGCCACCAGGCTACGAAACTGCGACCTTTCGATTGGGCGATGGCCGCCGGAATCAAGCCAAGCAATATTGCCAGCAAAAACAATGGCATCTTTCCCTCCTCAAGAGAGTTTCGACACCTTCATCTTTGCCACGCCTGGAGAGGACGTCAAGATTTTTCTTTCCGCCAGGCCCCATCCTTCCGCTACAACCGATGGTTATGTGGTCATCTGGGCGCAACGCGAATGGCATGCTCTTATTCCTGTTTGGGCTCCGGGGCCGCGTCTTTCAACCCGGTGTCTTCTCCGTCATCTTCCTCACTCGACGCAGGTAAGGCAAGAAACTCCAAGGCTTCCGGTTCCGGCAGTTGCTCCACGTCACGGAGCTTTTTTAACATGGCCCGGCTTCGCACCCCGGTCTTATCAATGGTTCGGCTCGCTATGTCGAGCTGGTGCTTGACCTTGTCCAGGACCTCCCCGAACTTCCCGAATTCTGTCTTGATCGCTCCCAAGACCCGCCACACCTCAACTGCCCGCTGTTCTATAGCGAGGGTTTGGAAGCCCATGCGCAGGCTGCTCAGAATCGCCGCCAAGGTGGTGGGACCGGCCACTACCACCCGATACCGGTGCTGCAGGTCTTCAACAAAGGCCGGCTGCCGGAGCACCTCCGCATAGAGCCCTTCCGTAGCCAGGAACATGATCGCAAAATCGGTGGTGCTGGGTGGGCTGATGTATTTATCGTGGATGTCCTTGGCCGCCAACCGAACGGTCCGTGCCAGGGCGTCCGTTGCCGCCTGGATTGCACCCGGATCGGCTCTCTCCGCAGCTTCTTGCAGGCGCAGGTAGTCCTCTTGGGGAAACTTCGAGTCAATCGGAAGCCAGACGCAGGCCTCGGGTTCGTCCTTCGGGCCTGGCAACCGCACAGCATACTCTACATTTTCCGATGAGTCGGCCTTCACCCGGACGTTTTTCTCGAACTGCTCCGGCGTGAGGATTTGTTCCAGAATCGCGCCGAGCTGAACCTCGGCCCACGTGCCGCGCACCTTCACGTTGGTCAGAACCCGTTTGAGGTCCCCCACGCCCGTGGCCAAATGCTGCATCTCCCCGAGACCCTTGTGTACTGCCTCCAACCTGTCGCTCACGAGTTTGAACGACTCCCCGAGCCGCTTTTCCAAAGTATCGTGGAGCTTCTCGTCCACCGTCTTACGCATTTCGTCAAGTTTCTTCTCGTTGCCTTCCTGAAGCTCTTTGACCCGAGAGTCAAAGGTAAGGCGAATGCGGTCCAGAGCGCCCTGGTTTGATTCGGTGAGTTCCCGCAACTGCTTCGTCATGCCTTCCAGCTGTGTCTGCTGGAGCTTGCTCATGCCCTCCAGAGTCTTGGCCAGCACCTCGTTAGTCGATTTCAGGCTGCCCGACACTTCTTCACGAAGCTCCCGTCCGGCGCTGCGGGCTTCTTCCCGGCTCATCCGCAGCTCGTCGCGCACTTCCCTTCCGGCACGATCGGAAGCCTTAGTCGCACGCATCAGCAGGATGACGACCAGGACCGCGGTCACGGCGGTAACCGACAGTATTGCCCAGAGGAGAGCTTCATTCATGGTTCGCTCCAAGCCACAGAACAAATTAAATTGATCCGCATAAGATGCGGTACGTCCGATCGTCTCGTGGGAGGTATCTTAGTACAAAATGCATAATCTGCAAAGAAGTCCTGGCATACCCGGCAATGGAAACCCGGATGCCTCGCTGCGGTGATCTTAAAATCGGGGGTCAACACCGCCCGGTAGTGTGCCATTATACCAGTCTTTAGGTTGAAATTCCTGTATTTGGCTTCTTTGCGGGTGAGATCTGCTATCCGGCATTTTTCCTGATAAAATGACCCCCCAAATTTCAAAAGGCCCTGGCGCGGTGGCGGCTTTATCATTAGAATGAGAGCCAATGCCAAAAGTTTTTTCCCATTGCCGGTTTTGATCGCCGGAACATAGCGGGCTGTGTCTTCAAAACACGGCAAATGTGCGGCTCGCCGCGCTCCGACCAAACGAAATTGCTTTTGACAAGCGTCATAATCAAAATTTAGGGGCAATGATTAGGGTATGGCCGGGAAGGACACCCCAAAAAAAATTGCGGCCCTGGGCGGTCTGTGCGGCATTACCTCACAGTATTGGGACAATTTTGGCCGCCGCCACCGCACCTCCCAGGCTACCTACCGGGACTTGCTCGGCGCCATGGGCGTGCCCTGGGAAGACCCGGAAAGCCTGGATCAGGAGATCGCCCGGCGGCGTTTGGGTCCCTGGAGCGCCATGCTGGAGCCGGTACAGCTCATCAAACCAGCGCCGGCTCCGGCCGCGGTGACGGTGCGGGTCTGGTCCCCCTGGCCTGAATCCCAGGCCGCGCTGGACGTCTTCGGGGAAATAGTCAGTGAGAGCGGCGAGCGCTACCGGTGGGAGACCTGGCTTAAACCTGGCGCTCGACCCAAGAGCCAGGCGGTCCCGGGAGGGTTCCGGGTCGC
This sequence comes from Desulfobaccales bacterium, assembly GCA_052139855.1. GTDB lineage: Bacteria > Desulfobacterota > Desulfobaccia > Desulfobaccales > 0-14-0-80-60-11 > 0-14-0-80-60-11. Next base: position 41,532 of record JBKQVS010000057.1, read on the forward strand.
TCTGAAACTGCCCCTGCCCGCCGCCCTAGAGTTGGGCTATTACGATCTGGCCCTCACGGTGCGGCGCGGCGGCCGGGAAGAAACCGGCCGGGCCAGGCTGATTGCGGCGCCGCCCCGGGTATATGTGCCAGCTTGGCTGGAGGAGGGCGGCCGGGCCTGGGGTTTCAACTTGCCGCTCTATGCCCTGCGCAGCCGGGCCAACTGGGGCGCAGGGGATTTTGCCGACCTGATGGCGGTTATCCGCTGGGCCGGCCCCCTAGGCGCGGCGTTTGTGGGGGTCAATCCCCTTCATGCCCCCGGGGGGCGAGGCTTTGCCGACCCCAGTCCCTATTACCCTACCAGCCGGATTTTCCTCAATGTTTTGTATCTGAGCCTGGAGGCAGCGCCGGAGATGCCGGCCTGCCGGCAGGCCCGGGATCTCCTGGCCAGCCCGGAATTTCAGGCCGCCAAAGCCCGCCTGGCCGCGGCCGCCCTGGTGCCTTACGGGGAAGTCCAGCTTTTAAAGCGCCGGGTCCTGGAACTCCTCTACCAGACGTTCTGCGAGCTGCACGGCGCCCCGGAGGACCCCATCACGCCCCGGGGACAGGAGTTCTCCCGGTTTGTGGCGGCCGGGGGCGAATCCCTGGCCAGGTTCGGCCGGTTTTCAGCCCTGACGGATCATCTTGAGCAAGGCGACTGGCGGCGCTGGCCCAAACCCTATCAGCACCCCGAGAGCCCCGCCGTGGCTGAGTTCGCCCGGGAGCACCGCCGGGAAGTGGGGTTTTTCCAGTATGGCCAATGGCTGGCCGCGGCCCAACTGGGTCAAGTCTGCCGGGAGGCTAAAAGGCAGGGCCTGCCGTTCACCCTCTACGAGGACCTGGCCTTGGGGGCGAGGCCCGGAGGCTTCGACACCTGGGCCCACCAGGAGCTCTTCGCCCGAGGGCCGGCCGTCGGCGCCCCTCCCGACGCCTTCAATCCCAAGGGGCAGAACTGGGGGCTCCCGCCCCTGATTCCGGACCGCCTGAGGAATTCAGGTTACCAACTCTTTATCGACACCCTCCGGGCCAACACCCCCCCCGGCGGCATGCTCCGGATGGATCACGTCATGGGGCTGTTCCGCCTGTTGTGGATCCCCAAAGGGGCGGACGCGGCCCGGGGCGCCTATGTCAACTACCCGGCCCGGGAGCTCCTGGCCATCCTGGCCCTGGAGAGCGTGCGCCGGCAAGCCCTGATCATCGGGGAGGACCTGGGCACCGTCCCGCCCCGCATCCGGCGGGAACTGGGTCAGACCGGGGTCTTTTCCTACCGGGTCTTTTACTTTGAACGGGACGGCAATCATAACTTCCTGCCCCCGGAGGCGTACCCGGCCAGGGCCATGGCCACGGTGACCACCCATGACCTGCCCACCCTGACGGGATTTTGGCAGGGGCATGACCTGGCCCTCAAGCGGTCGCTGGATCTCTACCCCGAAGCCCGGCTGGCGGAGGCCGACGCCGCCGCCCGGGAGCAGGATCGCCGCCTCCTGGTGGAGACTCTGCGGGGCCGGGGCTTATTGGACGAGAGCGCGGCGGTCGATCCCGAGACTGCCAGTCCCTGCCCCATTGGACTGCGGGAGGCGGTTTTGGCATATCTGGCCCAGAGTGAGTCAGCCCTCATGGAGGTCCGCCTGGAGGAGGTCTTCGGAGTGTTGGAGCAGCAAAACCTCCCGGGCACCAAAAAGGAGCACCCCAACTGGCGGGTCAAACTGCCCCTGACCCTGGAGCAGATGGAGCAGAACCCTGCGCCCGCCCGGCTGGCGGCCCGGCTGCATAAGGCCCGAGAGAGGTGAAAAACAGTGGTCAGTGGCCAGTATAAAAAACCCCTAACCCCTAACCCCTGTTTTTAAACGAGGTGATCCATGTCTGAACCAGCCTTGATCTATAACCTCTTCCCGCCCCTGGCCGGGACCATCCCCCAGTGGGAGGACCACCTGGACCGCATCGCGGCCATGGGCTTCACCTGGATCTTTTTGAACCCCATCCACACCCCCGGCCTGTCCGGCAGCTTATATGCCGTCAAGGATTACTACGGCCTCAATCCCCGCTTTTATCCGGCCTCCGGCCAGGACCCGGAGGCGGCCCTGGTCCACTTTCTGAAAGGGGCCGGGCGCCGGGGCCTCAAGGTGATGCTGGACCTGGTCATCAACCACACGGCCATCGACTCGCCCCTGACCACCCAACATCCCGAGTGGTACGCCACCGACGCAGACGGCCGGATCAAGCACCCCGGCGCCATCGACCCCGCGGACGCCACCAAAGTGACGGTGTGGGGCGACCTGGCGGAACTGGAATACTGGCCGGCCCCCGACCCCGAGGGCCTCTTGCACTACTTCGACGGCGTGGTGGCCAAATACCTGCGCTTGGGCTTCATGGGGTTTAGGGCCGATGCGGCCTACAAGATCCCGGGCGCTTTTTGGGCTCGCCTCATCACTGCGGCCAAGAACCTGGAGCCCCAAGTCCAATTTTTCGCCGAAACCCTGGGGTGCCGCCTTAAGGAGTGCGCCCAACTGTCCTCCTCCGGATTCGACTTCCTCTACAACAGCTCCAAGTGGTGGGATTTTCAAGCAGGCTGGTGCCTGGAACAGTACAACGACTTTCGCCGTATCGCCCCCTCCATCAGCTTCCCGGAAAGCCACGACACCGAACGGCTGGCCGCGGAAGCCGGCGGCGCACCGGAAGTGGCCCGGCAGCGCTACCTCTTCGCGGCCTACTTTTCCACCGGGGTGATGATCCCTCTGGGCTACGAATACGGGTTCAAGAAGCGCCTCAACGTGGTGCAGACCGGTCCCCAGGACTGGGAGGCGCCCGCCTACGACCTGACTCCCTTTATCAAAAGTGTGAACCGCATGAAAAAGAAATGCCCGGTCCTCCTGGAGGAGGGACCCCAGACCCGGGTCAACCCCAAGGGGGAGCCGGTTACCCTCTTGCTCAAATCCCGGGAGAGCCGCAAGGGCCGCGTCCTGGCGGTGATCAATACCACCGGCGAACCCCGGGAGGTTGCCATCCCCTACCTGGCCGAGCTGTTGGGGAAACCCCGGCGGGCTTGGAAAGACCTGACGCCGGACACCACCCCGCTGAAATTTGGGCCCGCCCTGTCATTCACCCTGCCGCCGTCCCGAATGCGGCTGTTTTATAACCCCGACGGGGCGCCGCTGCCAGAAACTGATATGCTCCTTACCCAAGCATGATTATTCTCAGACAAAAGTTTTTTACTGACAACTGACAACTGGCTACTAACCCATGACCCAGGCCCTGGCGGGATTTAATGAGCACGGCATTGTATTGGCCACGGACAGCCAGGCCACCCGGTTCGCTGCTGACGGTGAGGCGGAGATCTTTAATGTCAACAAGCTCTTTGCCCTGAACCGGCGCTGCGGCATCTTAAGCGGCGGCGCCGGGGTGAGCGTCTCCCTGTCGTTCGGACTGCGCCGGCAGATCGCCCGTCATCCCGGCCCCCTGGAATTGGCGGAAATAGTGGAATTTGCGCTGCCCTTCCTCTCCCGGGGTTATCAGCGCCACCTGGAAACCCACGGCCCGGAGGCCGAAGACTTTCGCCGCATTTACTTCATCCTGGCCGGCTACGTGCCCGATGCCCCCCCACCCCACTATCAAATGGTCCTCCTGGGCAGCGAGGAAAACGAGCTTCCCCTGCGCCGGATTGAGATCGGTAACGTCGTGGTCATGCCCCGGAACCTGGGGATGGAGATGCGCCTGTTCAAGGCCCTCAACCAGGAGGCGGACCTGGAAGAAATCTTGCACCTGAGCAAAGAATTTTTGGAAAAAATGGCCGCGGTCAAAGAAGAAGTGGGGCCGCCCTTCCACTATGCCACCATAACTTCCCGGGGTTTTCAGTCGGTAATTTTGTGATGCCGGTCTATGCTTTCTGCCCATTTTGAGCAATAATCTAACGACTTCGCTGCCTCAACGATGACGCTTAAGGAGTAACTTAATGAATAAGGCCATGCTCGTAGTCATGGACGGTCTGGGAGACCGGCCCTTAAGGGAACTGGGGGGCCTCACGCCCCTGGAGGCGGCCCACACCCCCAACCTGGACGCCCTGGCGGCCCGGGGCATCACCGGGCTCATGAACGCCCTGGGCGTGGGGTTGCGCCCCGGCAGCGACACCAGCCACCTGGCCATCCTGGGCTACGACATCGAACGCTATTATACCGGCCGGGGCACCATCGAGGTGGCGGGGCTGGGCATGGACCTGGAGGCCGGCGATGTGGCTCTGCGGGGCAACCTGGGCACGGTGGACGACCACCTCACCGTGGTGGACCGGCGGGCCGGGCGCATCACCGACACCGGCCCCTTTGTCAAGGACCTGGACGGCCTCACCTATGAGGGTGTCACCCTGAAGGTCCGTCCCGGCACCGGCCACCGGGCCGGCGTTATTCTCCGGGGGCCGGGGCTCAGCTTCCGGATCAGCGACAACGATCCCCATGAGGTGGGGGTCAAGGTCCACGAGGTTCACCCCCTGGACGACTCCCCTGAGGCGGCTTTCACCGCTAAGGTATTGAATCATTTTCTGACGGAAGCCCACCGCATCCTGAGCCGAAATCCCCTCAACCGCGAGCGGCTGGCCGCGGGCCGGCCGGCGGCCAATTATTTGTTGGGGCGGGGCGCCGGCTATTATAAGAAGATTGAGCCGTTCCCGGTGCGCTACGGCCTCAAGGCCTGCACCATCGCTGGCGGCGGCCTCTACAAGGGCGTCGGCTCCTTCACCGGCATGGACGTGGTTGAGGTCCCCGGCGCCACCGGGCTGCCCAACACCGACATCGGGGCCAAGTTCCGGGCGGGCCTAAACGCCCTGGCCGGGCCGTATAATTTCGCCTTCGTCCATATCAAGGCCGCCGACACCTTCGGGGAGGACGGCGACTACCTGGGCAAGATGAACTTCATCAACAAGATCGACCTGGCCTTCGAACTCCTCCTGGACGCCCCCTGCCTCCTGGCGGTGACCGCGGACCACTCCACCCCCTGTATTCTCAAGAAACACTCCGGGGACCCGGTGCCCATCATGATGGTAGGCGACGGCCTGGTGCGCTCCGACGACGTTACGGCTTATAATGGGCCTGCGGCCGGGGTGCCATGGGCCGCCTCACCGGCCTCCAGGTCGTGCCGGAGATCATCAATTTACTGGGATTGGCGAAGCTGATCGGGGATTGAATAAGCTTTCAGCTATCAGGTTTTAGACGCCATCAATCTGTGTGCATAATTTTTTTTGTCGGGGCGCACCTGCGTGTGCCCCCTTGAGGGCTTCCCACCCAACCCGCAAAAGAGGCCAGGAAAACATGCCCGTTTACCTCATCATCGACATCACCGTCACTGATCCAGACGTCTATGGGGAATTCCTTGAGCGGGTGCCGGCGGTGGTGGAACAATACGGCGGACGCTACCTCGCCCGGAGCGCCGAGGTCTCTACCATGGTGGGTGACTGGCAGCCCGAATGGATCGTCCTGATTGAATTCCAGACTATCGAGCAGGTCCAGGAATTCTTTGCCTCGCCTGAGTATCAGGCCCTGGTCCCCCTTCGGGAACAATCCGCCACCACCCGGGCCATTATCGTCGAGGGCTATGAGCCGTGAGCTCCCCCTTGCCCCTCCCGGAGTAACCTCGGCTTTTCTTTGACCTTTTCCCGCGCCCCGGCGCATTTTTTAGTATAATATCCCCGTGGATTTACTCACTCTCCTCCAGCAGCTCATCAACGGCCTGTCCCTGGGCAGTCTCTACGCCCTCATCGCCATCGGCTACACTCTGGTGTACGGCATCCTCCGGCTCATCAACTTCGCCCACGGCGACCTGCTGATGGTAGCGGCCTACATTGCGGTTATGGGGGTGGGGCTGTTTGCCTGGCCCTGGCCCCTGGCTTTCGGCCTGGCCTTGGGGCTCACCGGCCTCATGGGGGTGCTGCTGGAGCGCGGCGCCTATCGGCCGCTGCGCCGGGCCCCCCGGATTTCCCTGTTGATTTCGGCCATCGCCGCCTCCTTTCTGCTTGAGAACCTGGCTCTGGTCATTGCCGGGGGCCGGGCCCGGCCCTTTCCCGTCCCCCGGATGTTCGCCGGGGCTTTTGCCTGGGGCGGACTCTTCGTGCCCCGCTTGAGCCTCCTCATCCCCTTGGTCACCCTGGTGCTCCTGGTGGGGCTCTTCCTCATCATCTACCGCACGGCCGTGGGCCGCGCCATGCGGGCCATCGCTTTGGACCTTGCCACCGTCAGCCTCATGGGCATCGACGCCAACCGGATCATCACCGTTACCTTTCTCCTGGGGTCGCTCCTGGCCGGGGCCGGAGGCCTCTTGTGGGCCATGAAGTACCCCCAGGTCAATCCCTTCATGGGAATTCTGCCGGGGCTGAAAGCCTTCATCGCCGCAGTCCTGGGGGGGATCGGCAATGTCACCGGCGCGGTCCTGGGGGGGTTGCTCCTGGGCTTCCTGGAAGTCATGATCGTGGCCCTCTTCCCGGCCTGGGCCGGCTACCGGGACGCGGTGGCCTTCACCCTGCTCATCGTCATCCTGCTGGTCAGGCCCACGGGCCTGCTGGGAGAGGCGCTGGGGGAGGAGAAATTATAAAACTTTGAGGGGAGGACCGGGGGACGACGAGTCCCCCCCTCCTCTCAAACTCCCCTCCCACCCCCACTTAAGGGATTGGGGGAGGGGATGTGGGGGGGGGTAAGGGCCCCTTACGGAAAAGCCCTTAGCCCTCTCCCCCACCAATATTCCGAAGGAGTACTCGCCATTCGCACCCGCTACCTGACCCTGGCCGCTCTGGTCCTGCTGTTCCTCCTCCTGTGGGGGGCGAGCTGCTGGGCCAACGAGTATCAGGTGCGGCTCCTCAACAACGTGGCCATCTTCATCACCCTGGCGGTGGCCTACAACCTGGTCAATGGGGTCTGCGGCCAGCTCCACCTGGGGCCCAACGCCTTCATCACCCTGGGGGCCTACACCGCCGCGCTCCTGACCATGACCCCGGCGGAAAAGACCCTGAACTTCCTGGTCACCCCCCTGTACTGGCCCCTCAGCCAGGCAGTCCTGCCGTTTCCGTTGGCCCTCCTGGCCGGCGGCCTGGTGGCCGCGGCCTTCGGCCTGCTTACCGGCTTTCCGGTCTTCCGGGTCCGGGGCGATTACCTGGCCATCGTCACCCTGGGCTTCGGCGAAGTGGTGCGGGTCCTGGCCAACAACCTCCAGGGACTCACCAATGGCCCCCTGGGCCTCAAAGGCCTCTACCCCTACACCAACCTCTGGTGGTCCTGGGGGGTGGCGGTGGCAGCCACCGCGGTGGTCACCGCCCTGGTCAACTCCAGCTACGGCCGCGCCCTCAATGCCATCCGGGAAGACGAGGCCGCGGCCAAGGCCTCAGGGGTTAACACCTTTCGCCACCTCCTGGGCGCCTACATCCTGAGCGCCTTCTGGTTCGGGGTGGGCGGTGGCCTCCTGGCCCATCTCATCACCACGATTTCGCCCTCGCTCTTCACCTTTTTCCTCACCTTCAATCTCCTGATCATCATTGTGGTGGGGGGGCTGGGCTCCACCACCGGGGCGGTCTTGGCCGCGGCGGGCTTCACCCTGGCGGGGGAGTGGCTCCGGGTGGTGGAAGAGCCGGCCACCCTCCTCGGAGTCGCCATCCCGGGCATTCCGGGGATGCGCATGGTGATCCTGTCCCTGGCGCTGCTCTTGGTGATCATCTTCTGCCGTCAGGGCCTCCTGGGCCGCCGGGAGTTTTCCTGGGCCGGGCTGGGCCGCCTGCTGCGCCGCGGTTGGGCCGGTTCATCGCCCGGCGCAGGCGCTCCCTGAGTTTTCCATGGCTCTCCTGCGGACGGAACATCTGGACATGCGCTTCGGGGGCCTTTCGGCCCTGGAGGACCTGAATCTGACGGTGCCGGCTGGTAGCCTCTCTGGTCTCATCGGCCCCAACGGCGCCGGCAAGACCACGGTCTTCAACCTGGTCAGCGGGTTTTTGCAGCCCACCGGCGGCCGCATTTTTTGGGACGGCCAAGACATTACCGGCGAGCCTCCCCACCGCCTCACCGCCCTGGGGATCGCCCGGACCTTTCAGAACATCCGGCTCTTCGGCGAACTCAGCGCCCTGGATAACGTCCTGGTGGGGTTTCACTGCCGCAGCCGCGCCACCTGGGGCGAGGCCGTCTTCCGCCTGCCCCGCTACCGGCGGGAAGAACTGGACCGCCGCTCCCGGGGGTTGGCGCTCCTTACTGAGTTGGGGTTGGCGGCGGTGGCGGACCACCCCGCCGGCAAGCTCCCCTACGGCCACCAGCGCCGCCTCGAGATCGCCCGGGCCCTGGCCACGGGGCCCCGCTTCCTCCTCCTGGACGAGCCCGCCGCCGGCCTCAACCCCCAGGAGACCGGAGATTTGATTGCCTTCATCAGGGAGATCAAGGGGCGCCATAACTTAACCATCCTGGTCATCGAACATAACCTGCGCCTGGTTATGGGCCTCTGCCAGCACCTCACCGTGCTGGACCACGGTCTCACCATCGCCGCCGGCCCTCCCGCTGCCATCCGGAAAGACCCGGCGGTCATCCAGGCCTATTTGGGCAAGTAGCAGTCAGCCAGAATAAAAGGCGTTTTCTTGGTTAATATCCATAGGCTATGGGCAAATTATGATTTTTTTCGCTCACTGCTCACTGCTCACTGCTCACAGCTCACTGCTCACGGTTGAATTATGCCCGTAAGCCCTAACCTTTTGGAAGTCTTCGACCTCCAGGTCTCCTACGGGGCCATCAAGGCCCTGGACGGGATCAGCTTTGGCGTCCCCCAGAGCCGGATCGTCACCTTGCTCGGAGCCAACGGCTCCGGCAAGACCACCGCGCTCAGGGCCATCACCGGGCTGGCCGCGATCCGCGGCGGCCGCATCGTCTTTGCGGGGCGGGAACTCCAAAGCCTCCCCACCCACGAGATCATCCGGGCCGGCATTGCCCTGGCCCCCGAGGGCCGCCACGTCTTCGCCAATCTCACGGTCTACGAGAACCTCCTCTTAGGGGCCTACTTCAGGCGGGACCGGCCGGCCCTGGCCCGGGACCTGGACCTGATTTACGCTACCTTTCCCCGCCTGGCGGAACGGCGCGCCCAGATGGCCGGCACCCTCTCCGGCGGCGAGCAGCAGATGCTGGCCGTGGGCCGTGCCCTGATGTCCCGGCCCCGGCTCTTGCTCCTGGACGAACCTTCCCTCGGGTTAGCCCCCTTGCTGGTCAAGGAGGTATTTCACATCATCACCCTCCTCAACCAACGGGGGGTTACTATCCTGCTGGTGGAGCAGAACGCCGCCGCCGCCTTAAAAATCGCCCACCACGGCTATGTCCTGGAGACCGGCCGGGTGGTGCTGGCCGGCCCCGGCTCCGAGTTGCTGGCCAACCCCCAGCTGCAGCACGCCTACCTGGGGGATGAGCCGGAGACCGAGCCGCCGCCAATCTCTTCCTAATCCAGCATTTTTCTGATAAAATTAAACGTTGGAGATTGGTTGCAGTTGAGGCGGCATGAATCGCCCCCACCCTAAATCGAGGTTCTTGCTGAAAGCTGAGAGCTTTTTCATAAAACCCAGGAGGTCACCATGTTACCGGACAGCGCCGAAATCAAAATCAAAGTAAAAGACTTGCAAAACCGGTTGGAAACCCTCCGAGGTCATCTTTGATCTGGCTGGCAAACAGGTCAGGCTGAAGCATTTAGAAGAGTTGATGGCCGCCCCGGAGTTGTGGGACGACCAGGCCCGGGCTGCGGATATCCTCCGGGAACGGGCCTCCCTTATCCAGGCCACCGAGCAATATGAGGCCCGGCGCCAGCAACTGGAAGACCTGGAGCTGCTGCTGGATATGGCCCTGGAGGAAGAGGACCGCAAGACCCTGAAGGAAGTGGTCCAGGACCTGACGGCCATGGAGCGCGACTTCTCCGACTGGGAGCTCAGGCTGCTCCTGGGAGGCGAAGACGACGACAAGAACGCCATCGTCACCATCCACGCCGGGGCCGGCGGCACCGAAGCCCAGGATTGGGCCGAGATTTTACTGCGCATGTACCTGCGCTACGCCGAGCGCAAGGGTTTTAAGACCGAGACCATCGACCTCCTGCCTGGAGACGAGGCCGGCGTCAAGAGCGTTACCTTCACCGCCAGCGGCCCCTACGCCCACGGCTATTTGAAGAGTGAGAGCGGTATCCACCGCCTGGTGCGCATCTCACCCTTTGATGCCAGCGGCCGCCGCCACACCTCCTTCGCCGCGGTGCAGGTGCTGCCCGAAGTGGATGACCGCATCGCTATCGACATCCAGGAAAATGACCTGCGCATCGACACCTTCAGGGCCTCCGGCCCCGGCGGCCAGCACGTCAACAAGACCTCCTCCGCGGTGCGCCTCACCCACCTGCCCACGGGCCTCGTGGTCTCCTCCCAGTCCGAACGGAGCCAGCACCGCAACCGGGAACTGGCCATGAAGGTGCTCCGGGCCCGCCTCTATAACCTGGAGAAACGCAAGCAGGAAGATAAGAAGCATGAAATGCAGGAGAACCAGAAAGATATCGCCTGGGGCAGCCAGATCCGCTCCTACACTCTCCAGCCCTACCGCATGATCAAAGACCACCGCACCAAACACGAAGAGGGCAACGTCGACGCGGTCTTGGACGGCGACCTGGACCGCTTTGTGGAGGCTTATCTGCTTAATCCGGGGGAGGAATAGGAATCTTCCTCATGCGGCGGGTGGCAAGATGGTCTTTTCCCTGTAGCCGCAAGCTTTAGCTTGCGTAGGCTGAAGCCTGCGGCTACTTGCATCTGTAGGGTTGGCCTGGCCCGCCCTCCATACTTTCGCCATTTTTCCTGCGGGATTACTCACGGATCAATTCGATGCTCTATAATCGTTGCACCGAAGTGGATAAGGAGTTTTGGCACGCTCTGGCCCAGGCCGACCCGGAGGAGATCGTTCGCCGTACCGGCGTCCGCCGTCACGACAATGTCTTCCGCTTCCGTTACTTTAATCAGGCAGCGGTAGTGGATTTGGACCGGCAACGGGTCTTCCGGGCCGCGGCGCCGGAAGAGGAACCGGGTTTCCGCCTCTGCCTGATCACCGTACTCTATTTGCTTCTCGTGGATACCGCCGGGCTGGGGCCGCCGGTCAGTCCCCTGGAACTGACCGGCGCCACCACCTTTTTTCAGAGCCGGGGGCCGCATGCCATTCCCAGCGCCCCCCTGGAAGACCGGTTCGCCCGTGATCTGGCCGGTTTTCTGGAGGTGGGCCGCCGCCTGGGGGCGGAAAGGCGGGCCAGCGGCGATGGCGCCCTGGCTTTCCAGGTCTATCCGGGCCTGGCCGTCGAAGTGATTCTCTGGGTAGCGGATGACGAGTTCCCGGCCCAGGTGTCTTTCACGGTGCCATCCGGCCTGGACCGCTTCTGGCAACTGGACGCGGTGTTGGGTCTCATGGGGTTGGTGGTTAAGGAAATCCTCCGCACGGCTGCACCCGCACTCGGCTAGTCCGGATTTGGGGGCCGGGGGCCCCAAGGTCCGCCCCGGAGCTTTAAATCCTCCGGGCGTTGCTATCCGGGTAGGGGTATTCCATGTGCCGGGCCGTGGCCCGGGCCACGGCTTCCCCGCAATAGCGCCCCACCACTTTGAGCGCCATGTCGATCCCCGCTGAAATCCCCGCCGACGTGATGATACGGCCGTCCTCCACCACGTGCTCATCGTCCACCACTGTCACCGCCGGAAACGACTCCCGCAGCCAATTGAGCGACCGCCAGTGGGTCGTGGCCCGATGCCCGTCCAGCAAACCGGCCGCCCCCAGGAGCATGGCGCCGGTGCACACCGACGTCAAAGTCTCCACCTCCGCGGCCCTAAGGCGCAGCCAAACCAGCATGGCGGGGTTGTTCAGCTCCCGGCGCGTCCCCCAGCCGCCGGGAACCACGAGAATATCCAGTTTTGGGCAGGTCGCAAAGGTGTGGTCGGGAATGACTTTCATGCCCCCCGCGGTGACGATGGGTCCGTTTTTCTCTGCCACCAGGACCACCTCAAAGGGCGAAGGCTCTTCCCGCCGCTTCGCCTCATCCAGGCGGGTGGCCGCGCAGACTTCGAAGGGCCCGCAAAAATCCAGCACTTCGATATCCTCAAACATCACGATCCCGACACGCTTTCTCTTCATAGGTTTCCCTTGATAAACCCCGACGTGAATGCACCGTCCGGCCCGGCCGGGAAGCAAGGCCGGCAATTATTTCGCGGCCCGTTCGAAGTACCCTTCCAGCAGGTCCACCAGAGCCAGGTCCATCTGGGCCGCAAAGACCGCCATCTCAGCGTTCTCGGCTTTGGTCGCCTGGTGCAGCCCGGCGAGCACCGTCTTGACCGCATCGCGCAGCGCCTTGTCGCCCACCTTGGGCTCCAGCTCGTACCACAGACCCCCCGCCTCTTCGACGGTCTTTTGAATTGCTGACCAGTCAGGCGGTGTTGCAGCCAGAAGGACTTTCAGTGTGAAGCCGGAGTAATCGAGCCTTGCCACCTGCATGGGCACCACCAGGCCAATGGGGTCCAAAGACTCGACCAGGACCCCGTAGGCCTCCACCGCGTTCACCGCCACTTCCTGATTATCGCCTTTCGATTCGGCCCGCCTGATTGCGGCAAGCCGCGCGGCCATTTCCCGGCGCGCTGGCGGCGCGAGGACCTGATCGACTGCCGCCGCCTGGTCGCCGTATGCCTTCAGAGCCTGTCGCATCCCCGGGATATCGTTGGCCAGGGCAAATTCCATTAAGTCCTCCAGGGGCGAGGCCGCCGCCAGCAGCACCTGGTTGGGCCCGCTGGCGTCCGTCGGCTTGGCCGCGGCCGCAACCT
>JBKQVS010000058.1:0-15994 GCA_052139855.1 Desulfobaccales bacterium
CCGCGGGGATGGTTTCGCCCTCAAAGACGAGGTCCCGGGTGGCGCAGGCGTCGTGGATGACCATGCAGGAAAAGCCGAAGTCGAAGGCGGCCCGGGTGGTGGCGTCGACGCACATGTGGCTCATGGCGCCGCAGAGGATCAGCTCTTCCACCCCGGTATTCTTAAGCGCCTCCAGCAGGCCGGTGTCCCGAAAGGCATTGGGATAATGCTTCTGGATGAGGGCCTCGCCGGGGAGCGGCCGGACGCTCTGGTTAATCTCCACCCCCGGGGTATCGGGCCGGAAGAAGGTGGCCCCCGGTCCCAGGGCCAGGTGCTGAACGTGAAAAACAGGGCGCCCGGCCTGGCGGCAAGCGGCGAGCACTTTTTGGGCGTTGGCCGCGGCCTGGATTATGCCTGCCAACTCCATGGCACCGCCGGGAAAGTAGTCATTCTGGAGATCGATCAATACCAGGGCTGATTTCATGATGTGGTCCCTTTATGGTCAGGTTGCGGGGCTGCGCCCGCTCGGACCTGGCGACACCACCGCAAGAACCGCAGGGGCGGGTTTGAAACCCGCCCCCACAGCTCCCGAATACGGCCTCAGCCGGTCTGAGTATCCGGAGCTTCCTCTTGGGCTTCGCCAGCAGGTTGCAGGTGGCCGTGCTGCTCCACCCGGTGGATGATGAAGTCCTGCCATTCCTGCCATTGGGCGATGGGATTCATACCGGTGTGGTCCAGGGGGACCTCGGCCCGGGCGCTGGCGGCGTGGCCCCCGGCGGAGCCCAGCTTGCCGAAGGCCTGCAGGGCCAGGCGGCCGGCATTCTTGCGCAGACCGTCGTTCCGGAAGATGACGATGAGCTTGTCCTGGTAGATTCCGCCCACGATGGTCCAGGAGACCTCGCCGGCCCGGAGGAAGAAATCCGCCAGGATCACCAGGATGTCCGGGGTGTTCACCGGGCCCAGGAAGGTGTAGAGGCGGGTGTGGCGGACGCGAAAGCGGTTCAGGGCCTGCTGGAAGTACCCCAGCATGGGAATATTGAATTCGGCGAACTCCAGGCGGCGCACCAGGGGTCTCCGGGTGAAGCCGAACAGATAGTGAAAGGCCCGCACATCGGCTTCGATGGCGGGGCGCTCAAAATTGGCCGTGTCGGTTTTGATGCCGTAATACAAGGCGGTGGCCAGTTTCAGGGAGGGTTTGATCCGGGCCTCCCGCAGGTATTCGGTCAGGATGGTGGAGGTGGCGCCATATTCCGGGCGGATATCTACCAGCCGGGCTTTGGTTTGGGGAGCCCGGGGATGATGATCGATAATCACGTCGTAGCGATGTCCCCCCAGCAATTCATGGTGCGAGGGTTGGCTGTCCACCAGGGCCGTGCGGTTGTAGTCTCCGGGGTTGAGCTCCTCGAGGGGAGTGAGGGCGATGCTCAGGAGCTGGACCATGCGTTGATTCTGGGGGCGGGTGATGGGGCGGATGGGGGCAATGGCGCAGCCGGACAAGCGGTGCCACAGGAGGCGTTTCAGGGCCAGGGCGCTGGCAATGGCGTCCGGGTCGGGATCGATCAGGATCACCAGCCGGTCTTCATGGCTGAAAAGCTGGTAGAGTCGCGGCACGAAGTTGCGCATGGCGGATAAGCCCCTTAAATCATTCTACCTAAGAAGTGGTCCGGGAGCAAATGAGGAAGCAGGTTTTTTTCAGATGAGGCCGGAGATATCAGAAGCTTCGGAGCCGCGGGAGCGTCTTGGGGTCCCGGACGGCCAATTCTTGCCCATGCGGCGCTTTTTCTTTGCCATGCCGGGGCCTGGCATTATAAATTGAAAAGAAGCGTCTCGGGGACGGGGCGCTGACCGGATTGGCGGGAGGCGGGGCGTAATTTTCTGATTTATACGCCGTTGGTTGCCGTCACCTGCGGGAAATACCGTGAGGAAAATCAGGGTTGGGGAAGCAGCCGGGGATGGCCGGGCCCCCGAGTCTCCCCGGACTGGAGGGATAATGGAGCGAAACAAGGAGGTGGTGGACCGCATTCTGGCCGGAGAGGTGCGCACCGCGGCGCGCCTGATGCGGGAGCTGGACGACGGCAGGCCCGAGGCCCGGGAGATTCTCAAAGAGATTTACCGGCAGAGCGGCCGGGCCCATATCATCGGCATCACCGGCTCGCCCGGGGTGGGCAAGAGCACTCTCACCGACCGTCTCATCCACTATCTGCGCCAGGAGGGGAAAACGGTGGGCGTGGTGGCGGTTGACCCCACCAGCCCCTTTTCCGGCGGCGCCATCCTGGGGGACCGCATCCGGATGCAGCGCCACGCCCTGGATGAGGGCGTCTTTATCCGGTCCCTGGCCACCCGGGGGCATTTCGGCGGCCTCACCGCCTCGGCCCGGGCGGTGATCACGGTGTTGGACGCCATGGGCAAGGACTATGTCCTGGTGGAGACCGTGGGGGTGGGACAGGACGAAGTTGAGATCGCCGCTACCGCCTATACCACCCTGGTGGTGACGGTCCCCGGCATGGGGGACGACATCCAGGCCATTAAGGCCGGCATCCTGGAAGTGGCTGATATCCTGGTGATCAACAAAGCCGACCGGGAGGGGGCCTCCCGCACTTACCAGGAATTGCTCCAGATGCTGGAGTTGCAATCCCACCGGAAGGCGAGTGCCTGGAAGGCGCCGGTGCTGATGACCCAGGCCAAGGATAATGAGGGCATTGAGGAGTTGATGGCGGCGGTCAAAAATCACCAGGAGTTCCTGGCCCGGGATGGGGGTAAGGCCCTGCAGTTGGCCCGGCGCTCCCGGGCCCGCCAGGAGTTTCTGGAACTCCTGCGGGAAAGGGTGGCCCGGCACCTGGTGAAGCAACTGGAGGGCGACGGCCGCCTGGACCGGGTCATTGCCGATATCCTGGCGAAGCAGACCGACCCATACTCGGCCAGCGAGACCCTGGTCCTGGAGACCCTGGGGCCGGTCCCGCCCCGCGCCTAACTTTCTTCCACATCAGGCCGTGGGCTCGATGCCGCCGCGGCAGGTATCTCCCTACTGTTCCACCTCTTCCAGGGAGCGGATGCGCCATTTGCCCGACTCTTTGGCGAACCGCACCTGATAGGTTTGGGAACTGCTGGACAGCTCTTGGGTGCGCCGGTTCTTGGTGTCAATGTACCAGGTGACCCAGGCGATGGCGTTATCCGAGTCGATGGACTGGATTTTGTCCACGGTGAACACCAGGTTGGTGAAGTCAAAGTTTTCCCAGGATTTCAAAGTGCCGGCGCGCTTGTCGTCCAATCCCGGATAGGTAAGGGAGTAAACGCCCATAAACTGGGCAATATCTTTGTGTAACTGGGCCTCCCGCAAGGTAGAGAGCTCTTTTTGCAACTCCTCTTTCAGGTTCGCCTCGGCCGGGGGGGCCGGGGCCGGGGCCGGGGTGGCGGGTTGACCGGGAGCCACGGCCGGAGCGGCCGGGGCGGGAGCGGGCGTTTCGACTTTGGGCGCCGGACCCGGCGCCGGGGGCGTTGACGTGCCCCGGGTGAACAGCAAGATCAGCAAGATGATGATGAGTATCCCGGCGCCCGCCAACACGCCGATGAGCCAGGACGGCAAGCCGGTGGCGGGACCTTTGGCAGGCGCGGCCTCCGGGGCGGGCGCGGCGGCTTCCGGGGCGGGCCCCAGAGCTTCGAGCGCGGCCGGGGCCCCTTTCAGGGGAGCATCGCACTCATGGCAGAATTCCTGGCGGGGGGAGACGCGCACGCCGCACTGGGGGCAAAAGGTGTCCCCCTGTTCCGGATGCATTAAGAAACTGCCGCAGGTGCTGCAATAACGCTGGCCGACTTCATAGGGATTCTGGCAATGAGGGCATTGAGGCATGTGGACCTCCGGAGAGCCGAAATTAACTCGATGAAAACTCAGTGAAGTTAGCTCATGAAATCGCAAAACCCTGGATATGTCAATCAATTATTTCTTTGAGCCTTAAGGGAGCGCCGCGTCTGACCGCGGCCGGGGATCCCCGGCGCGGCGGCGCCAGCCCCGGCATCCGGGTGCTTTTAACCCAGGTGCATTTGACAGTTGAGGACCAGGCCGGTTTATCTTATAATCACCCGTGTAACTATCGTGTCTTCAAGGAAAAAATCGGTGGCCGCGGCTCTGGGGAAGTTAAAGGAATGGTTCACCCGCAAGCGCACGTCGCGGCCGTCTTCCGTACCCCTGGGGCCCCCGCCCGCCCTCCTGGAACGCTATCTCCAGTATAAACGCCTCCTGGCGGCCAACAGCGCTATCCTGACCACCGTGGCCGATATCCAAGTCAAGATGGATGAAGGGTTCCTGTTTGACATGTACTACGTCCGACAGGCCGGTGAGCAGTTGGGCCAGGAGGTCGAGGCCATGGTGGCGGCCTTGAATGGCATGGCCGGAGGCCGCTATGCCGCCCTGGACACCGCCCGCCGGCAGGTGGCCCAGCTGGTGGCGGAGGAATTAGCCGGCGCCACGTTGCAGCCGGTGCCCCTGGCGCTGCCCCTGGCCGACGTGCGGGAAGGTTTGTTCTACGGCGGCAAGGCCGAGAAGTTGGGCGAACTCACCCGCCTGGGGCTTTCGGTGCCCGCGGGTTTCGGGGTGAGCGCCTATGCCCAGAAGCTCTTTTTTGAGATGGGGGGTCTGGAGGAATTCATCCGGGAGGCCATCACCCACTCGCATATCCGCAACCTGGAAAGCCTGCGGGAGGCGGGGGAGGCCATCCAGGCAAAGATCATGGCACAGCCCCTGCCGCCGGAGATCTCCCAGGCCATCGCCGAGCACCTGGCGCATCTGAACTCTGCCCGGGTGGCGGTGCGCAGTTCGGCGCTCCAGGAGGATAGCTTCTTCAGCTTTGCCGGCCAGTTCGAGACCGTGCTCAACGTGCCCCGGGACCAGGTGGAGGCGCGCTACAAGGAGGTCATCGCTTCCCAGTTCACCCCCCGGGCCCTTTACTACTGCCATTCCAGCGGTTTTTCCTACCAGGAACTGGCCATGGGGGTCCTGGTCATGGACATGGTGGCGGTTAAGTCCGCCGGGGTCCTCTATACCGATGATCCCAGGGGCGGGGAGGGGACCATTATCAACGCGGTCTCCGGGCTGGGCTCATTGGCGGTGGGCGGGGTGGTGGAACCCGACATTTACCGGGTCGAGGACGGCCGGATTGCGGCCCGGCACGTGGGCGAAAAAAGCCACATGCACGTGGCCGCCCCGGAAGGCGGGGTCCTGGATGTCGACACCCCGGAGGACCTCCAGGGACCCTGCCTGGACGAGGCTCAGGCCCTGGCCCTGGCCGAACTGGGAAACCGGGTCAAGACGCACTTCCGCCTGCCCCAGGATATTGAGTGGGCCCTGGACACCGAGGGCAGGTTTTATCTGCTCCAGGCCCGGCCTTTGCGGGTGAGCGCCAAGCTCAAGGCCGATTATCTGCCGCGCCAGATCAAGGGGGCCGATATGCTCCTATCCGACGGCATCATCGCCTCCCGGGGAGCGGCCGCAGGTCCGGTCTACCTCTTCCGGGACGGATCCCTGGATGACATTCCCCAGGACGCGGTGCTGGTGACTCCCCGAGCCTTGCCGGAGTATGGCGTGGTGGTGGGCCGGGTGGCGGCGGTGGTCTGCGAGGCCGGCAGCGCCACCAGCCATTTGGCGACGGTGCTGCGGGAGGCCAGGATTCCGGCGCTGTTCGGGGCCAAAGGGGCCGTTGCCCGGCTCCATCCGGGGGATGTGGTCACGGTGGACGCCTATTATGGCAACATCTATGCCGGCCGGTTGGAGGAACTGGTCAAGGCGCCCCGGGGCGGCGATGACGCGGTACGCCAGACCCGGGCCTACAAGGTCCTGGGGCGCGTCCTGACGCACATCACCCCCCTCAATCTCCTGGACCCCCGGGCCGCCAACTTCCGCCCCGAGGGCTGCCGCACCTACCATGACATCACCCGCTTCGCCCATGAGAAGGCCATGGAAGAGCTCTTCCAGGTGTCCGCCGGGCGGCTGGACGGGGAAGGGGCCCGGCGTCTGGTGAGCAGCATCCCCCTGGAGCTCAACATCATTGACCTGGGGGGGGGCCTGAGTCCCGAGGCCGCGGATCTGGTCAAGGTCCGTCCCGAACATCTCACCTCCCGGCCCATGCTGGCTTACTGGCGGGGGGTGAGCGCGGTGGGCTGGCAGGGCCCCAAGCCCGTGGACCTGGCCGGTTTCATGTCCGTGGTCATGAGCACCGCCACCGACACCAACATCACCGAACGGCTCCACGAAAAGAATTTTGCCATCATCACCAACGATTATATGAACCTATCCAACCGCCTGGGCTTTCACTTCGCCACCATCGAGGCTTTCCTGGGGGCCCCGGGGGAGAGCTACGTGAGCTTCACTTTTTATGGCGGCGGCGCCGAGTTGCCGCGGCGCATGCGCCGGATCCGCTTTCTGACCAGGGTCCTGGAAGATTTGGATTTCCGGGTGGAACCCAAGGATGATTCCATCACCGCCCGCGTCGACGGCTATGATGCCGACGCTCTGGATGAAAAACTGGAAGTCCTGGGCCGCCTGATGATGGTTTCCAAGCAACTGGACATGGTCATGCTCTCTGAGGACGCGGTGGATCAGTATTACCGGGAATTTTCCCAAGGCCATATCCCGCAACGCCCTTAGGAGGCCCGACTATGCCCATGGAGAAGATCGGCTTTCGGCGTCTGCTGACGGTCCTGGGCATCCTGATCATCGGATTGCTGGCCTTGGCCTTCATCCTGGGGATTGTTTCCTTAAAACGCACCCAGGAGATCGTCTCCGACGACTTTCAGCAGCAGCAGCTCATCCTGGCCAAATCCACCGCCCGGCAGATCGAGGACGGCTTGGCGTTTCTGCGGCGGGAGCTGCGCATCCTGGCTTATTCCCCGGCCATCCAATACCTGGAGGAGGTGGCCTGGGCCAACCGCATGAAAGTCAGCTTCGATGGGCTCTCCAAAATGGGCGTGGTGGCCATTGAGCGTATCGGTTTTGCTGGCCCCGGGGCGGGGAAAGTCTATAAGCTGGACGCCGGCGGGCCCCAGCTCCGGGAGGGAGATTTCAGCCGGACGCCCGCGGTGGCTTGGGCCCGGGACCCAGGCAACCGGGGGAAGATTTACCAGGGGCCCATTACCCTGCAGCTGCAAGGCGACCATAAGACGCCCTTCATGATCATGGCCACGCCGGTGTACGAAGAGAGCGTGGACGAGTCTCACCCCCGGGCCACCGGTACCCTGGTCGGGGTGCTGCTGTTTAAGATCGACCTGGCCCAATTCACCGGACATTACTGTGCCGCCATCCGCTCCGGCCGCACCGGATACTGCTGGGTGATGGATGATAAAGGGGTCTTTCTGTACCATCCCGAGCGGGAATTTATCGGGGAAGATGCTTTCACGGCTCGAGGCCAGCGGGACCCGGCCATCAGTTTCGCCGCCATCAATGAAATTCAGAAGACCAAGATGCTGGAGGGGCAGGAAGGCACGGCCACCTACATCTCGGGATGGCACCGGGGCGTCATCCGCCAGATGGAAAAATTTGTGGCCTACACCAATGCCCATGTGGGGGCGGAATGCCCCTACTCCCAACTGAGTCGGGCCGAGATGGCTGCCCACGGCCGGCCCGGCTGCAAGGAAATCTGGCCGGTGGCGGTGGTGGCGCCCACCGACGAAGTCTACGGCACCATCCACTCCCTGTACGTGCGGCAATTTCTGATCCAGGGGATCCTCATTTTTGCCCTGATCTTTGCCGCAGCAGCGGTGATCTACTACGAATCCCGCTGGTCGGTGGAGCTGCAGTCCGAGGTGGACCGCACCACCGCTGACCTACGCCTCAGCCAGAAGCAATACCGGTCGGTGGTGGAGAATGCCCGGGACCTGATCTTCCTGGTAAATGAGGAGGGGGCTTTTCTCAGCGCCAACAACGCTATGGCCCGGGCCTTTGGCATCCCCGCGGCCGGTATCGCCAGGAAGAAGGTGGCCGATCTCTTATCCCGGGAAGACGCCGACGCCATGCTCAGCTGGGTGCGGGACGCGGTGCACAGCCGGAAGAGCTCGGAGATCGAGGCCGCCATGCGCATCAAGGACCGGCCCTACTGGTTTTCCACCCATTTTGTGCCCATCTTCGGCGAGGACGGCCGCTCCGTGGAGCAGGTGCTGGTCATGGCCCGGGACATTACCGACCGCCAGCAGATGGAAAACCAGATGGCCCAGACCGAGAAGCTGGCCTCCATGGGCACCCTGGCCGCGGGGGTGGCCCACGAAATCAACAACCCCGTGGGCGTTATGCTGGGCTTTACCGAGCTGCTGCTGGACAAGCTGCCCCCGGACAGCAAAGAGCACGAGATGCTCAAGACCATCGAACGCCAGGGGCTCAACGCCAAGCGCATCGTCGAAAACCTCATGACCTTTGCCCGGCAGCCGGCCAAGCAGGAGGATTTCACCGATACCAACGAAGATATCGCCAACGTGCTGGCATTGGTCCGGAACAACCTGCTGACCAAAAAGGTGGACCTGGATCTGCGGCTGGCCAAAGGGCTGCCCCGGGTCCGGGGTGATGCCGGCGAACTCCAGCAGGTCTTTCTCAATTTAATCAACAACGCCGCGGCGGCCATGCCCAACGGCGGCAAACTCACCGTGATTACCAAGACCAATCCCTATAATCACATGGTGGAAGCCGTTTTCGCCGACACCGGCACCGGCATTCCCAAGAAGAATGCCGACCGGATCTTCGTGCCGTTTTTCACCACCAAGAAGGTGGGGGAGGGCACCGGGTTGGGGCTGGCCGTGAGCTATGCCATTATCAACAAATACGGCGGCAGCATCCGCTTTGAGAGCCGGGCGGCCGAAGACGGCGGCGAGGGCGCCACGGGCACCACCTTCTTTGTGGATTTGCAACCCGAATACGCGGCCGCACCTAAGCCGGAAGACCGCCGCGCCAAGAAGTGAGGAGGTTATCAGATGGGACGGATTCTGGCCGTCGATGACGAATTGGATATGCTGGCCCTGCTCAAGATGATCATCGAGGGCTATTCCGACCACCAGGTGACGATCACCAACAATCCCCTGGAAGCGACGGAACTCCTGGAAAAGGAAACCTTCGACCTGATTCTCACCGACCTCAAGATGCCGGGCATGGATGGCCTGGAGGTGCTGGCCAAGGCCAAACAGCAGGACGAAGAAGCCCTGGTGATGGTGATTACGGCCTACGGTTCCCTGGAGTCGGCGGAGGAGGCCATGGCCAAGGGGGCTTTCGACTACATCACCAAGCCTTTCCGCAAGGAGCAGATTCTGCTGGCCATTGACAAGGCCATGCGCTGGCGGGAGATGGTGCGGCAAAACAAGGCCCTCAAGCAGCGCCTGGATGGCAATTAGCCGCGAAGACCACGGTTGGGCTTCCTATGGCAGTGAAAATCAGTTTTTTCGCCCCCCTTTTCTCAAGAGGGGTAAGGGGGGATGAGACAAGCTCTTGATAATCCCCCTTTAAAAAGGGGGATTTAAGACACCGGGCTGTCAATTTGGGCTCGATTTATCGCACATAAGCCAGGTATTGTGATACTATGGTTCACTGAATGAACGCAACCTGAATGGTTCCTCCAGGCCCCTTGTGATCAACCGTGTCCCGGGGATTGCCACAACCTCTTGCGGATCAGGGACCCTGTGGCCTTGATCAGGGAAAGGACGCTTTGCATGGAATGGATGATAGTCGGTTTGGTGGTGGTGGTGTTGGTCATGACTTTTTTCCGCGGCGGCTGCTGAGGCAAATAATCGGTGCGGCTTGGTAAGCCGCCGCAAGATGGGAGAGAACTTGGGCGCGCCCTCTTGAGAGGGGGGACGCGCAGGTTATCCCCCGCCATAATTATTTGTTGATCGCCAAGGAGTACGACAACGAAAGGCAGGTAGATCATGGCTCGTTCAAAGTCGGGACTCACTGGCAGACAGGTGTGGCAGCGGTTGATGGAAGGCAACATGAGGTTTGTCCAGGGCTTGTTTCAGGGGCGGAATTTACTGGACTTGCGGCGCACCCTGGCCAAGGGCCAGCAGCCGGAAGCCGCGGTGCTCTCGTGCTCCGATTCCCGGGTACCCGCGGAGATCATTTTTGATCAGAGTCTGGGGGACCTTTTCGTGGTGCGGACTGCGGGCCTGGTACTGGACCCCACCAGCATCGGCAGCCTGGAATACGCCGTGGCGCACCTGCACGTGCCCCTGCTGGTCATCAAGGGCCATGAGGGCTGTGGGGCGGTGACCGCGGCGGTGGAGCACCCCGAGGCCACGGAGGGCAATATCGGGGCGATTATCGTGCAGATTTCCCCGGCGGTGGCCCAGGCGCGCCAGGCCGGCAACCACGGCCATGACCTGGTGGAGGCCGCCACGGATATCCATCTTAAAGGTTTGGAAGAGACCTTGTTCCAGATCAGCCCCATCATCCGGGGAGCCATCGATGCCGGGCGCCTGGAGGTCGTGGTGGCCAAGTATTTCCTCCATGCCGGCCAGGTTCAGCCCCTGACTTCGACTTTCTGAGGCGCGGGACCGGAAGGGCAGCGCGGACTAAAAAAAGGAGAGCCAGGTGTCCCTGGCTCTCCCGACTTTTTATGGCGCCTGGCCCGGATTATGGTGCATCCGGTCGGGCTGATCAGGGCCGGTCGGCCCCAAGTTCTGCCTCCGGCTTGGTGAACGGCACCACCAGTACGGGCACCGGCAGGCCCCGGCGGGCCACTTCCCGGAGCACCCGCTCGGTGCTGGAGCCCAGGAGGTGCCGGCCCACAAACCCATGGCCGTGAGTTCCCATCACCAGGAATTTCACCCCCCTGGCTTGATCCAGAAAAGCGACGATGGACTCGGAGGGATCATGTTCTCCCTCCAGCAGATGGGTGTGGACCACCACCCCTTTGTTTTCGGCCCGCTGGACCGCGTCGGCAAAGATCTTTTTGGCATAGGCCTCCTGGTCCTCTTGCAGATGCCGGTCAATAAAGGCGAAATAACCGGATTTCCGCAGTTGAATCACGTAAAGGACCTCCAGGGGCAACTCCAGTAAGCGGGCCATGTTGACAGCCCGCTGCATGGCTTCCCAGGCAGCCTCCGACCCATCTATGGCGACGGCGATGGACTTGGCTTTATCTGCGGTCATTAATGGTGTCCCCCTTTCCCGAAGATGACCCCTACCAGCAACCCGGCGCCAACCGCGATAATAACCGCCATGATCCCGAAAAAGACCGGATGGTTTTTCGCGGTTTGGGTGAGCCAGTGTTCCAGCCCCACTTTCTTGATTTCAATAACATCCTTGCCGTAGCCTACCAGTTCGCCCTTGAGAAAACAGAAGGATTCCACCTGATAGCGGCCTTCCGTGGCCGCGGGGGGAAAGCGGAAATAGTGTTTGAAGAGCTTGCCTTCGGAGATCTCCAGGCGCGCCGGGTCCTCAACAATGTTATAGAGGTTGGCCCGCTCCTTGATCTTGAGCAACCCCTGCCAGACTATCCCCTCATCCTCAGGGGATGCCTTGCCCCGGATCAGGTGCATCTTCATCTTACCCCGGACCGCCGGATAGCCCAGTTCCAAGGCTTGGGCGGTCTCTTTGAAGATAATCTGGTCCAGGGGTTTGGTTGCATGGATTTTGTAGATGAACGGGGAACCGGTGACTTCGTACTGCTTCACGGACATCCAAAAGGGACCCACTTTGCCCTTGACGGAGAGCTTAACGGCTTCTTCTTTTTCGGCAGTGAGCTTGATGACCACGTCGGCCCCGGGCACCGGATTGACCCCGAAGAAGAAAATTTTATCTCCGGAGTAGGACAAGCCGATTTCCACGACGTTTTTCGAGGCCGAGGTGATCACCTTGGGTTGAGCTTCCGGGCTGATGGCCAGGGCCAACGCCCCCCAGGAGCAGACCAGGCAGCAGGCCAGGGAGAGGATCGCGAGCCGTTTCATCTTAGTGCCCTCCTCCACTGGTAGCCAGACTCACGAGATCGCTGGGAGTGAGCACCAGGTCCAGGAACATCTTGACCGTCAAGACCAGCACGATGATGGCCAGCAGGATGCGGATCTGCTCTCCCTTGAGGCGTTTGCCCGCCACCGCCCCGAACTGGGCCCCGATGGTGGAGCCGCTCAGGAGGATCAAGGCCAGCAAGAGGTCGACGGTGTGGTTGACAATGGCCTGCTGGAGGGTGACGTTGGCCGAGGTGAGCACGATCTGGAAGAGATCGGTGCCGATGGCGGCGATGGTGGGCATGCCGATGATGTAAATCATGGCCGGGACCATGATAAAGCCGCCGCCCACCCCCAGGATAGCCGCCATGATGCCCACGGTGGTGCCGATGGTGAAGGGGAAGATGGCCGAGGTGTTCAGTCCCGAGCGGTCAAAATTCATCTTTAGCGGTAGTTTGTTGAACAGCCGGGTAAGGCTCGATTCACTCGCCGGGGCCGCCATGGCGGCTTCCGCGGTAGAGCCCTTGCTGCGGCGAATGGTGCGCCAGCTCTCCACGAACATGGCGCCGCCCACCAGGCCTAACATGAGCACATACACCACTTTCATGACGAATTCAAAGTTGCCCATGGCCCGCAAGACCTTGACCAATTGCACCCCGATGGTGCCGCCGAAGATCCCGCCGGCCAGGATAACCAGGCCCATCTTGAAGTCGACATTGCCCAAACGCCAGTGGGCGAAGGCGCCGGAGGAGGCCGCGGCCACGATCTGGTTGGAGTCCGAGGCCGCCGCCACCGCCGGCGGGATGCCGATCATCATCATCAGGGGCGTGAGGAGGAAGCCGCCCCCGACCCCGAAGAGCCCGGAGAGGAAGCCCACCAAGCCCCCGATCCCCAGAACCAGGAAAAAATTAATGCTCATACCCGCTATGGGAAGATAAATATCCATCGCCTGCCTGTTCCCTCCCAGATAATAAGTTCGGATTGCGAGATAGTATGTTAAAAATCTCACAAAGTGTCAAGATTTTTCTAATTGTCGGTAATCACGTTGCAAAATGCAGCAAAACATGGCAAACTCATGGAAAATTATGAGAACTTTTGGGGCGCCGGATTGGGCGCGGGGAGGGAGGTTGTCTCATCCGAGGTTATTTCAGGGGATTGGGGTTGACTCTTTAGGAGCGTTGCAAAAATATCCCGACCTCGGCAAAAGGGCCGCAGTTCCCGGTTTTCCGGCTGAGGGGCCGGACCGCATCTCATTTAATCCGCTTGGAGGAATCTCTTGTATCTGAATATACGCCAGAAGGTGATCTTGGGGTTTAGCGCCTGCGTTCTGGCCATCGGCTTTGTCGGCGGGTTTTCCTACCATTACCTCCACGCCGTCGAACTGAAGCAGCACGTGGTCCAGATTGCCGATGATCTGCGGGAGATCATTCTGGAAATACGCCGCTACGAGAAAAACTATCTCCTCTACGGCCTGGACGAGGATTTCAGGCACAACCAGGCCTATACCCAAAAAGCCCTGGAGATCCTGGCCACGATTGTGCCCGACGTCCAGAACCTGAAAGTAGCTTCCCAGATGGACACCTTTAAGAAGGAGTTGATCACCTATCGGGGACTGATGGAGCAACTGGCCAAACCCGGGGAGCGGGGCCAACCAAACAGCCGGGGCCTGGAAGACCAGCTGCGGGCCCGGGGGAAGACCCTGGTGGATCTCTCGGTGCAGTTGGTGGCCTTCGAGCGCCTGCGGATTCTGGAAATCATCACCACCCTGAAAACCCAACTCCTCACCTCCCTGGTGGTGTTCCTGGCCTTCATGGGGTTTCTCATTTATATCGTCAGCCGCAAGATCATTCTCCCCTTACGGGTGATTGAAAATACTACCAATCGCATTGCCTTAGGGGATTTCAAGCCCCTGCCGGTCTTGGACACCCGGGACGAAACCCAACGGGTGGTGGAAGCCTTCAACCGCATGGTGGAAGAGCTGGAACGGCGCCAGGACCAACTGGTGCAGGGCAAGAAGATGTCCTCCCTGGGGGTCTTGACCGCCGGGATCGCCCACCAGTTGAACAATCCCCTCAACAACATCTCCACCTCCTGCCAGATTATCCTGGAGGAATTGGACCAGGCGGACCTGGAATTCGTCAGAAAAATGTTGACCAACGTGGAGCAGGAGGTCTACCGGGCCCGGGATATCGTTAAGGGGCTCCTGGAGTTCTCCCGGGTGCGGGAATTTTCCCTCAAACTCATTCCCCTGGAGGACGTGGTCAAGCGCTCCATCCGGCTCATATCCAGCCAGGTGCCTCCGGGAGTTGACCTGGTGGACGAGGTCCCCTGGGACCTGGTCCTGGAACTAGACCCCCAGCGCATGCAGGAAGTCTTACTCAACCTGCTGATGAACGCCATCCAGGCCATCAAAGAAACTCCCGGGGAGATTCGCATCGCCGCCGCCGCGGACCCGGCCCACCATGAAGCCGTCATCACCATCGAAGATACCGGGGTGGGGATCCCCAAGGAGGAACTGGACCGGGTCTTTGATCCCTTTTATACCACCAAAGAAGTGGGGGTCGGCACCGGCCTGGGGCTGTCCATCGTTTACGGCATCATCGAGAAACACCACGGCCGCATCGCGGTGGAGAGCAAGGAAGGGGAGGGAACCCGATTTACCATCCGGATGCCTTATAACGCTGAGGTCAAGGCCGAGAGGACCGCATCATGAGACGGGGCAGGATTCTCATCGTCGAAGATGAGCTCATCGCCCGGGAAAACCTGGACCATGTGCTGAAGAAGGAAGGGTATGACACGGTGGCGGTGGAAAGCGGCGTCCTGGCCTTTAAGGAACTGGAAAAACAAGAATTCGACCTGGTTATGACCGACCTGAAGATGCAGCAGGTGGACGGCCTACAGGTCTTGGAGCGCACCAAGGAACTCTCTCCGGACACCGAAGTCATCATGATCACCGGCTTCGCCACCGTGTCCACCGCGGTGGAGGCCATGCAGAAAGGGGCCTACCATTACCTGCCCAAGCCTTACAAGATCGACGAGATGCGCATCCTGGTGGCCAAGGCCATGGAAAAACGCTCGCTCCGCCAGGAAGTCACCGAACTGAAGCGCCAGGTCCGGAGCCAGAAGGCCGTACCCTTCCTGGTGGGCAAAAGCCCCAAGATCGAACTCCTGAAACAGACCATCGACCAGATTGCGCCCTCCGACGCCACGGTGCTTATCCTGGGCGAGACGGGCACCGGTAAGGAACTGGTGGCCAAGGCCATCCACCACCTCAGCCCCCGGTCCGACCACCGCTTCCTGGCCATCAACTGCGGGGCCTTCAGCGAAGAGCTGCTGGCCAACGAGCTCTTCGGGCACGAACGAGAAGCCTTCACCGGGGCCCGGGGAGTCAAGAAGGGCCTGCTGGAAGCCGCGGCGGGGGGCACCGTCCTCCTGGATGAGATCGGCGATATGCCCACCTCCATGCAGGTCAAGCTGCTCCGGGTCCTCCAGGATAAAACCCTGATGCGGGTGGGCGGGACCACCGAGATCCCCGTGGATATCCGCATCCTGGCCGCCACCAACAAGGACCTGAAAGGGGAAGTGGACGCGGGCAACTTCCGCCAGGACCTCTATTACCGCATCAACGTGGTCACCCTGCACGTCCCTACCCTGGCGGAGCGCCAGGACGATATCCCGCTCCTGGCTCGGCACTTCCTCATGAAGTTCGCCGAGGCCCAGGGAAAAAAGATCGACGGAATCGAGGACGGGGTCATGGACGTGCTGCTCCATTACGAATTCCCGGGAAATATCCGGGAACTAGAAAATATCATGGAAAGGGCCGTGACCCTGTGCAGCGGCAGCATCATCGAGATGCAACACCTGCCCCTGGATTTCCAACAGCCCATCTTCCAGGTGCAGCGCTACCAAAGACGGGAACTGCATACCCTGGAAGCCAACGAGAAGGAATATATCGCCTGGGTCGTCAAACAGGTGAACGGCAATAAGACTAAAGCCGCGGAAATCCTGGGCATCGACCGGGTCTCCCTCTGGCGTAAACTGAAACGCTACGATCTGAACGGGGGAAACTGAGGATTTTGGGGGAGGAGGCCAGGGGAATTTGGGGGAG
>JBKQVS010000059.1:0-11725 GCA_052139855.1 Desulfobaccales bacterium
AGGAACTAATCCTGAAGGCGGCCTAGGAGATCGTGGTCAAATTCATCGTGGTGGGCCGTGTCTACCCCGCATCCTTCAACGACACCTTTACCCTGTTCATCGACACCTTATGGCAATCGCTTAAGGATTAATTCCCTGGCGTCTTTGCGTGAGATATTTTTTTTACCTCACGCCAAGGCGCGAAGGCGCAAAGACTGAGACGCAAAGGAACTTCCAGATGCACCGCCGCGGCGGGCGTGGCCCGAACCGGCTCCGGGAGGTCGCCATCACCCCGGGCTATCTCGATTTTGCCGAAGGCTCCTGCCTGATCACCTGGGGCCGCACCCGGGTCTTGTGCGCCGCCACGGTGCAGGAGACGGTGCCGCCCTTCCGGCTGAACTCCGGCGGCGGTTGGCTGACTGCCGAATACGCCATGCTGCCCAGAGCCACCCACCGTCGCACGGAGCGGGAAGCCCGCCGGGGCGGGCTGCAGGGCCGGACCCAGGAGATCAGCCGGCTTATCGGCCGCTCGCTCCGGGCCGCGGTGGACCTCCAGGATCTGGGGCCCCGCACCGTCATCCTGGACTGCGACGTCCTGCAAGCCGACGGCGGCACCCGCACCGCCAGCATCACCGGGGCCTACGTGGCCCTGTGCCTGGCCCTGGCGGGTCTCAGGCGCCTGGGCGCGCTTGAGGCCTCCCCCTTGAGGGACCAGGTGGCCGCGGTGAGCGTCGGGCTCCTGGGGGGGCGGCTGCTTCTGGACCTGGATTACGCCGAGGACTCCCAGGCCCACGTGGACGCCAATTTCGTGGGGACGGGAAACGGCGAGCTGGTGGAGGTGCAGTTAACCGGCGAGGGCGGCCCCTTCCCCGCGGCCCGGCTGCCCGAGATGCTGGAGCTGGCCCAGTTGGGTATCAGAGAGCTCACCCGGATCCAGACAGAGGTGTTGGCCCCGTGGCTCCCCCAACCCTGGTGATGGCCACCCGCAATCCGGGAAAGATCCGGGAGCTGAAGGCGCTCCTGGCAGACTCAGGGGTGAGGCTCCTGAGCCTGGCGGATTTTCCAAACCTCCCCGAGATTCCGGAAGAAGGCGCCAGCTTCGCAGAAAATGCCGCGGCCAAGGCGATGGCGGTGGCCCGGCTCACCGGACAGCCCGCTCTGGCCGACGACTCGGGCCTGGCGGTGGACGCCTTGGGCGGCGCCCCCGGGGTCTTCTCGGCCCGCTACGCCCAGGACCGGACCGCGCCTCGCCCCCCTACCGATGCCGACAATTGGGGGAAGCTCCTGCAGGAGCTGCACGATGTCCCCTGGGGCAAGCGGGGGGCCCACTTCGTGTGCGAGCTCGCCCTGGCCACCCCGGACGGGAGCCTCCGGCGGGCCCGGGGCGAGTGCGCCGGGGTCATCGCGGTTTCGCCCCGGGGCGAGACGGGTTTCGGCTACGACCCGGTCTTCTGGGTGCCGAAGTATGCGGCCACCATGGCCCAACTGGGGCCGGAGATCAAAAATAAGATCAGCCACCGGGCCAAGGCCCTCACGGCCTTCAAGGCAGTGCTGCGAGCCTGGTTAAAAGAGCAAGAAACCGGCGGCTCCGGCGGTTCTATGACAGATTAGGGTAAGACGGCCCTTTGGGGTTCTTTTGATAGCGAAAACTGAATACCGGAAACCGTCTTTTCTCGGGACGTAGCGCAGCCTGGTTAGCGCGCCTGCTTTGGGAGCAGGAAGCCGGCGGTTCGAATCCGCCCGTCCCGACCAGTGATTTCTTAAGGGTTGGGTCCATGGCCTGACCCTTTCGCCTTTTCCGGGTGGGACGCGGTGTGAGTCGCTGGTCCGACCTGGCCGTCTATCTAGCCATCAAGGGCTTATACCAGAAGTTCTTCGGCGGCACCTGGGGCGGGGTGGCATAGACCCGTGCCTGCCAGTCCGCATCCGAATAACGGGTCCCCAGGGGGCCGGTGAACTCATAGTGGTTGAAAGCCACCCCCACGGTGAGGCGGCTGAAGTTTTCGTTACCCACCAAGGCCAGGATGAAGTAGGGTTCGCCCGTGGCTTCATAGAGAATTTGGCCCTTGACCGCGTCGGTGTGAATATCGGCGATGAGACCCGCCCGCTTTTCCTTCTCCTCCAGGATAGCCCCCTCGACAAACGGCCTGGCCAGGAAAGCGAGGCCCTGACTGCGGAGCTTTTCGTACTCCGCCTCGCTAAGGGGGGCGCCGTTCAGTTCCTTCACCGCCAGGGCAGTGTAGAAATTCACCCTTTCTTTGAAGATATTCAACCGGCCGTATTCTTCCAGTTCTCCCGCGAACAGGCCGTACTTCTTGAACCCGGCCGCGGTATAGGCCACCAGGCGCTGGAGTTCCTGCCAGAAAGCCAGATTAGGCTCCACAAAACCTTTGGGCACCGGCGGCACCTTTTCATCACCACCATCGCCGGCCTCGGCAAAGTTCTGCTTAACGTAAAGCAGGGTGTCGTGTTTGAGTTCGGCGTACGACCCGAGAAAAGTCTGGAGTTGCTTGACCGGGAAGAGCTTCCCCTGCATGTACCGGGGATAACCGGGGCCGAACGTCTGGGGCAGGGTCCCCAACAGTTTCAGCCAGGCGGCGCCCACGGAGCTGTACCACTCCACGTCTTTGACTTTCTTGAGGTCCGCGGCCACCTCATCCAGCCTGCCATTAAATGCGGCCACCAGGGCTTCGGAAAACGGCGGCGCATCTTGTTTGAGAAAGGCGCCGACAAACTCCCGGGCCACGTTATCACCCAACGCCGCGGGGACGAACAGGGCCGAGGGAGTGGAAGGGAGAAGCACCGCGGCCTTCTCCTGACCGGCGGTGAGTCGGCCCAACACCCAGGCATCGAAGGTAAAGCGCTGGCCGAAAATGCGAAAGGCCTGGGTGGCGGCCAACAACTCTGCCTTGGTTTGATCAAACACCGCAGGGCTGACGATGACGTCGGACAGGATCCGGGGAGGCCGGAGTTCCTGCAATTGCTGGGAAATCTTGGTCAAGATTTCCGGGTTGACCGCCGCGGCCGGAGCAAATTTCTCCGGGCCCAGGACCTTGACGAGGAAGTCTCGCCACTCCGGGTAGCAGATATCGTCCGGGGGCCCGGCGTAGAAGGCGGTAATCTCCATGAGCTTCTGCCAATCCTTGACCAGGGGCTGCCCGTCGGGGCCGGGGCTCGCCAGGAGGTGGGCCAGCAGGAGAGCGTCAGAAATGCCCTCGGGTTTATTCAGGAAGTAACTGTTGCGGCCCAGATACATCATGGCCCGGAAGTAAGCCCGCAGGAGGGAGGTTTTGGCGTAGTGGCTCCGGGGCGTGAACTGGGTGTAGTCGGTTTTGAGCTCCCCCTCTTTGGCATACTGGCCATACAGGGGCGATGGGCCCACGGCGGCGGCCTGATAAATGTTGGTGATCTCCTGGACCATGCGGTTGAACACCTCCGGGGAGAACTGTTTTTGGGACTTCCCCAGCTCTTGCAAGGCGCCTTCCAGGGTTTCAGCGATGTCGGGCTTGTCGGTTAAGTCCTGTTCATTCCAGCCCTGTTTGAGTTTCTCCTCATAGGATACGGACCACTGGGCGTTCGAAAGGATGACCAGGGGCACCGTCAGTTGGGCGGCCACCACTTCATAGTGCGCTGCCAGTTTGCCACTGGATTGGTCCCGGTAGGCCAGGGCCCTGGCCTGGGCCTGCTGCAGGAAGCGGCGGAGCAGGGGAGCCAAGTCGAATCTTTCGAGATATTCCAGAGAGTTTTCGAAATATTTATGGAAGGCGTGGAGCATGGCGTCGGGCGTAACCAAGCGGGCATTTTCCGGCTGCCGCATTGCCTCTGAGGGAGCCCCGCCAATCTCATCGAACATGCCTAACATTTCGTCCCATTCCCAGCCGGGCCCCATTTTCCCCTTAAACCGGGTGGCGCGTTTGGAAATCAGCAGGAACTTGTGCTCATTGAGAAACTTTTTCTGTGCGGGGGTGAGTTGGACGCCCAGCAGTTTCATAACGCCCTTTAGGTTTGTGGCCTTGTCCGCCGTGGTGGCGGAGTCTTGCAGGGATGGGGTGACCGTGAGGGGGTTGAGAGGCGGCACCTCGGCGAAGGTTGAAAGCGTAACCGGCGGCAGGGTGAGAGGCGGCGGGTCGGCCGCGGCGCTTGGCCCCCCATGGCTGGCGGTGATGAGGCAAACGGTCAGGACCATGAGGCTCAGTTTGGCGGAGAGCGATGGGGGAGAAAGGTGCATGGGGTTCCCTCCTGGAAATTGGCCCGGCGAAGCGAACCGGCCAGGGGCGCCGGGCACGCCCGTAGCACTTTCGGCAGATTACTCCTGAACCTGGAGCAGCCGGTGCAGGGCCGCCAGCTGTCGCCACAGGGGCAGGACTTCGGCCAGAGGCAGGGAATTGGGGCCGTCGCATAAGGCGCACTCGGGGTCGGGGTGGACTTCCATGAACACGGCGTCCAGCCCCGCGGCCACCCCGGCCCGGGCCAGCAGGGGGATATACTCCTTTTGGCCACCGGAGCAGGTGCCCTGCCCGCCGGGCAGCTGGACGCTATGGGTCACGTCCAGAACCACGGGGCAGCCGAGACTGCGCAGGATGGGGAGGCTGCGAAAATCCAGCACCAGGTTGTTGTAGCCGAACATGGCGCCCCGCTCGGTGAGCAACACCCGACGATTGCCGGTGGCGACGACCTTGTCCACCGCCTGGCCCATGTCCCAGGGGGCCATGAACTGGCCTTTTTTGATATTGACCGCCTTACCGGTTGCGGCCGCGGCCACCAGGAGGTCGGTCTGGCGGCAGAGAAAGGCCGGGATTTGGAGGATATCCAAAACCTCGGCGGCGGGTGTGACGTCCGCCACCTGATGGACGTCGGAAAGCACCGGCAAGCCCACCTCGCGTTTCACCCGGGCCAGAATTTCCAGCCCCTGGGCCAGGCCGGGGCCCCGGTAAGAGGTGAGGGAGGTGCGGTTGGCTTTGTCGTACGAAGCTTTGAAGATCAGCGGCAGGGCCAGTTCCCGGGCATAGTCCTTGAGGGTCCGGGCGATGGCGAGGGTGGCCTCGGCGGACTCAATGACGCAGGGCCCGGCGATCATCACCAGATCGCCTTTGCCAACCCAGAAATCTGCGATGGGAACGGGGTTTTCCATGGGGATGCTCAAGAGAAAGAATGGGGCGCAGGGCGTACTCTACATGAGTATGGCCCCTGCGAGACCCATAGTTTTTGGCTGATAGCTGATAGCTGACGGCTGATAGCTATCTTCTCAAATCTCCCCGCCGGGGTGGGGCAGACCCAGTTTATACGCCAGGCAGGCCCGGATGTAGTCCCGGAAGAGGGGGTGGGGCTTCAGGGGCCGGGACTTGAATTCCGGGTGGAACTGGCAGCCCAGGAACCAGGGATGGTCATGGAGCTCGATGATCTCCACCAGTTCGCCGTTAGGGGAGGTGCCGGAGATCACCAGGCCGGCATCCTGCAGTTGCTCCCGGTAGAGGTTGTTGAACTCATAACGGTGGCGGTGCCGTTCCATGATGTTGGTCTGGTCATAAGCGACCCCGCCCAGGGAGCCCGCGGTCAGGGCGCAGGGATAGCTCCCCAGGCGCATGGTGCCGCCTTTGTCCGCCTCCTGGTCCCGGCGGATAACCGCGTCGGTGCGGTAATCATACCACTCCCGCATCAGGTAGATGACGGGGTGCTCGGCGTCGGGGAGGAATTCCTCGCTGGTGGCCCCGGCGAGGTTGGCCACGTGGCGGGCAAATTCGATGACCGCCAGCTGCATACCGAAGCAGATGCCGAAGTAGGGCACCCGCTGCTCCCGGGCATAGCGGATGGCCAGGATCTTGCCCTCCACGCCCCTGACCCCGAAGCCCCCGGGAACCAGGATGCCGTGGAGGTGTCCCAGCAGACCTTCGGGGCCTTCCCGCTCCACCCTTTCCGAGTCGATGTAGGTCAGGGCCACCTGGACTTCGTTGGCCAGGCCGCCGTGCACCAGGGCCTCGTGCAGGCTTTTATAAGACTCCCGCAGGTCCACGTACTTGCCCACGATGCCGATTTCCACCCGGTCTTTGGGATTTTTGATGCGGGCGCCCAGCTTTTCCCAGACCTCCAGGCGGGGCGCCCGGGTCCAGATATTGAGGATCTCCACCAGGCGCTCATCCAGACCTTCCTGGTGCAGCAGCAGGGGAATCTCGTAGATGTTGTCCACATCCTGGGCGGTGATCACCGCCTGGGGCTCCACGTCGCAGAACAGGGCGATCTTGGCCTTGATGTCCTGGCTCAGGACCTTTTCGGTGCGGCACAGGAGGATATCAGGCTGGATGCCGATGGAACGCAATTCCTTGACGCTGTGCTGGGTCGGTTTGGTCTTGACCTCCCCGGCGCTCTTGATGAAGGGCACCAGGGTCAGGTGGATATAGCAGACGTTCTCTTTGCCCAGGTCGCCTTTGAGCTGGCGGATGGCCTCCATGAAGGGCAGACTCTCGATGTCCCCCACGGTGCCGCCGATCTCGATGATGGCCACATCCGCGGAGGGGGCGATCTTCATGATGGACTGCTTGATTTCGTCGGTGATGTGGGGGATGACCTGGACGGTGCCGCCCAGATAGTCACCCCGGCGCTCCTTGGTGATGACGTTGTAATAGATGCGGCCCGAGGTGAAGTTGTGCTCCTGGCTGAGGGTGACCGAGGTGTAGCGCTCGTAATGCCCCAGATCCAGGTCGGTCTCGGCCCCGTCTTCGGTGACGTAGACCTCGCCGTGCTGGAAAGGGTTCATGGTCCCGGGGTCCACATTGATATAGGGGTCCAGCTTTTGAAAGGTGATGCGCAACCCCCGGGATTCCAACAAGGCGCCAATGGCCGCGGCGGCCACGCCCTTGCCTAAGGAGGAGAGCACGCCGCCGGTGATGAAGATGATTTTGATTTTCACAAGTCCTTTATTATACCTAGCCAAACTCAATGTCAAGGTGAAGTCCGGGGGGATACGGAGAGAAAAAAAGCGGATCTATCGGGAGGCGGATTTTCGGGCGGACCGGCTAAAAAGATTCAACGCCGCGGTTCGGAGACGCCTGCCCTTCGAGGGCTTACACGCGGGTGCTCCCCTGCAATTCCGCATTTTTTCTTACGACTTTCTCTCGGCGCTAATCGTAGGAAAAGGTGATGTCGGTGGCAAATTCGATCAGGGAAGTGGCGATGATGATCCCGGCGGCGACGATCAGCACCAAGAGCAGGGGGTAAACGATGATGCGGTACCGGGGATAGCGCTTGAGGCAGACCCGGAGCCATTTTAGGGCCCGGGCAAACTCCTCTGAGAAAAAGATGATGATCAGTAAAAAACCGGCATAAAAAAGGATGGCCCTGATAACGTTATCCCGGAAGCACGTGGTTGGAGAAGCGACGCCCTCGTCGGCCAGCGCCGGCCAGGGGGGTGGGGCGGCGGATTTGGGGGCGGGTCATTTGTTCCTCAATTGCCCCTACCTGCTTCTGACCTCCGTTCTATACATGGCCCAGACTAATACGAAAATCACCCCGGCACCCACGGCCAGGAAAGGATGGGCGCTCCCCTCGTACTTCAACCAGACCCACATCTGGTAACAGGCAATGCTAAATTCTTGCCAGTAATAACCCAGTTCCATGGCGACCTCCGGATAGACAGCCCGCACAATCCCCTAAACATTTATTATATCATATGTTCTGCCGAAGAGAAATCAAGCCTGGACTCCGGTGGCCCTCAGGTTAACGGGACCAGTTCCACCCGACCCCAGGCGCCCAGCTTGTCGCCCACGATGACGACCGCGCCCAGGATGTCCGGGAGGGTGGCGACCCAGTCCAGGGCCGAGGCAATAGTGTTAGGGCCTTGCACCCGGTTGCCGAGAGCAGTGGCCGCGGCATCGGCCAGGGCGGCGCTTGCGGCCAGGACGCAGGCGGCGTCCGCTTGGCCGAAGCTCAAGGAATGCCCCACGCTGGCCGAGGAGGTGCACACCCCCAGGGGACTGAGGCCGGGATCGATGGTCAGCCCTACACGGTGGCTCAAGGGGGAGGGCCCGGCAAACAGGGCCACCGTGGCCGGTTGAGCAATGGCCAGAAAGATGTCGCCGCCGTTTTCCACGATGACTTCGGGGCTCAAAAGGGCTAACTGGTGTCCCACCCGGGCCGCCAGGGCCCCGGCCACCGCGGCCATGGGACCGACGCCGGCGGCGGCCGCGGCCGCGATCATCTCCCGGACTACCGCCGGGGCGAAGGGGTCGGCGGGCCAGGGGGTAAGGGTGGTGAGAAAGTCGGGGTGCCCGGCAATGTAGGCCTCCAACTGCTGCCGTTCCTGGATGACCAGCTCCCGGACCTCGGGGGAAAAATCCCGGGCGGCCAGGACCCAGAGATCGGTCTCCCGCACCGCGACGCGGAAACCCACCAAGCCCGGCCGGGCCATGCGGGCGCGATAGGTGCGGGGTTCGTATGGTAAGGTGCTCATGGGATTCGGCCCTGACTGATGTAAGGGTTTTGAGAGGCAGGGCATCGGCCGGGATGGTTGATAAATCTCTTACCCACCATGGCCCGGCCCCCCCCTCAAAAGCGCCACCTGATTGCCGAGTTCGACGAATTCCGCCACGCTCAGGGTTTCGCCCCGGCGCTGCAGGTCGATGCCCATATCCGCCAACAGGGCGCGCATCTCCGGGGGGCTTAACCCGAAGACCGCGGCGTGGGCCACCAGGGTGTTGTTCAAGGTCTTGCGGCGGTGGCCGAAGGCGGTCTTGACCAACCGGTGCAGCAAGGCGGCGTCCAAGGCCGCCGGGACCGGGGGCGAAGGCGTCAGCCGCAGCACCGTCGAATCGACCTGGGGCGGCGGATAAAAATTACCCGGCGACAGGTCAAAGAGGTGGGTCACCCGGAAATGGTACTGGACCAGGACCGACAGAATCCCATAATCCTTGGTCCCCGGCGAGGCCAACAGCCGGGCCCCCACCTCCTGTTGGATCATGAGCACGGCCTGGGCGACTGCCTCAATCTGCTCAATCAAGGTGAACAGGAGCGGTGAGGTGATCTGGTAGGGCAGGTTCCCCACCACGGTCAGGGGCCGGCCCGCCTCCCGGGCGGCCCCAGGGAAGTCGAACTCCAGCACATCCTGGCAGATGACCTCGACCCCGGGGGCTTCGACCAAAAGCTCTTCTCCCAGGAACCGGGCCAGCTCCGGGTCTCGTTCCAGGGCGATCACTCGGCGGGCGGCCGGCGCCAAAAAGGCGGTGAGAGCCCCCAGACCGGCGCCGATCTCAACCACGGTTTCCTCGCCGGCAAGGTTCAAGGCCGCGACAATGCGCCGGGCCTGGTGCGGGTGGAGCAGAAAGTGCTGCCCCAGGGTCTTCTTAGGCCTCAGGCCCAGACGCTGTAGGAGGGTTTTGGGAGAGGTGAAGGGCACTGAGAGCCTTTTCTTCTTTGCGCCGGTGATAGCGCTGGACGATCCACAGGGTTAGGAAATAGGCCGCAACGGCCGGAGGGATGGCGATGATGACGCCTCCCACCTGCAAGGACACCCCCCCCTGCCAGAGCACGCAAATCCACGCTTTAAAACTGAAGGTCTCCGGAAAGACCAGGGGCTTGCCGCGATACAGCAGGAATTGCCCCACCTTGTAGGCGGCCAGATAGATGGGCGGAATGGTGAGAGGATTGCAAATCTGGATGCCGATAAAGGCGGTAACCGGGGAGACTCTCAGGAGGGCGGCCAGGGTCAAAGCGCCTATCATGTGGAAAGGGATGGTGGGAGTAAAGGCGATGAACACCCCCAAGGCCATCCCCCCGGCGATTTTGCGGGGATCCTCCTGGAGGCGGCGGAATTTCAGCCAGTGGTAGCGGAGCACGCGTCGCAGAGCCATAGGGAATGATTAAGGGGACAAGGACTGGCCGGCCCCTGCCTCCCGGAGCGCCCGGCGCAGTACCTTGCCCACCGCGCTTTTGGGCAATTCGGACCGGAATTCGATGATCTTGGGAACCTTGTAGACCGCCAGCAAGCGGCGGCAGTGGGCCTCGATGTCAGCCGGGGTGAGCGTTATCCCATCCTGGGGCACGACCACCACTTTCACCGTTTCGCCCCGGTAAGCATCGGGCACTCCCAGGGCCGCGGCCTCTTTCACTCCCGGGTGCTGATAGAGCACCTCTTCCACTTCCCGGGGGTAGATTTTGTAGCCCCCGGCGATGATCATATCCTTCTTGCGCTCCACGATATAAAAATAGCCGTCCTCATCCATGCGGGCCAAATCCCCGGTATGCAGCCAACCGTCCCTGAGGACCATGGCGGTCTCGTCGGGGTTTTGCCAGTAGCCCGCCATGACCTGGGGACCCTGAATGGCCAACTCACCCACTTCGCCCACCGAAAGTTCCCGGGCGCCGGTCTCCT
Source organism: Desulfobaccales bacterium (assembly GCA_052139855.1). GTDB lineage: Bacteria > Desulfobacterota > Desulfobaccia > Desulfobaccales > 0-14-0-80-60-11 > 0-14-0-80-60-11. The sequence goes on from JBKQVS010000059.1 coordinate 10,340, forward strand.
GGTCCACCACCCTGGCCTGGGTGCTGGGAAGCGGTATGCCCATACTGCCGGCCGGCCGCCTCCCCCGGACGGGATTAAGATGGGTTATGGGCGCGGCTTCGGTCAGGCCGTAGCCCTCCATCATGGTGCAGCCGCTCAGCGCCTCGAAGCGGTCCCGCACCTCCAGCGGCAAAGGCGCCGAGCCGCTGATGCAGGCCCAGAGGGCGGACAGGTCGAGCTTGGGCAGGCGGGGGTCGTTGATCAGGGCCACAAAGAGGGTGGGGACCCCGGGCAGCATGGTGGGCCGGTATTTCTGCATGGTTTTGATAAAGCCGCTGATTTCAAAGCGGGGCAGCACGATGATCATGGCCCCCTGTGACATGGGCCAGTTGAGACAGGCAGTGAGACCGAAGGAGTGCGAAAAGGGGAGCAGGCCCATGAGGCGTTCGGCGCCGTAGCGCACCTGGGGCAGCCAGGCGTTGATCTGGGCCACGTTGGCCATGAGGTTGCCGTGGGTCAACCTGGCCGCTTTGGGGACTCCGGTGGTGCCGCCGGTATATTGCAGCACCGCTAGGTCTCCGGGTTCCGGCAGGGGCAGGATGGTCCGGGGGGGATGTGCCAGCAGGTCCCGGAAGGAGTACCGCTGCGGCCCCGGCTCAAACCCCGTGGCCAGGCCGTCCCGCCGGGCTTTGAAGGGATAGAACCACCGGAGGGGCCAGGGGAGAGCCTCGGCCAGACTGGTGATGATGATATGGGACAGGTCAACCTGAGGGCGAATTTCTGCCAACCGGGGCAGAAAGTGGTCCAGGAGCACCAGCCGGGTGGCGCCGGAGTCGGCCAGTTGATGGGCCAGTTCCTTGGGGCTGAGGAGGGGATTGAGCATCACCGCCACGGCGCCCAGGCGCAGGGCGGCATGGTAGGCCATCACCAGTTGGGGGCAATTGGGGAGAAAGATGCCCAGCCGTTCTCCGGGAGCCAGGCCCAGGTTCTTAAGGGCACCGGCCAGGCTGGAGGTCTGGGTGTCGAGTTCGCCATACGTGGTGGTCCGGCCGAAAAACACCAAAGCCGAGGCCTGGGGGGACTGTTCCGCGGCTTGCAGCAACAACCAGGGCAAGGAGGTGGTGACCGGCCCCACCGTGAGAGGCACTCCCGGGTCATAGTGCGGCGCCCAGGGCAAGGTCATCACAGCCCTCCTCTAATGCTGGTGGGAGCCTCCCTCCTGGCAGTCAGAGCAGGTACATTCATGATGCTCTTTGAGATCCTCAGGGGTGGCTTCCCGCACCTGGCGGATGGTAAAGGAAACTTCCAGGTCTTTACCCGCCAGGGGATGGTTAAAGTCGATGATGACGGTTTCGGGCTGCACTTCTTGCACGATGAAATACGCCGGTTGACCGTCTTCGTTCTCGG
>JBKQVS010000060.1:0-20045 GCA_052139855.1 Desulfobaccales bacterium
ATTCCTCCCGGGCTTGCTCCATATTTTCCAGAAAATCGATGCACGCCACCCGCAGGCCCACATCGCGGCCGAGTTTTTCAGACATGAGCCATTTATGCTGCAAAATCTTGGGCCACGAATCCGCCGCAGCCTCCGGCTCTAATCTGACCCCGCTGCACTCAAATATTTTACCGGCCGATACTTCCGGTGCTAAGATATCCGTCAATTCTTCGTTCATGATTTAATGCCTCCCAAGGTATGGCATTCTTGCCTGCCTGCCAGTTTAAAACCCCTGGTTATCGTCAATGTCATGCTGAGCAAAGCGAATAATCTTGTAATTACGCTAAGTTAATGACATTCGCTCATACCCGGGTGACACTAAAAGCTAATCTTGCCCTAACTTCCAGTCAATCTCTCGCGGCCGCCCCCAAGGTCCGGAAAGCAATCGGCGCTATGCGGCCCTGCCTCTCGTCGTCTCTTTGCCGGGGGGGCCCCACAAAAGAGCCTCTCCTAAATCCTGAGGTGCCAGAACTTTAACGGTGAAAACACGGGAGTCTGCCGGGAGCCAGGGTTTGCAGAAATTGGCTGGGATATGCTTAGGTGGTTTTTAACATATCTCATTTCTTCCCGGGCTTCAAGTTATAATTTGGTTAGATTGCCTCCCGAAGACCGGGAGCCTGCCCCGGGGCGAGGGGGTGGGACCGCCTCAACCTCAACCTCACCCTCAACGTCGGCCAGGACCGCATCGTCATCGGCGTCCCCGGCTGCCTCCTCCCCGCCGATAACCGCGTCCTCCCCCTCCTAACCCTGCCCCTCACCCAACCACGCCCCTACTGGCACTGGCCCAGCGGCAAGGCCTCCCTCCGCCCCCAAACCGCCAACGCCCCAACCTCGCCCCGCACGATGGCCGCATAACTTTTTGCTGATTTTTATCTGAATTAACCAGGCGCGGTTCAGGTGGTGCAGGCTTTAAGATAAATCTATCTATGGTAACGATATCAGATAGGTCTGATGATGCTTTCAAATGGGGATATATAGTAGATATATTGTAATCTTAACGATCGTCCTGATTGCTCTTGCAGCGGATGCACTTCCTTTGGCAAAAAAAAGATTCTATTGCTTTGCGTATTGGTAAACACCTTTAATTTCCCTATTTATAAAACTGCCTTTGGATGGAGCGTCCATTAAATTGTCAAATACTCCTCGGGGAACGCCGTTATACACATAGCAAGCTCCTGATAGGAAACGCACATGTAACTCTTGATTGTCTTCATCATAGCCGATAGCTTCGATATTTGATGAGTCTACGAAGATCATTTCAGGCATCATTTCCCTCCATATTTTATTACATCTGCTTGATGGCGCCAATTTACAAGAGCCCCTGAATAGTGCCCGGCCTCTGGTCTCGGCTCTCTCCAAGCATCGGGCATATTCGGATCATCTCCGCGAGGTCGTTTGCGCGCCCTGAAAAATTGAATTCTAGAAGGTATGGGCATTGCCTCACCTAAGACAAGCCCCTCGCCAGTCCGAAGGGAGGGCAGCATGCCCGATAAGGCCCCTAAATCATCTGGCATTGCCGCCTCCACTTTCGATCTATCCGCATTATTGGTCAATCTAAGCGAAATCATTGTCCCACACTGACTGAGCACATTACTTTCGATCTCAACAGGCCTTTGAGTAACTACACAAAGGCCAATACCGTATTTCCGCCCCTCTTTTGCAATCTTCGAGACTGTTCGATGAGCCGATGATTCTTTACCTTCAGGTAGAAAAATATGAGCCTCCTCCAACACAACCAGCAGGGGCTGGCTTCTGCCGCTGACGGGTAAATCCTTCGCCCAAAAAAGCATATCGTAAATTATTCTCAGTAGAGTTCCCACTATAGCGGATAAAATTTCTGACGGCAAACCTGACACATCTAGAATAGTTATCGGTTTATCATGGCCAACCCAAGAAGATACAAGGGCATCTAAATCTTTCTTGATTTTGCCTTTGAGATCAGGCGTCAGCGCTTCACCAGGATTGAAAAGAAAAGAAAAACGGGAATCCTGCAACCTACTTTTAAGTAGTTCTAACTGCTTGCCAATCTGGCGAAGTCTTGGATGAGCATAAGGTTCTTTTCCTCCAGGACTTGGTGCAGGATAGAGGTTGGGCCGCAATTGTTCTGCATCCCCTTCTGCATCTTTTTCACAAACTATAGTCCTTTCATTGTTTTTAAAAGTTCGCCGCTCATAGTCATCGAGATCATACCACAGCTTTTTAATGCTGAAAGGAATTGGGGAATCCGCTGTGATTACCGACTCAGGAGGAACGTTGGCCAGGAACTTGCGGGCGATTTTCTTGAGCTCCGTGATTTCATCTCTTACAGCAGACTCGCTTGCAGATTGCATCTGCCCGAGGGCGATTGACTGAAGCTCCTCGAACGGCAGCGCCCAATACGGAACATATAGGGGTAATTCACCGATCTCAGTGTCTGGGTTAATGCGGAAAACTTTAGCGTATTGACTTAATGCAGACCCGTATTCCCCATGAGGATCTATGACCAGAGCCCGCGCGGAAGGAAATCCCTGGGTCGCAATTGCTTCCAGAAGAACAGCAACTAAATTCGATTTGCCCGAACCAGTTGACCCAACGACTGCGGTATGTCGTGTAACGAGGCGCCCTAAATCTAAATTTCCTGAAATGCCAGATGAAGCGGCAATATTTCCAACAGTTACGGCCCTTTCCTTTTCTGTTGAACCATATATCACTTTCATATCTTGAGGCGTCACTAAATGGACTTCATCATCGATTGTTGGATATTGACTCACACCACGTTCAAATACTCCTCCTATAGATTCTCCAAATAGCGTTGCAGAAAGCCAGCGATGCCCCGGAGCAATTATAGTATTCTCGCGAGGAGGGGCAGCTGCGGCACCGACCAATGTGCAGACGGCATAGAGTTGCGCGTAACCGAGAGGTATACGCAGGAATGCACCAATCTGGCCTACCCTGTAGGAGTGACCTTCTACCATTATGAAAGTCGGCACATCTTCGCGAACGCGAATAGTGATCATTCCACCTTTCACGGAGTCAACAATCCCAATCAAAGTAGGAGAGTTTCTATTCATGATACACCTACCCCCATTGCATTTAAAAAACGACAAAACCAGTTGAAATCTCCTAAACGTATTTTGCCAGTTAGATCACCTGTTCCAGTTGCAGGACTGCCCTCTTCTTCCGGAGCCGCATTGCTATCGAAGGCACTATCCATAAATGAATATGTTTTATGATCTACCGGCTGAGTCAGTTGCCAAGTACCCCAAGTCCCAGAAATAACGCCGGCATTAGGGGCGATTACAGCGAGGTTGCGTCTTTTTAATGCAGCTTGTACAATTTCATGGCCTTCCTTGATCTCTGGGAAGCTTAATACTACTACGTTTGTTGTACTCCGATTGTCTAATCCTGTATAAATAATTGCGTTGATATGCTCATCACCAAAGCCATACCCACAGGTAATTAAAAGTGCATGTTCAGTATTAAGAATACTAGCCAATCTGTCTATGTACGAGATGTACGGCTGTTTACGTGACTCATCATACTTTTGGTGAGAGGGCAATATCATTTCGCCGCTCTTGTTCACGTTTCCCCTGAGAAGACGTTTAATCCCGTGTCGCTCAATAAACTTCCAATTCACAGAACCATGAAGCTTCCACAACCGGACCCATTTAGCATTGGGGAGAATATTTTCTTCATCTAAACATTCAGGATAAAAGAAAGGCTCATACGCCCCGACAAACCCATCGAACACTGGAACTCTTGATGCTTCAAAGGCCCGCTCGAATAAAATATCGTAGTTCAACGTAAATATTTCTAACGGAGCTGATCTATTAACCCTTTTTACCCAAGTTGCAAATTCATCATGAGGGATGCGGTCTGGAATGGCATCATCACTAGGGGTTACTGCATTAGCAATGGAAGAACAGATAGCACCTTCTAAGTCAAACAGACCTTTCCTGTCCAGACCCACAAGAGTCTCACCCTCTCCGATTGCTGCTATTTTCATCCTGACTTTTGAAAGAATGTTTTCGACATTTGGCAGCTTATTTTCCTGTTCACATTGAAATACCAAAGATTCCCACGCGGCGCTGTAGGCTTCCCCTTTCCCCACCACTGCCTCAGCGCAACATCCTGTTAGTCCGTCAATCCCTGGAATTAACGGCCAAAATACAGGTTTTTTGCCTGGTTCTGGAGGTGGTGCAACATTAATGGCAGAAGATGTTCCTGCGCCGAAGAGAAAAAATATGGGCTTATCATGAGTTGCAAGATGATCTCTTAGCTCTTCAATAAATTTGCGTGGGTCATGTATTGCCATAATTCCTCTCCCTAATTCACATTCCCACAATGAAAGCCAATTTGTCAATGATGAATGGGAAATTCCAATAACCATTAAAAAATTCGATAAACATCTATGGCTCCATATATTTTAGGATAATGACCAAGATTATCTTCCCACTACCAATAATTTCCCAAATTTCCAAGAGTTGCTGCTATGATCGCCATATATTCCTGCCGCGCTGTCTGCCCGAATATCCATCCTCCCCTGCCCCTGACCCTTTAACCTCCCCTAACGCCCCGCCTCCATAAACCCCGTCAATCGTTGCCCCGGTTCTGGCCATCTCTCTCCCCTCCCCGTATACTGAGACCCATGCCCACCCAACTCTCGATACCTCTGCCGCATTTTTTCGGCCACCGGCACCAAAGCCCCGCCCCCGGCCCTGAAGCGGGACACCTGCGGGACACTTGCGGATCCTCTGCGCATTTATGCGGGCGCTCTCCGGTTTTTTGCGGGTGCCCTCCGGGCGCATCCGCTCGCTCTCCGCATCTAAGCGGGCAATGTCAGGGACTTATCCGCTCCGATCCCGCTTCTTTTCTTTCCGAAGCGGGACAGCAGGGCGAAATGAGCCCCCTAAACGCCCCCAAAACCGTCCGAAAAGCGGCAAAAAATATCGTATTTTTACCCTTACCTTGCGCTGCCCCGCGCCGGTCCTTATCTTTTACGATAAAAGTCCACCCGTAGGGGCGGTTCGTGAACCGTCCCCCACAAGGAATTTCATGATTGTGGGTGGCCCCAAACCGCCACGGTGGTTTGGCTAAGTTCTCATGTTCAAGGAGGCGCTCCCATGCCGCCGGAAAAACGTCTGAAAGGTAAGCGCGTCGCCATCTTCGCCGAAGATCTCTATGAAGATCTCGAACTCTGGTATCCCCTCCTCCGCCTCAAGGAAGAAGGCGCCGCCGTCGTGGTGGTGGGCCCCGGCCCCGCTGCCGAACACCACGGCAAGTACGGCTACCCCGTGGCCGTGGATCAACCCGTCGCCCAGGCCGACCCCAAGCGCTTCGACGCCGTCATCATCCCCGGCGGGTACGCCCCGGATCGCATGCGCCGCCATCCGGGCCTGGTGGCCTTCGTCCGGGACCTGGCCCGCCGCGGCAAGGTCGTCGCCGCCATCTGTCACGGCCCCTGGATGCTGGCCTCCGCCGAAGTCGTGGCCGGGAAAACCGTCACCTGCTTCTTTGCCATCAAGGACGACCTGATCCACGCCGGCGCCACCTATCAGGACGCCGAAGTGGTGGTGGACGGCAACCTCATCACCTCCCGGCAGCCCGCCGACCTGCCCGCCTTTATGGGCGCCATCATCACCGCCCTGGCGGGCTAGGTGCGCCGCCCCGCCGGCCCCATAGTCCGGTCATGCGCCCCACCCGCAAGATCAATGGGACACCGGTGGGACAGGCCATGGGACATTTTCACAGGAGATTCAACAAAATCTATAAATTTATAATGATATTACCATGATAGCCATTTAGCCTTGCTGGCCGGAATCTTGCACCCCTAAGCCGCACCGGGCCGATAACCGCAACCTGCTCGACCCGGAAAACCCCTCAAACAGCCCGGGGGGGAAAACCCTTTCCCCCTCCCGGGCCCGGCGGCGGCGATGCATGGGGACAAACCAACCGGCCTCCCTGCGGGACACCCCCAGGACCCCGGGGCCCAGGAGGAAAAACTCGACCGGGCCCTGGTCACTGGCCTGATGCTGGAAGTGATCCTCGAAACCTCCAGCCTACCCGTTGATCCCCCAACCCTTCGCCGCCTGGTCAAGGCCCGCCTCAAGGACAGCCTGGCGGTCAACCTGGCCGGGCGGGTCACCCTCGACCGCTTCCGCCACCTGCTCAAAGGGGTGGACATCTGGTTCCCCCTCTACTACCCCCTGACCGCCGCCGGCTCCCCCAACCCCCCCGCCCCCGCCCCGGCCGCGGCCCCCACCCCAACCCGACGGGCGCTGCGCCTGGACCGCCTCCGGGCCTGGCTCCAGGCGGAAGGCCGGGACCTGATGCCCCACCGCCCCCACCGCAAGCTCAACCAGGACCGGCTCTGGGAGTTTCTAACCGGCACCCAGGGCGGCTGGTTCCGGCTCCTGGACTTCACCTTGCACTTCGGGGTGGATCGCAAAACCGCCTGGGAATATCTGCATAAGTTCCTCCACGCCGGCCTGCTGCGCCACAATCGGGGCCGCTCCGCCGCGGTCCGCTACGCCCTGGCGACCCGCTTTCTGGTGGTCAGGGCCGACGCCCTGGACCCCGAGGTCGCCGCGGCGCTGGCGGGCCTGCCCCCGACCCTGGTGGAGCAGGCGTCCGGCTGGCTCATTGCCACCGGCGGCGAGGCCTTCTGGGAAAAAGAGTGGCATGCCCGCCTGGAGCCTCCCCGCTGTCGGCAGCTCATCACTCGCCTTGAGGCCGCGGGCCTCCTTGCAGAGGTGTGCCGGGTGGGAGAGAGCCGGATGCTGCAGCTCTCGCCCAGGTGGCTCCGGGACGAGGATGGTAATTCATAAAATTTATCGTAAGAATCGAGCCATAATATAGATGCAGGATATTGTAATTCCCCCCGGCTCCTGCCTTTCCATCCCCAACGACAGAAAATTGCAAAGCATGTTTGACCCCTGGTGTGACTGTGTGCTATCTTTAAACGATGTCTATAAGGGAGGAGAACAAGGTTACATGATCCGCGATGTCGAACATGAAACGATGCCCCGGGAGGACCTGGAAACCTTACAACTCAAACGCCTGCAAACGGTGGTAGAACGGGTCTACCACTTGGTGCCGTTTTATCGGCGGCGCATGGATGAGCTGGGGGTTAAGCCGGGACACATCCGCACCCTGGAGGATATCCGCCTGCTGCCCTTTACCGCCAAGCAAGATCTGAGGGACAACTACCCTTTCGGCATGTTCGCCGCCCCCATGGACCAGATCGTGCGGATTCACGCCTCCTCCGGCACTACCGGCAAACCCACCCCTGTGGCCTATACCCAGCGGGACCTGGATACCTGGGCCGAGCTGATGGCTCGGACTCTGGCCGCAGGCGGCGCCCATCGGGGCGATATCGTCCACGTCGCTTACGGGTATGGCCTATTCACCGGGGGCTTGGGAGCCCACTATGGGGCCGAGCGGCTGGGAGCCGCGGTCATCCCGGTATCCGGTGGCCAGACTCGCCGCCAAATTATGCTCATTCAGGACTTCGGCCCCACCGTCATCTGCTGCACCCCCTCCTTCGCCCTGTACCTGGCGGAGGTGGGCCAGGAAATGGGGGTGGACTTCGCCAAGACCAAGCTCAGGGTCGGGATCTTCGGGGCCGAACCCTGGACCGAGGGCATGCGCGTCGAGATTGAAAAGCGCCTCAGCCTCGATGCCCTGGACATTTACGGGCTGTCTGAGATCCTCGGCCCAGGCGTAGCCATCGAGTGCCTCGAAGCCAAAGCCGGCCTCCATATGTTTGAAGACCACTTCCTGCCCGAGGTCATCAACCCGGCGACCCTGGATCGCCTGGCCCCGGGGGAGACCGGCGAGCTGGTCATCACCACCCTCACCAAGGAGGCCTTCCCGTTGCTGCGCTACCGCACCCGGGATATTACCTCGCTGAATTACGCCCCCTGCGTATGCGGCCGGACCATCGCCCGCATTAGCCGTTTCCAGGGCCGGAGTGACGATATGCTGATCATCCGGGGCGTCAACGTCTTCCCGTCCCAGATCGAGTCCGTGCTCATGGAAACCCCGGGCGTAGCGCCTCACTACCAACTCATTGTCGACCGGGACGGGCAGCTGGACACCCTGGAAGTCCAGGTGGAAGTGGATGAAGCCACCTTCTCCGATGAAGTCAAACAGTTACAGGCCCTGGCCCAGGGCATCCAGAGGAAGATTAAGGATTACTTCACCGTCTCCGTCAAGGTGAAGCTGGTGGAGCCCCAATCCATTCCCCGGAGCGAAGGCAAGGCCAAGCGGGTTATTGACAATCGCCAACTCTAGGGCCGGATGCCACCGGGCACCTGACCGGGGGCGCGGCCGCGCAGGTTGTTTAATTCTCCTTCCCAAGCTCTGCTTGGGCAGCTCCAGCAGTTGGAGAGGGTAAAGTAATCCGTCGTATTAATGAGCAAAGTAGTTTTTTGCATTCAAGCTGGTTTCCCCGCAGGAGCTTGGGAACCAGCAAATAAGGTGGGGAACCCATGAAAGTCGAACAAATCTCGGTATTCTTGGAGAACAAAGCCGGCCGCCTGGCGGAAGTCACCCGGGTTCTGGGCCAAGCCAAGATCAACATCCGGGCCCTGTCCCTAGCCGACACTACTGATTTCGGCATCCTGCGGCTCATCGTGGACCAATACGACAAAGCCCGGGAGATCCTAAAAGACAAAGGCTTCACCGTCGGTAAGACGGAAGTGGTGGCGGTGGAGGTACCGGACCGCCCCGGCGGCTTGGGGCTGGTGCTCCAAATTCTGGCCACCGCCGGCGTCAACGTGGAATACATGTACGCCTTCGTCCAGCACAGCGGCAAGAACGCGGTCATCATTTTTCGTTTCGACAACCTGGAGCAGGCCATCGCCTTGCTCCAAAAGGAAGGCATCCACATTTACAAGGGTGAGGAAGTATATCGACTCTAAGAGGGCTTTGGGAAACGACTTCTTTGTCATCCCCAGCGCGCGCAGGTCTGCAACGGTCCAAAAATGCGAGATTCTTCGCGCCGCTTAATAATGACAATTAAGTTAATGGGCGGGGGTTGTAATACCCCGCTAAAATCATCGGGGAGGGAGAGCTTATGAAAACCAAGGCGATTCTGGTGGGCCTGATCCTGGCTTTGGCAGGTCTGGGACTTATCTTGTTTGGCTGCGGCAGCGCCAAGAAGACCGAGCCTTACGTGGTGGGTAGCATCTTTTCCATCAGCGGCCCGGCCTCATATCTTGGGGAGCCTGAACGGAATTCCGTGGAGATGGTGGCCGAGGCAATCAACGCCAAGGGGGGCATCAATGGGCATCCCTTAAAACTGGTCATCTATGACGACGAAGGCGACGTCACCAAGGCCCGGCTCCACGCCACCAAGCTGGCTCAGGACAAGGATTGCCTGGCCGTCATCGGCCCCAGCGTCACCCCTGCCTCCATGACCGTCCTGGAAATCACCCAGAAGGCCAAGCTGCCGTTGATTTCCTGCGCCGCCGGTGTCGGTATCACGGCCCCGGCCAAGGACCGCGTCTGGGTCTTCAAAACCGCCCAAACCGACCAGATGGCAGCTGACCGTATCTATCAGTACCTGCAAAAGCACAATCTCAAACAGGTGGCCATCCTCACCGTATCCAACACCTTCGGCGTATCGGGCAAAGACCAGCTTCTGGCCCTGGCTCCCAAGTACGGCATCCAGGTGGTAGCCCAGGAAGTCTTCGGCGAAAAAGATACCGATATGACCCCCCAGCTTACCAAACTCCGGGGCACCCCGGCCCAGGCGGTGATCTGTTGGGGCATCGGCCCGGCCCCGGCCCTGGTGGCCAAAAATATGAAACAGCTTGGCATGACCATTCCTCTAATTCAGAGCCACGGAGCGGCCTCCAAAAAATTCATTGAGCTGGCCGGGGACGCGGGTGAAGGCATCATCATGCCCGCCGGCAAGCTGGCGGTCTGGCAGCAGTTGCCCGACACCGACCCCCAGAAGGCCGTGTGCAAGGAATACGCTGAAAAGTACCAGGCCAAATTCAAGGCCCCGGAATCTGGCTTCGGGGGCTATGCCTATGACGCCATCCGGATGCTGAATCAGGCCCTGGCCAAGGCGGGCACCGATCGGGAGAAAATCCGTGGCGAACTGGAAGGCCTCAAAAACTTCGCAGGCGTCAGCGGCATCTTCAACATGAGCTCCGAGGACCACAACGGCCTGTCTCCGGCCGCGTTTGTGATGGTAAAAATCCACAACGGCGGGTTCCAACTGGTAGATTAGCCGTTCACTGTAGGAGTCAGGGGCAAGCGTCTTTGCTGGGTTTTCCCACTTATGGCGCTGCCCCCTGGCCCCTGATCCCTAACCCCTGATCCCTGACCCCTGCTCACGGAGGCCCTTCGCTCCCCGTGGAGATTTTTGCCCCACTCTTGCAGTATCTCTTTTCCGGCCTGACCAACGGCGCGATTTACGCCCTCATCGCCCTGGGGTTCGGCATCATCTACAATGCCACCACCATCATCAACTTTGCCCAGGGCGAGATGGTGATGCTGGGGGCCTTAAGCGCAATCAGCATCTACCACCTGGCCCCGTCTCTCCCCCTGGCCTTTGCCGGCGCCGTGGTCCTGGTGACCCTCGTGGGGCTGGTCTTTGAGCGCCTGGCCCTGCGCCCGGTGAAGGACCCCTCTCCCATCGTCTTGATCATTATCACCGTGGGGGGCGCCGTCCTGATCAAAGGCGTCGCCATGCTCCTGTGGGGTAAAGAGGCCTATACCCTGCCGCCCTTTTCCGGCGATGCCCCCATTCATCTGGGAGAGGCTACCATCCTGCCCCAAAACCTTTGGGTGTTGGGGATCACCGCCATTTCGGTCGTGGCTCTAGAGGCCTTTTTCCGCCTCACCCTGGTAGGCAAGGCCATGCGGGCCGTCGCCTACAACACCCGGGCCGCCCGCTTGGTGGGGATCGCCGCCGGCCGCATGGTCCAGCTCTCTTTCGGGCTCAGCGCCGCCCTGGGCGCCGGGGCCGGCATTCTCATCGCCCCCCTCACCCTCGGGGTCTATGACATGGGCACAATGCTGGGCCTCAAGGGGTTTTCCGCTGCCATTATCGGCGGCCTGGGGAGCCTTTCCGGCGGTGTCCTGGGGGGCCTGGTCCTTGGCGTGGCCGAGGCCCTGGCCACCGGCTTTATCTCCTCCGGCTACCGGGATGCGGTGGCTTTTCTCCTCCTTCTTTTGGTCCTGTTCCTGCGCCCTCAGGGCCTGGTAGGAGGACGGAAATGATCCAGCCCCGGTTCTTAAACCGCTGGCTCCTCTTCGCCGTATTGGTCGGAGCCATAGCCCTCTGCATGGACCATGACTACTACTACACCCTCCTCAACTTCATCGGCATCCACACCCTGTTGGTGGTGGGGCTTAACCTGTTGTTGGGCTACGCTGGCCAGATCTCTTTAGGGCACGCCGCCTTCTTCGGGTTGGGGGCCTATACCTCCGGCATCCTCACCGCCACCTGCGGCATCGATCCCTGGCTGGCCCTGGTGGCCGGGTTGGGGGTCTCCGGCACCGCCGCCTTCTTGATCGGCATCCCGGCCTTGAAGCTAAGGGGCTATTACCTGGCCATGGCCACCCTCGGGTTCGGCATCATCGTCTATATCATCTTGAACGAAGCCCAGGGCCTCACCGGCGGACCTTCGGGGCTTAGCGGCATCCCCTCCCTCTCCCTGGCCGGCTTCGCTTTCAATACCCCCCGGCGCCTCTATCTCCTGATCTGGATTACGGTGGGAATAATTCTGGCCCTCAGCGCCAACCTGGTGGACTCCCGCACCGGCCGGGCCATCCGGGCCTTGCACGACAGCGAGGCCGGGGCCGAATCCCTGGGCGTGGACACCTTCCGCATGAAGCTCAAAATCTTCGTCTGGAGCGCCCTCTACGCCTCCCTGGCCGGCTCCCTCTACGCCCACACCCTCAACTTCATCGCGCCGGCGTCTTTCGGCTTCATGTTTTCCATCAAACTGGTGACCATGGTGGTCTTGGGCGGCATGGCCAGCATCTGGGGCTCCCTCCTGGGAGCCGGAGTGCTCACCGTACTCCCCGAGATGCTCACGGTCTTTCACGATTTCGAAGTGGTCATCTTCGGGGCCATCCTCATGGTGGTGATGATCTTTCTGCCCCGGGGGCTGGTACGGGGCATCCTGGACCTCTACGAATCCCGGCGCTATAAGCGGGAAGGAGGGACTTTCCCTGTCTGAGGCGTCGCTGCTGCAACTGCAAGGGGTTAGCCTGGCCTTCGGTGGCCTCCAGGCCGTGGAGCAGGTGAGCTTTGGGGTGGACCCGGGCGCCATCAAGGCGGTCATCGGCCCCAATGGCGCCGGCAAGACTACCCTGTTCAACCTGGTAACGGGCTTTTTGTCCCCCCAGGCGGGCCGCATCGTCTTTCAGGGCCGGGAGATCCAGGGACGCCCGGCCCACCTCATCGCCCGCCGGGGGATCGCCCGCACCTTTCAACTGGTGCAGCTCTTTGACCACCTGACGGTCCTGGAAAACGTCATGGTGGGCCGCCACCGCCTGAGCCACTCCGGGATGCTGGCCGGGGCTTTGCAGTTTCCCTGGACCCGCATCGAAGAGAAGGTGATTCGGCAAAAAGCCATGGATGCCCTAGAGTTCGTCGGGCTGGCCGACCGAGCCCGGCAGTCCGCCGCGGTGCTCCCCCTGGGACTCAAACGGATGCTGGAAATCGCCCGGGCCTTGGCCGCAGCCCCTGCCCTCCTCCTCCTGGATGAGCCGGCCTCGGGGCTGGACGCGGTGGAGACCGAACGGCTCCAGGACCTGATCCTGGAATTGCGCCGGCAGGGCCTCACAACCCTCCTGGTGGAGCATGACATGGGGCTCACCATGGAGGTAGCCGACGAGATCGCGGTGCTCAACTACGGCAAACTCATCGCCGACGGCCCCCCCCGGGCCATCCAAAAGAACCCGGAGGTCATCGCCGCATACCTGGGAACGGATTGGCAGACATGATTTGAGGGGAGGGCCGGGAAAGGCCCTTTCGAAAAATTCCCGATCCCCTCTATATTACCTGTACCTGAACGCTATATGCTAAAAATCCGAAACTTATCCGCCTATTACGGCTCCGTTAAAGCCCTCAGCGGTGTGACTATGCGCGTCCGTGAGGGCGAGGTCGTCACCCTTATCGGGGCCAACGGCGCCGGCAAGACCACCCTGCTTAATGCCATCTGCGGACTGGTCAAGAAAGACGGGGACCTTTCGTGCGTTGGGCGTTCGTTAAGCGCCCTGGCCCCCGAAGAAATCGTGGGCCTGGGTATTTCCCAGGTTCCCGAAGGCCGCCAGCTCTTCGCACCCATGACCGTGGCGGAAAACCTGGAGCTGGGGGCGTACCGTCGCTACCGCAAAGAGTCCAAGGCCGCCATCCATGCTGATCTGGAGCGGGTCTTTCAGCTCTTTCCCCGACTTCAGGACCGCCTGACGCAGCAGGCCGGTACCATGAGCGGCGGTGAGCAGCAGATGCTGGCCATTGGCAGGGCCCTCATGGCTCGACCCCGGCTCTTGCTGTTGGATGAGCCGTCCCTGGGTCTGGCCCCCATCGTGGTGGAGGACATCCTGGCCCGACTGAGCCAGCTGCGCGCCGAGGGAGTGACCATTCTCCTGGTGGAGCAGAACGCCCGGGCAGCGCTCAAGGTGGCCGACCGGGCTTACGTCCTGGAAACGGGCCGCATCATCTTAAGCGGGTTGGCCGCCGACCTGCTCCAGGACCGCCAGGTGACCCGGGCCTACCTGGGCCGGGACTACAAGGAATTCACCGAGGGCAGGTGAGGTCTTTAAAGTGAGCAGTAAGCAGTTTGAGAAGCCGAGTTTTTTCTGCTCACTGCTTACTCATCAGAGAGGTAGGGCACATGCGCCAACCGGAAATTGAGGCCATGGATCGGGGGGAACTGGAACTGCTGCAGTTGGAGCGCCTCCAGAGCACCCTTACCCGGGCTTACCGTCAGGTGAAGTTCTACCGCCGCCAGTTCGACCGCCTGGGCTTGAACCTGGATGACATCAAGAGCCTCGCTGATCTGGCCCGGCTCCCTTGCACCACCCGGGGCGACCTGTCGGAAAACTACCCTTACGGCCTCTTCGCCGTGCCGCTGAGGGATATCGTCCGCATTCTGTCCTCCCCCGGCACCACGGAAAAGCCCCTGGTGGTGGGTTATGCCCCTCCGGACCTCAAGCTCTGGCTGGAGCTTTTGGCCCGTTTGTACGCCGCCGCCGCAGTCACCCGGGAAGATATCGTACAGATAATCCTGCCCCCGGGTCTGGCCAACTGGCGCCGGGACCTCCAGGCCGGAGCCGAATACCTGGGGGCCTCGGTGATCCCGCCGGCTACCTTGAACTTCGCCAAAGAACTCATGGTGATGCGGGACTACAAGACCTCGGTCCTGGTCACCACGCCGCCTCTGGCCCGGCACCTCTTGACCGTAATGGCCCGCATGGACCTGAGTCCGGCAGAATTAAGCCTCAAGCAGGCCCTGCTGGTGGCTTCGCCTCTCCCTTCGGAGGTGCGCCGCGAAATCGAGGCGGGCTTCCAGGTCAAGCTCGCCACGGCCTACGGCATCACCGAGGTTATGGGGCCGGGCCTGGCCTTCAGCTGCGGCGCCGACGGGGGCCTCCACTTCTCCGAAGACCACTTCTACCCGGAGATCATCGATCCCGAAACCGGCAACCCGGTCCCCCCCGGCGCCCCCGGGGAGTTGGTCATCACCACACTCAGCACCGTGGCCTTCCCTTTAGTCCGTTTTCGCAGCGGCGACCGCACTTCGCTCTTAAAAACGCCGTGCGCCTGCGGCCGTACCCTGGTACGCCTGGGTGAGATCACCGGGCGCACCGACCCCATCTTCTCCGTGGGGGGCATCAAGGTCCACCCGGACCAGGTGGGCGCCTTGATCCGGGAAGCCCTGGGGGGACACCCCCCGAAATTCAGTCACCGGGTGGTCTCGGAAGAAGGCCTGGAAATCCTGGACATCGAACTGACCGTGGAGGAGGTGTTTTTCTCGGACGAGATCAAGGCGTTGGAATGTCTTTGCCGCCGGGCCCGGCGTCACTTGGTGGACCACCTGGGCATCAGCGCCCGCATCACCTTAAAAGAACTTGGCACCGCAGGCAAAATGGCTTAATGGAGGAATAAAACGCCATGCGACTGCAACAGCTCCTGGAAAAGCGGGTTTTAAACCTGCCCCTCCAGCCGATTAGATTCCTTCAGGTCGATACATGGTGCAGGACCGTGATTCACAGGGTTCACCGGTTGAAGTTGCACACATTTTTAATTTTCTTTCCGCCGAAAATAGCCTATAAGAAAAAGATAAGGAGGACGTGGAAATGATGAGTATTCGCAAAATTTTGGTGTTAGGCATGGCTCTTACATTAATTAGCGCCGGGCTGGCCTGGGGGGCGGAACCCATTAAGATCGGCTCGGTGTTGCGGCTGTCCATCGGCGCCGAGCACGGCATCCCCTCCAAACGGGGGGTGGAAATGGCTGTGGCGGAGGTGAATAAGACCGGCGGCATCAACGGCCGCCAGGTGGAAGTGATATTCGAAGACGAGAAAGACTCTCCAGCGGCGTCGGTGAACGCGGTGCAGAAACTCATCAACGTAGACAAAGTGGTGGCTCTGGTAGGCCCCATGACCTCCGGCGGCATGATGGCGGCAGGTAAAATCGCCAATGACGCCAAGGTGGTGGAAATCAGCCCCACTGCCACCACCCCCAAGCTCAGCGGCTACGGTGACTACCTCTACCGCGGCTGCTCCCGCATCGACAAGCAGGCCCAGGTCCTGACCGATTACGTGGCCCAAACCTGGAAGCCCAAGACCGTGGCCATCTTCTTCTCCAATGAGCCGTACGGCAAAGGCTGCGCCGATCTCTTTACCAAGTTCTTTGAAAAACACGGCATCAAGGTAGTGGCCACCGAGTCCTTCATGCGCGGCTCCCGGGATTTCAAGGCTCAGCTCACTAAGATCAAGGCCGCCAACCCCGACTTTTTATTCATCCCCGGCTATACCCCGGAAACCGCCCCCGCCGCGGCTCAAGCCCGGCAGTTGGGCATGAAGCAGAAGATCCTGGGGGTCTACGGCGATATGGACCCGGTCTATATCCAGCTGGCCGGTTCCGGGGCGAAAGGTCACATTATCGGGGGCGAGTATGACGAAAACTATGACACCCCTAAGAATAAGGCCTTTAAGAAAAGCTACGAAGAGTTGGTGAAAAAGAACAACGATCCTTATAACATCATGTTCGCGGCTCTCCACTACGATGCCACTTCCATGCTCCTGGACGCCATGAAGAAGAACGGGCCCACCTCGGAAGGCATCAAGAAATACCTGGATAACCTGAAAGACTTCGACGGAGTCACCGGCAAGCTTTCTTTTAACAAAGAGCACGATGTCGTGCGCGCCGGCACTGAGGGTGTCTATATCCTGGAAGTCAAAGGCGGCAAATACGTGACCGTAAAGTAACCACGTTTTCCGGTGATTAAGACATAAGGCCCAGCCTCAGGACCCGATCCGCCTGCTAATCACCGCTGACCAATATGCCCATAAAAAAGGTAGGGTGGGCGGTGCCCATCCTACCTCTTTTTATTGGCCATTAATAATGCGGGTATTAGATACGCGTGGTCGGCGATAACGGTAATCGGGGTCTGCCCTTACAAAAACAAAGAACCGAAAACCGTTATTTCTCCACCAACAGGACCTTGTGGTTGATCAGGTTCAGGCTGTGGATCTCGGCCTTCAGCACCTTCTGTTCTCCGAAAATATTGACAATTCTGACGCTGTCGCCGTCCGGTTCAATGACGTCCACATCCTTGAGGATCAGGTGCTCCTGGCCGTTCTTCAAGAGATACGCAGTCGCTTCACACATGATCGATCATCTCCTTTAACTTCTGGCTAACGATTCTGTCCACCAGATGGGGCAGAGGTTCTGGGGTCAGGCCGACGATCTCTACCGCCTCCTGGGTCAGGGGCAGCAAAATTTTCCGGGCCGGGGCCGAGGCGATGGCTTCGGCCATTTTGGGGGTCACCTCCCCCATCATGGAGTTGGCCAGGACGATGGAGAGGCAGCCTAAAATGGCGTCGGCTGTGGGCACGGTGCGGACGATGGCGTTTTCGCCGCTGGCCCCCCGGTTGGCCCGGGCCTTCATCATCTGGGCGGTGGCCACCGCGTTGGTGCCCAGGGCGATGACCTCGTGTTCTTCCCGGTAGACCTCTTTCAGACGCTTGATGAGCGCCGCGCCGATGCCGCCCCCCTGGCCGTCGATAACGCAGATACGCACTGGCTCCACCTCTTACTTCAAACCAAATTTTTCCCGCAGTTTGTGAAACACGATTTCCGGCACCATGCCGGCGATGTCGCCGCCATGCACCGCCGCTTCCTTGAGGATGCTGGAGCTTAAGAAGACCCAACGCAGGCCGGTCATGAGAAACACCGTCTCGATTTCCGGTTCCAGCCGGCGGTTCATCATGGCCAGCTGAAATTCGTACTCGAAGTCGGTAACGGCCCGCAGACCCCGCAGGATGGCCCGGGCTTTTTGACTCGTGGCGTACTTCACCAGCAGGCCGTCAAAGGTGTCAATGGTGACCATGGGGTAATCCGCCAGGGACACTCGGATCATCTCCATCCGCTCCTCGATGGTGAAGAGGGACTTTTTGAAGGCGTTGGTGGCCACCGCCACGATGATCCGGTCAAAGACCTTTAAAGCCCGCTGGATCAGGTCCAGATGGCCGTTGGTGATGGGGTCGAATGAGCCGGGATAGACTGCGATATCGGGCATCGGTTACTCATGCTCCTGTTCCGCTGGTTCTTCCTTCAGATAGAAAGCCACCTGGGTATCGCCATAACGACGCACCGCGAGGGGGGCCAGTTGACCGCCAACCTCCGGCAGGCTCTCCCGGCGGCTGTGCTCCACTACCACCCAGCCCCCGGGGGTAAGGAGGTTAAGATCGACCAGGGCCCGCAAGGCCGCCGCCGCCGCTCCGCCTCCGTAAGGAGGGTCCAGGAAGGCCAGGCCGAAGCGCTCGCCCCGACCGGCCAGCTTCTTCAGGGCCGCGGCCACCGGCAGCGGCCAGACCGTAATGCGGTCCAGCAGGCCCAGATCCTCCAGGTTGCGGCGCAGCACCTTCAAGGCCCCGGGGTGCTCTTCCACGAATACCGCGGCAGTTGCCCCCCGGCTCAAGGCCTCGATCCCCAGGGCGCCGGTGCCGGCAAACAGATCCAGCACTCTCACCCCAACCACCGCGGGCCCCAGGATGTTGAACACCGCCTCCCGGACCTTGGCCGCGGTGGGCCGGATGCGGCCTTTTACTGGGGCCAGGCGGCGACCCTTGAAGGCGCCGGCGATGATGCGCATCGACTGCTCCTTTGGAGCAGTCGGCTTTCAGCTATCAGCCGTCAGCTATCAGCTTAAAGAAAATCACGAGCCTTCCTCAATACACTTTTTAGCTGACCGCTGACCGCTGACCGCTGACCGCTACTTCCTCAAATAATCCCTAATCAAAATCTCGGCGATCTGGACGGCGTTGGTGGCGGCCCCTTTGCGCAGGTTGTCGGCCACCACCCAAAAATTCAGGCCGTTGGCGATGGTGAAGTCTTCCCGGATACGCCCCACCAGGGTGAGGTCCTGCCCGGCTGCATCTATGGGCATGGGGTACTTGTTGCGGAGCGGGTCATCCACCACCTTTACCCCCGGGGCTGCTGCCAAAATCTGCCGGGCCTCCGCCACCGTGAGCTTCCGCGCCGTCTCGATATTCACCGCTTCCGAGTGGCCATAGAACACCGGCACCCGCACCGTGGTGGCCGTCACCTGGATGCTGTCGTCCCCCATGATCTTCTTGGTCTCGTTGACCATCTTCATCTCTTCCTTGGTGTAGCCGTTCTCCAGGAAGACATCGATGTGGGGCAAGACATTAAAGGCAATGCGATGGGGATAGACCTTGTTTTTGGGCTCCTGACAGGACAACAGGGCCCGCACCTGGTCCGCCAGTTCATCCACCGCCTTCTGGCCGGTGCCGGACACCGCCTGGTAGGTGGACACCACCACCCGCTTGATGCGGGCCGCCTCGTGCAGGGGCTGCAAGGCCACCACCATCTGGATGGTGGAGCAGTTGGGGTTGGCGATAATGCCGGTTTGGGTATAGAGGCCGATATCGGTGGGATTGACCTCCGGGACCACCAGGGGGACCTCCGGGTCCATGCGCCAGGCGCTGGAGTTGTCCACCACCACCGCGCCCGCCCGGGCGGCAATGGGGCCGAATTCCTTGCTGATGCCGCCCCCGGCCGAAAACAGGGCGATCTCCACCCCATCAAACGAGTCCTTGGTCAACAACTCCACCGGTATCTCTTTGCCCAGAAAGGTGACTTTCTTTCCTACGGACCGCTCGGATGCCAGCGGCACCAGACGCGCCACCGGGAATCGGCGCTCTTCCAAACAGGCCACCATCTGCTGCCCCACCACACCGGTGGCCCCCACTACTGCGACCTTATATGAACCCATGATTGCAAACTCTCCTGGAAAGATAGCAGTTAGCTCTTAGCGGTTAGCAAAAGACCGTCCCAAACCACTTGCTCAATGCTAAAAGCTCATGGCTAACTGCTAACTGCTAACTGCTGAATTATATCATTACCACCGCGTAGTTGGCCACCTTATCGCCCACCTGGCTGGTGGACAGGCCCATCTTCCCTGCCGCCATGCTTTTCATGTCGTTGGCGGCGGTTTTCTTGATGGCAGCTTCCATTGCGGCTGCGGCCTTGGTTTCCCCCAGTTGCTCCAGCATCATCTGGGCCGCGGCGATGGCCGCCAGGGGGTTGACCACCTGGAGGCCGGTATATTTAGGGGCCGAGCCGCCGATGGGTTCGAACATCGACACCCCTTCGGGATTGATATTGCCTCCCGCGGCCACGCCCATGCCGCCTTGAATCATGGCCCCAAGGTCAGTGATAATATCGCCGAACAGGTTGTCCGTCACCACCACGTCAAACCAGTCGGGATTCTTGACGAACCACATGCAGGTGGCGTCCACGTGGG
>JBKQVS010000061.1:0-13601 GCA_052139855.1 Desulfobaccales bacterium
TCGGCGCGGTCTTTGCACCTGCTGCGACTCCCACGCTATCCAACGATCAAACAGAAACGCCCAACATCGATGTCTACGAGGATGCGCAACCCAGCATCGTCGCGCCCAACTCGCCGCTCGATGATAAAAAGCTCCATCTTCACGTTATGCAGAAAACAGACATCGCCCTATTAGTTTAAGCGTCAGCTATCAATCTATGATTATAACTTAATTTTTCCAATTTGGTCATTTATTAGGAAATAACTATGAGTAAATACATGCAGCTCACAGTCACTGTTAATCCTTATTATCAAAAAAATTTGGAGGATACTTATCCAAATCTGACTCGTTGGTTAAAGGCTTTAGATCGAGGCTTGCTGGAACACAATCCTTCAGTTTATGCGATAGCGGGACAGTTGGATAAACTTCTCTATGCCTTCGATGGCACGCCGGTCAGAGAGGTTCTTCTGCGGCATAAGGAGAACCTTCGGGACCTTCATAAGCGTATTGAAGTGAATATAGCTGACTGGAATCTCGCCCAGGCGGATCAGCTTCTTTATAAGATGGAGGATTTATTTGACAAAATAGAATCCGAATTGGGATGATCATTGATGGCAGAATCTCAGTTGCCATGTCTTTTAAAATACTCAGTGCCATCTACAATGAATACGGCATCCCCAATTTCATCCAAATCGGCTTGCCTAAGACCAGTCTTTTTTGAACATTCAGGAGAAATTCTCTCCCCAATCTCCCCCTCTCATATAGACCTTATCTCGCTTTCTCTTAAGTATATCAGCTTGAATTTTGCATTATAAAGGTAATCGGCAATATCTTTTTATATCTGATTGAGATTTATCCGATAATAATCCTCATCTTCTAAACCCAGCATCAACCCTCACTAAACACCCAAAAACAACAAAAGCCTTGCCGTGCTTGCATTCCTGATAATAATATTTTAATAATATGTCTTAATTAGGTTTACTTTTTCGTTAAAATTATGCTATAATTACACTATACTCTGTAAGGAGAACAATTTATGATTTATACGATTAATGTAGTAAATACACCAGAAGATTTACGAATTAAACCTGGGTTAAATATTAACCCACCACCAGAAGATGGAAGATGTGAACGCTGCGGTAAACACATATCCGAAGTCAAACCCTATAAAAATGGCGTGCTGCTGGTTAAAAACTTCCGAGAAGTTTGTGATAGTGGTTGTATTAGTGCCAGTTGGGAGTGTAGTGAATGTATATCAGAAGATGACTAAATCAAAGGAGTTTCCAGGCTAGCCAACCGATAGAGTTCCGCTATCGGTTTAGAGGGTGCGCCCCTCGAAAAACTAGCCAAACCCCGATAGAGGGTCCGACTCTCCCTCTATCATCAAATCCGATAGGTTTTACCTCCCCTATCGGTACCGACAGGTCGGGCCGGCGGCCAGTCGGTGTTCCCCGATAGGTTTTCGCGCCTACTTACCTATCGGTTACCGACAGGGGTGGAGATCCCCGCCCCTGTCGGGTTTTTTATTTTTGGGGCATGGGAAACCAACTTTCAATCGCCTTATCCATCCGCTCTTTCTCTTCATCCGCTTTCTCTTGTTTCTTGGTTTCTTGCTGGTTTGCCTCGCTCTTCTCAAATATCTTAACGATGCCGTCAATCATCAGGTGTCCATATACCTTGTCCATCATCTTGGTATCACGATGACCAAGGGCTTCCGCCAGCACCTTGTGAGGTATATCAGGGCGAGTTAGGAGCATGCGGGTCGTATAAAGGTGTCTCAGCGAATACATCGTAATCCTTGGGTTGTCGATACCGCAGGCAACCAGTGATTTTCTAAAGCTGGTCCTGATATTCCGCACCTGTTTACCCTTCTCATTCAGGAAGACCAAATCTTCGGGACCAGTGGGAATGTTTGGACGAGCCTTTAATCTCTCCAATATCTCTTTCGCAGTCCCAACCAAAGGGATAGACATATCTCGATTTGGTTTTCCCTTTCTCTCCCTGATGATTATGAAGGACTTATCAAAGTTTACATCCTTCCAGGTCAACTTCTTGATTTCACTCGGGTATCGGCAACCTGTATTCTGAATAAACGAGATAATATCCCAATAGTAGTGATTTTTCTTCAGCCAGTATGCCTTTAGCCGCTCATATTCCTCTCGGGATAAGATGTCGCTCCTAACCCGCTCTGGCAACTTTCTCCAGCTAGGTATCTTCTTGGCTTGGTTGAGCTGTAATACATCCTGTGAATATTTCAGGATTGATACGAGTAGCCCAACCTCACGATTGATGGTGGTATTACCGCAATCCTTAAACTTACATCCCTTATGCTTTTTCCCATTTCTCACATAGGTTTGCACTCTCTTTCGCTTGTGGACCTCGTAATAGGCTCGCCGCCATTCATCATATTCGTGGTAGTCCTTGATGGTAAATTTCTCAATGTCCTTTCCCTGAAATTTTTCAATCAAGGTCTTCACCTGTCTGGTGTATTCGGAGAAAGTCCGCTCAGACACGAATGGTTTTTTCCATGCCATAAACTTATCCACTACCTTCTCAAGCTTGAAGACCTTCTTGACCTCTTTACCCTGGCTTTTGATTGCCAGATACCGCTGGATAGCATATTCTTCTGCGGTTTGAAGATGATTCGTGCGGCTGGATTCCCGATACCTCTTGCCGTGGAGGGAAAAATAAAAATGAATGATTTTAGATACATCGGCGGTCCTGTAGTATAATTTGATTTTGAAGGGTTGGATGACCTTAATCCTTTCGTTGCCCATTTCTTAACCTCATTTTGTGGAAGGTTTGTGGAAAAATTGATGGAAATCGTGCCAAAATCCAAAAATCTTGGTTTAGCTAACTTCTTGATAACACAAATGAATATTGGCGTCAATAGATAAGTCTAGAATGGATTTTGCAGAGGTGTAAATTGTGTTGATAACCTATTAATATTATTATTGAAAATAAAACGATTTACTGAATGGGGTTCAGGGGGTCGGAGGTTCAAATCCTCTCGTCCCGACCATAATAAGCTTATTAAAAAGGCAAGTTAGCAATGATGAAGCTGACTCGCCTTTAATTATTTTACGGCGGGGTGCACAGGCTCAGGGTGAAGCCCCTGATGATCTCCTCTTGCAGGTGTTCAGGTGCAGGAAGACACCCCGAAAAACCCGATGCTGGTATGCCGGATTAGCTCCCTCTGACTTGGCGGGGCGGTCCCTTGTCCCACCTAAACCCTCTTTTCAGAAAATGCCTGACGCACTTGAGCGGGCATTTTGACCGGCAGGCTGGCGCCACTCGGTAGCCTGGCTTCCCTCCCATCGCTGCCGTCGGCCTGGCCTATGGCAACCCCGCCCCCCAGAGAATGTTTCGGTCAATGCCTTTGCTCAAACTACGGTTTTCCCTTCCCGGTAAGCCACTTCACCTGCTCCATCACCGCCGCGGCTTCTTCCTTCTTCCCTTGCTGACTGTAGGCCAGGGCCAGGTTGCGGTAAAAACTGGCATTGCCGGGGTTGAGCCGGATGGCGAACTTTAGATTATCCACGGCCTCCTTGAACTTTCCCTGTTTGGCGTAGACGATGCCCAGGTTATTGTAAGCGTGGGAATAGGAAGGATCCACGGCAATGGACTTTTTGTACATGGCGATGGCCTGGTCAAATCGGCCCTGGTTGGTGTAGAACATGCCCAGATGGTGATAGGCCATGTAGTTGTCCCCGGTAACGCGAATAGTCTCGAAGTAGAGGGATTCCGAGTTCCGCCAGTAACCTGCCTGCATCCAGGTGGAGGCCAGGCAGGTCAAGAGTACTGCCGCGGCGCTCGCCGACAGGATGGCTTGCCGGTGCCGCCAGCCGGCGGTGGCCTCGGTTATCCCCCAGGCAATCATGATGAACAGGCCGATAAACGGCACGTAGGTATAACGGTCGGCCATCGCCTGGCCTCCCACCTGGACCAGCCCGATGACCGGCAGCAGGGTGAGCAGATACCAGAGCCAGCCCACTCCCAGGTAGGGATGGCGCCGCGCCGCCGAGAGCAGGCCGGCCGACAGGAGCACCAGGGCCAGGCCGGCCCAAACTGCCTGCCACCAGGGTATGGGGGCCAGGGGATAAAAAAACGCTATGGGGTAAGGCCAGACCAGCTTCACCAAATACTTCAGATAGGCGATCAGGGCGTTGGCAATGCGGGCCTCCAGCGGCCGGATGGCCAGGGGCATCATGGAGCCAGCGCCCTTCTGCCCCATTACGGTGATCAGACTGGAAAGGGCGGCCAGGGCGAATAAGGGGAGCTTTTCCTTAATCAGCGGCCAGTAGAGCCGTCTAATCCGTCCCGGCCCTGACGGGCTCTGTCCGGCGCGGCCCGGAGTCGGGACCATCCCGGCCTGTATCCGGCCCAACGGCCAATAATCCAGGAGGAGCAACACCAGGGGCAGGGTGACCAGCATCGGTTTGGCCATCAAACCCAGGGCGAAGCAGACCAGCATGAGCAGATACCGCTTCCATGACGGGGCGGACACATATCCGACATAGGCCCACATGGTGGCCAGCCAGAAGAGGGTGCTCAGGACGTCCTTTCTTTCCGAGACCCAGGCCACTGACTCCACGTGCAACGGGTGGAGGGCAAAAAGCGCCGCCACCAGGGCGCTGGGCCAGAGGGCGCCGGTCACCCGGGCCCAGAACAGGAACAGGAGGAGGGTGTTGGCCAGATGGAAAACCACGTTAGTGAGGTGATGCCCCCCCGACCACATGCCGTAGATCTGGCAATCCAGCATGTGGGACAGCCAGGTCAGGGGGTGCCAGTTGGAGGAGTGTACCGCGGTAAAAGCCCATTCTACTCCTGGCCAGGTGAGCCCGGCCCGGACCATGGGATTCTCGGTAACGTACATGTCGTCATCGAAGGTAATGAAGTCGTGGTTGATAACTTGAAGATAGGCCAGCAAGACCGCCCCTGCCAGCAACAGGCAGATAAGCAACTTCAATCCGGCCGGGGTGCGCAAGCGTCTGGTCATGGTGAACAGAATTATTCCAGAATCAGGTCATTCGCCATGAGTTTATAACTCGGAGGCGGCGCGGCCAAGCAAAAAAGGCCTGCGCCGTGGGGGCAGGCAGGCCTTTGACGCAAACTCAGGGGTTAGATGCCTTTTGAAGCCCTGAGTTTAGAACTCCCAGCGCAAGCCGCCGCTGAGGTAGTGGGCCGTGGAGTTGCCCCGGCCCACCTCGGCGTTGTAGTCCAGTTGGACCTTCAGATTCTTCTTGCAGGCCACGGTGACGTTGGCGCCCACCACGGCAAAGTTCCGGTTCGGCTGACCGGTGAAGGAATCGGTCACAAAGGGCACGGCGCTGCCCGACTGGCTGAGGCGGGCGTCCAGGGTCCGGCTGCCGTTGGAGTACTCATGCTGGTAGAAGGCGTAGACCTGGGGGGTCACCGTCACCGAGTTGCGCTGCAACGGCGCCGAGACCTTGGCGCCCAGGCCGGTTTGCAGGGACTGGGCGTTCTGGGAGGGTACGTTCAGGTTCAGGGAATCGGCGCCGCTTTCCGTGAAGCTGCCCACCCAGAGCTTGGAGTAGGCCAGGGACACCGCCGGGGTCACCACCAGGCACCTGGCTTTCAGGTCGTAGCCCGTTTCCGCATAGGCGTTGAACTGGTTGCCGGTGGTGGAGCTCTTGGCCGTACGGTTAACGACGCTGAAGTTGAGGTTCCGGTTCAGGTCGTAGAGATTGAGGGCGTAGCCCAGGGAGCCGTAAGCGTAAAACGGCTTGGGCAGGTAAGCGGCATAGGCCGTGAGCGGCCATGTGCTGGCCTGGACGCTGCCCCCGGAGCCGCGGAAGCTGGCGCCGGTATGGGCGTAGCCGGTATTCAACCCCAGCACCAGGCTGTCCATCACTCGGTAGTCCGCCCCGGCGGTGAAGCCGGCAATGGTGAAACCGAAGCCCGACTGGTCCACCGAAGACTTCTGGGCCCCCAGGATCATGGCCGGGTCGAGATAGAGGCCCCAGCGGTTCTCCGAAGCCGACGGTTCGGCCTTTTTCTCGCTGGTGAGCAGCCCGACGAGGCTAGAGGAGTTGTAGGCCAGCATCAGGCCCTCCCCCCGGCTGAAGTTGAAAGAACCGTGGCCCCCGGCGGCGAGGCCGGCGTCTTCGGAGCCGAAGCGGAGGTCGGTTATGCGCCGGGACAGGGTACGCTTTTGCAGATTGGCCCCGGCAAAGGCCAGGGTGGTCAGGGACGCCGCCTTATCCGCCGAGATCTGTTGGTAGGCATTGGCTACCGCGTTATTGCTGGGCAGGGCGGCGATGGCATTCAGCATATTCGCCAGGTCGCCGGTGGCGGTGGCCGCCAGGCCGTTCATCGCGGCCCCGACGTTCGCCTGGTTGTGGGTCAGGTCGAGCGCGGAGT
The DNA here is from genome assembly GCA_052139855.1 of Desulfobaccales bacterium. Classification (GTDB taxonomy): domain Bacteria; phylum Desulfobacterota; class Desulfobaccia; order Desulfobaccales; family 0-14-0-80-60-11; genus 0-14-0-80-60-11. Next base: position 6,364 of record JBKQVS010000061.1, read on the forward strand.
TGGCGAAATTGCCTTTGACCAGCAGATCAAACGTGGTGGGAGTATAGATGGCCTGCCAGGACAGGATGGGCGAGATGGGATTGGTCACGGTGCTGAAGGTGCCGGCAACGCCACCGGTGGTAGTGATCACCCCGTGGAACAGGGTATTCAGCGCCGGAATATAACCGCCCAGCAGCACGGGGCTGACGGTGCCATTCAGCGCCGCGGTGCCCGTGACCATGAGCTTTTCGAAGTTCGCCGCCGACGAGATCCCCGGGGCGAAGGTGCCGTTGGCCCCCTGGGTATAATTACCTCCCACCGTGGCGCTGCCCCCCAGTAGGGCATAAGTGCCGTTGCCGGCCCCGGCGCCCACCAGGAGATTGCCGGTGACGGCATTGGTGCCGCCGGTCTGGTTGAAGGTACCGCTGCCACCATTGCCGATGGTCTCGTTGCCGGTGACCGCCAGGCTGCCGGCGCTCAGGTTGTAGGTACCGCTTCCCCCCATACTGTTGCCGATGTTCAGATTAGAAGCCAAAGAATTGGTGCCGCCGCTCTGGTTGAAGGTGCCGGTGCCGATGAAGCCGATGAACTCAAGGCCACCGGAGAGGGTGCCGCCGCTCAGGTTGTAGGTACCGCTGGCGCCGGCGCTGCTGCCCAGGAAGAGGATGCCGGGAGCCGAGTTGGTGCCGCCGCTCTGGTTGAAGGTGCCGCTGCCGGTGCTGCCGATGGTCTCGTTGCCGGACACCGTCAGGCTGCCGCTGCTCAGATTATACGTGCCGCTGCCGCCGCCGAAATTGCCCAGGGTGAGATTGCCGGTCACCGTGTTGGTGCCGCCGGTTTGGGTGAAGGTACCGGTACCCTCGAAGCCGATGTCCTCTTCACCAGAGGCCGTCAGGGTGCCGGCGCTCAAATTGTACGTGCCACTGGAGTTGGGGCCACCGGCCAAAATGAGGCTGCCGGCTACGGCATTGCTGCCGCCGCTCTGAGTGAAGGTGCCGCGGCTGCCGCCGCCGGCGATGACCACGGAGCCGGCCGTAAGGGTGCCGCCGCTCAGGGTATAGGTGCCGGTGCCGCCGTTATTGCCCACGTCGAGGGCAGAGGGAACCGAATTGGTGCCGCCCGTCTGGGTGAAGGTGGAGCTGCCGAAGTTACCCACAAATTCATCAGTGGCACTGAGACTGCCACCGTTTAAGGTGTAGCTCCCATTGCCGTCCATGATAAATTCGCTGGACACCGTGTGGGTGCCGCCGTTCTGGGTGAAGGTGCCGGTGGCGCCGCCGCCGATGTCTTCATCATTGAGGACGGTGAGCGTGCCGCCGCCCAAAGTGAAAGAGCCGCTGGCGCCGGAGTTGGTCCCCACATAGAGATTATCCACGGAGGTGCTGCCGCTGCTCTGGGTATAGGTGCCGCTGCTGCCGGAGTTGTTGCCCAGGGTGAGGCCGCTGAAATTAACCACGGTATTGGTGCCGCCCGTCAGGGTGAAGGTGCCGGTACCGGAGAGGCCGATAATTTCAGCATCGGTGACCGTCAGGGTACCGGCGGGCCCCAAATTATAGGTGCCGTTCCCGGTAGCGGTATTGCCCAGGGTAAGATCGTTGCTCACCGTGTTGGTGCTGCTGGTCTGGTTCAGGACCCCGACCCCGGTGTCGCCGATTATCTCATTAGTAAAGCTGATGGCGGGAGGGACCGGAAAAGGACTGTTGCCGAGGCCGGTGTCCACCGTCAGGTCCAACGCCACGGCTACCCCCGGTATCAAGACCACCGCCAACAGCACGATTATCCCCGGCAACTGCCGCCGCAAGCCCAGGCTGCCTCTCCTGAATTTCATGGCCATAGTCCCCCATTAGTTTGAAGCGATGCCGCTATTATTTGCCCGGCGCCGGGTTCGGTTCGGCTTTGGGCGCCGGGGCCGGAGGCTTATGGGCCTCCATGATGAGCTGGGCCACCCGGGAGTCCGGGGCCACCGGCTCGATGAGCACCACGTGCCGGGCGTTAATGCGCATGAAGTCCGGGGCGTGCGCCTCGCCGCCCCGCTTCAAAAGAAGCCCGTGGACCTCTTTTTTATCCGCGGCTACCTGCTGCCTGATGTAGAAGACGTCACGGAGAGTAAGGTAAGGCGAGCCGGTATCTTGCAGCCGGCCGAAAAAGACCTGGCCGTTATCCAAATAGACGGCCTGGTATGGGGTGGAAAATTTGAGGTCGCTGCCGCCGCAGCCCGTCAGCAGGGCCGGCAGCAGGAAAAGCAACAGCAGGGTGCAGTGCCGCTTAAGGCGATGGTGGTTCTCTCCCAGCATAAGTCCCCCTCTTATCCCGGAATTGGCCTCCTGGTTACGTACTCCACCCCTATGGTTATGGTTACGGGAGCGAGCTGGGAGATAAACCGCCAGGGGGCCACCTGTGGACGGTCTTGAGGCCGGACACATACCGGGCGCCCCAGGCAACCCGGCTGTCTCATCCTTGAGGAGACCCGTACCTTTCCGTCCCCGTCTCACAGCGGGTTTGGCCCAAATCTGGTTTAGACATTATGGTTGCAATATTTAGCATCGTCAAGAAAATTTTGTTTATCCTAAATATCTTTTACATTATTTAAAGTACAATTTCGAAAGAAAAGTCGCCTCTGCCGGAGTTACGGGCTGCCTGCCCGGCGTCTTCCGCGACCGAAGTCAGAGCGGTTATCTTGCCACTATCAAGACTTATCAAGAATTCCCAAGAGTTGCGGATATGGTTTGCATAGCGAAGGAGGTTGGCATGGTCAACGTTTGACGAACGGAGATCCTGGCTACGCGCTACTCCGCCAGGATCTCGGGCTTGACTTGAGCCGACTCTCCCTGGGAACTTGGCATAACTACCGGGGGCAGGCCAGTTATGGACCTCGCTTCCAGGCCTGCCATTGCTTTTTTGCGGTAGGGTGGAGATGCCGGGGGCGGGATTGAGGATCCCCAGGGGGCAAGCAGGCCGGGAGCCTCAGAGAGGATAAATCTCAGGAGTTTATCGGGGGCAGCCACCTCTCATCCGGGACGATCAGCCCGGGCTCAGCCCTCCAGTGAGGTCAGGCCCTCCCGAATGGCATACTTGGTGAGTTCCGCCACGCTCCGCAGATTCAACTTTTGCATGAGCTGCTGACGATGGCTCTCCACGGTCTTGATGCTGACGTGGAGCTGGTCGGCGATTTTGGCGGTGGATTGGCCTTCGGACATGAGCTGGAGGACTTCCCGCTCCCGGGAGGTCAGGACCCCGAAGGCCGAAGGCTCGTGCAAGGGAGTCCCCATCTTGCAGTCCTTCACCAGGATATCGGTAACCCCGGGACTGAGATAGGTCTTGTGGGCCAGCACCACCCGAATGGCCCGGGTCAATTCCTCGAAGGCGCAGTCCTTCAAGAGATAGCCCGAAGCGCCGGCCTTGAGCATATTCACCACAAATCTGCGGTCGGCATACATGGAAAGGGCGATCACCTTGGTGGCCGGCGCCTCGGCGATGATCTGGCGCGTGGCCTCAATGCCATTGAGATCAGGCATGGCCACATCCATAATAATCACCCCGGGGCGCAACTCCCGGGCCAACCGCACCGTGCTCCGCCCATCCTCAGCCTCTGCCACCACTTTCAGGTCGGACTCCTTCTCCAGCAAAAAGCGGAGTCCTTGACGGACAATCTGGTGATCATCGGCGATCAGAATTTTTGTAACCATCTGCTCCCCCCCATCCTGCTTTAATATTTCAAAGGCACCTGCAAGGTAACCCTGGTTCCCCAGCCGGGTTCAGATACCACGTCCAGGTGACCGCCCAAATACTTCAAGCGCTCGCTGATACTAAAGAAGCCAAATCCGGACGGGCCACCCCCGGCCTCGGCGGAAATCCCCATTCCCAGCCCGTCGTCTTCTATTTTGACCTGGAGGGCGGCCTCCTCCCGGGAAATGAACACCCTGATATTCTTGGGACTGGCATGTTTTACCACATTAGCCAGCAATTCCCGTACGGTTTGGAACAGGATGACGAGAATTTCATCATGCATGGGCTTGGACGACCGATCCGTCTGGACCTTGACCGATATGCCCTGCTGCTCCTGAATCAATTCAGCCAACCACTCCACCGCGGCATCAAAACCGAGATCATAGAGGATGGGCGGACTCAGTTCAAAGCTCAATGACCGGGTATATTGAATGGTCTGCTCAATGAGGCGCCGGACCTCATCCATGGGCTCCACCAGGTGGGTGGAGGAGGCGGATTCCCGGATGGCCCCCAGCTTGATTTGGGCCAGGGCCAGAATCTGACCCACGTGATCATGGAGGTCGGTGGCCAGGCGCCGCCGTTCCCGCTCTTCGGTCAAGGACAATTCCGAGGCCACGGAGCGGAGTTGTTCCTGGTAAGTGCGAATTTCCTTTTCGGCCTGTTTCCCCTCGGTGATATCTTCAATAATACAGATGGCGAGGTGGTCTTCGACCTTGGCACCGCGCAGCAGGGAGACATTGAGGCGGCCCCAGGCCGTTCCCCCATCTTTGCGGATATATTTTTGCTCGACTTGATAAGAGTCTTCCTGCCCTTGCACTAATTTCTGAAAAAGGTCCTGGCCCCGGGACTCATCGTCCGGCAAGAAAAAACCGGTGAATACCTGGTTGACCAGCTCGGTCAGACTGTACCCCAGCATCCGTTGCAAGGCCGGATTGCATTCGACGACGCGCCCATCCTTATCCACCAAGGCAATGCCCATGGTCGTTGCTTCAAAAATGGTCCGAAACCGCGTCTCGCTGTCCCGCAAGGCCTCGATATAATCCTGGGCCACGACATCCGAGAGACCGGGACTGATAAAGGTCTTAGGCTCCTGAACGGTACGGATAGCCTTGACCAATTCTTCGAAAGCGCAGTCTTTCAAGAGATATCCCGTAGCGCCGGCTTTGAGGATATTGACCACAAAGCGCCGGTCAGCATAGATGGACAAGGCAATAATTTTGACCTGGGGGGATGCGGCCAGGATTTGGCGGATCGTCTCCACGCCATGCAGCTCGGGCAGGGCCAGATCCAAAAGAACCACATCCGGGGCCAAGTCCTGCACCCGCTGCATCACCGCCGTGCCGCTGGCGGCTTCTCCCACCACCTCCAGATCAGCTTCTTTCTCCAATAAGGCGATGAGCCCCTGACGCACAATCTGGTACTCATCGGCCAGGAGAATTCTGATGGTCATGGTCGGGTCCGGGCCTTCTCCTTGTCGATGTTAAAAATATCCATACTATGACGTTTAGCAACAATCGATAATAACGTCAAACAATTTTATCATTCATACTTGCCAGGCCCGGGTCAAGCGCCGGCCGATGTCAGTCCGAAACCGGCTTATGGGGCTTGGAGGGCGGGCAGTCCCGGGGCGGCCAGGGCCTCAGAGCCGCGGCTCATGCGGCTGCGCCGCTTCGGCCTGGTATCGGGGGTCCAGATCGTGGCCCAGGACCACCTGGACATCGATACTATCTGCCAGCCGGGACGCCGGCTCAAGTTCGGCGCCAGGGAAAAATTGCTTATTCAGGATGGAAGCCACACGTGCCGCATCAGACCGGTAGTAGATAACCGTTCGCTCCACCCCGAAATCACGAAAATTATTGATGGCCACGACGTTGTAGCCTTCCAGGGAGAGCTGCGACCGAGAAGCGCGGGCCAAATCGTGAATCCCGTTGCCGTTGAGGATGGCGATCGCGGTCTCCATCAGCTCCCCGGCAGTGATGGGCGCCCGGAGGTTCGCCGGGGGGTTGGCCACAAAAGTCTTGGCCGCGACGATTTGGGGGGCGGATTGACGGGCCAGCACGGGCTGAAGCGTTGGGCTACCGGGCCTTGCCGGGGTTGCGGTTTGCCGAAGTGGAGATGACGGTGGCGGGGCCTTGTCGCTTGGAGGCGGCAGGGGCCGGGCTGGGAGATTTCCGGCCACCAGGCCGGGAGCAGGCTGGTGAGACCGTGGAGGCGCCGGACTCACCCGGTCTTCAACCATCCGGGGCGCGGCGATCTCCCGGGAGCGGGAGTCGGACGCACTCTGCTGCAGCTGGGGAGTAACCGGGACTTCGGCTGCGGCGACCGCAGGGGGGAGGACCGGGGCGCGGCCGGCGGTCTCCCTCTTTTGGTCAACGACCGGCGAGGCGCCGGGGGAAGGCGGCGGGCCGGCGGCGACAGTCACGGGATTCGTACCATGCCCCCCATCGGCGGGATTAGCCTGCGAGATAGACTGCGCCGGGGGACGGGGCCGGGTCGCTTGGGCATAAGGAATTTCTCCGGCCAACCCCAGGGCCGCCAACGCTTCCCCCAATCTCTGGGCCGCGACGGCTTCGCTTTCGGCTTCCTGCCACAGCCGCCGGGCTTCCTCCCGGCGCCCCTGGCGACACAGCACCAATCCTAAATTATTGCGGGCAGCCTGATTATTGGGTTGGCGGGCCAGGGTCTTGCGGAAACAGGTCTCGGCCTGGCTCCAATCGCCCCCCTGGTAATAGGAAAAACACAGGTTGTTCTGGAGAGCCGGGTTATCCGGGGCCAGGGCGAGGGTTTCCCGGTAGACCTGTTGCGCCCGGGCCCCCATGCCCAACTCATCGTAGTATTGGGCCAGGGCATCGGCCACTTCCAGATTGCCGGGGTCCAGGCGATGGGCTTCCTCCAACTCTTTGGCGCCCAGTTCCGGCTGACCTATCTGTTTAAAATAATGAGCAGTGCGAAGCAATCGGGACGTATCTGCGGCAGCCCACGAGAACCCGCCGCTCAGGCCAGGACCACCGCCCGAGCGCGAGCCCTGGAGCCCACAGCCGATTCCCAGTCCCAGCAAGGTTCCCAGGACCACGGCCCAACCCAGCCGGCCCCGGAACCTCTTGGCATCTGGACGGATAACGCCTGCCGGATCCCGCATCATGTGGTTCCTTCATGGTTAGTGGCCAAAAAGGGAGGACTTGGTGATTTGGATGATGGCGGGCCCAAGTACTACCACAAAAATAGCCGGGAAAATGAACAGGAGCAGGGGAAACAAAATCTTCACCGGCAGTTTGGCGGCATGTTCTTCAGCCCTCTGGGCGCGCTGGACCCGGAGAAAAGACGCGTGGGTGCGGAGAGCTTGGACAATGCTGGCGCCCATTCTATCCGATTGGATCATCAGTCCCACCAGAGCTCTAACATTTTGCACGCCGGTACGCTCGCCAAGATTTTTGAGGGCTGCCTCACGGCTGATGCCGGTTCTCAACTCAGCGTTAGTAAGTTGCAATTCTCTATAAAGGTCCACGGAAATGCTCTTAACTTCCTCTGCCACC
>JBKQVS010000062.1:0-7343 GCA_052139855.1 Desulfobaccales bacterium
GGAATTACCGGTTGCCGGGGTCAAGCCTTTATGTTACCATGGAATCTTGTATCATGTGCCTGGGAGCCATGCTGGCCGCCCGGGTGCGGCGCCTGGTGTTCGGCGCCCCGGACCCCAAAGGCGGCGCCTGCGTGTCGCTCTACCGCCTGCCTGAAGACCCGCGCCTCAACCACCGCCTGGAAGTGACGGGCGGGGTCCGGGAAGCGGAGTGCCGGGCGCTGGTGCAGGAGTTTTTTCAGGCCCGGAGATGACGATGGAGGGGTGGCATCTCGCCGCCCTCTTTGGGGGCGGGGAAACCTCGCCCTTGCCAACAACCAAAAACCAAAAACGAAAAACCAAAAACCGTTTTTCGGAGGGGTACCGAAGAGGCCGTAACGGGGTCGACTCGAAATCGACTTGGGGGCTCATCACTCCCACGTGGGTTCGAATCCCACCCCCTCCGCCAATATTAAGCAGGGCGAAAAGGGTAAAAGGGTAAAAGGCGAAAAGGGGAGGGCCAGCCTCGGATTTCTCACCGTGGCGGCCAGGAGGGCGCGGCCATGGGACTGACCTATATCAGCAAGAACTGTGAGATTTATCTGGGCGAGGACAGCCCCTACCGGGACGACATGGGGAGCCTGCCCCTGGATTGCATTCTTACCGCAGAAGAGTATAATGCCCTGCCGGAGGAGCAGAAAAAGGATTACGAAGTCCTGGTGCCCAAGCCGAAAAAGTGAGCAGCAAGCAGTAAGCCGTAAGCAGTAATGTGGGGCGGGCACGGGCCGCTATTTAGGATACGCGGTGCGCACCCGAGCCCAGCCCGGGCTGGAAGCCTGGGCCACCATTTACAAAATATATCCACCGGAGAGATGCCCGAGAGGCTGAAGGGGCACGATTGGAAATCGTGTGAGGGCCTAATAAGTCCTCCGAGGGTTCGAATCCCTCTCTCTCCGCCATAAAATACGGTTTTTGGTTTTTAGTTCTGAGTTTTTCGTAAAAACACTCTTTGAAGCTATTGATATGATTCTCAGCAAGTCCGATCGAGGTCAGATCAAACTAATTTATGGTTTGAAAACCAGAAACCAGAAACCAGAAACCAGAAACCAAAAACCAAAAACGAAAAACGGTCTTTAAATGGCATACCAGGTACTGGCCCGGAAATGGCGTCCCCAAACCTTTGAGGAAGTGATGGGCCAGGAGCCCATCACCCGGACGCTGCAAAACGCCCTGGCCGCCGGGCGGGTGGCCCACGCTTTTCTGTTTAGCGGCCCCCGGGGCGTGGGCAAGACCTCGGTGGCCCGCATCATGGCCAAGGCCCTCAACTGCGAGGCCGGCCCCACCCCGCACCCCGACAACACCTGCCAGTTATGCCGGGAAATCACCAACGGCTCCTCCCTGGACGTCCTGGAAATCGACGGCGCCTCCAACCGGGGCATCGACGAGGTCCGGGACCTGCGGGAAAAGATCAAGTATCTGCCCACCCAGGGCAAGTTCAAGGTCTACATCATCGATGAAGTGCACATGCTCACCAAGGAGGCCTTCAACGCTCTCTTAAAAACCCTGGAAGAGCCGCCGGCCCATGCGGTCTTCATCCTGGCCACCACCGAGCCCCACAAGGTGCCGGTGACCATTCTGTCCCGCTGCCAGCGCTACGATTTTAGGCGCATTCCCACCGGCGTGATCCAGGCGCACCTGGCCAAGCTGGCCGAGCAGGAGGGCTGGAACATCGACCCCGAGGGTCTGGCCCTGGTGGCCCGGGCCGCGGAAGGGGGCCTGAGGGACGCCCAGGGGTTCCTGGACCAGGTGGTGACTTTTGGGGGCGACGGCGTCAGCACCCCGGAGATCGCCCGCATCCTGGGGGTGACGGACCGGGGGGCGCTTTTAGGGGCGCTGACGGCCATCATCGACCGCCATGGCCCGGACCTCCTCAGCCTCATCGAGGCGTTGTACAACCAGGGCCATGATCTGGGCCGGTTTTACCAGGACCTGATCCTCTACGCCCGGCATCTTTTGGTGGCGGGGCTCCATCCCGAGGCCCGGCACCTGGCCGCGGTGGCCGACACGGAGTGGGACGCCCTGACCCGCCTGGCGAGCCGGACCCCGGCCGTCCACCTGCACAACCTCCTGAGCGTCCTGCTCCAGGGGGAAGAGGAGTTGAAACGTGCCCCCCAGCCCCGGTTGGCCCTGGAGGTCCTGCTGCTCCGGGTGATTCACCTGGAGCCGGTTCTGCCCCTGGCGGACTGGCTGGCCCGGCTGGACACCCTGGAGAAGCGCCTGGAGGCCGGGCCGGGCGCGGCGTCCGAGTCCGCCGCCGGGGAGCGTCGGCCGCGTCCGGGGGTTCAGGTGGCCGGGGAGCCGGCCGCAGCCAGGCCCGCCGCTCGGGAGGACGCCGGGGCTCCCGACCGCTGGCAGGCCTTTTTGCAGTTTGTCCAGGAAAAGGAAAACGGCCCCCTGTACGGCACGCTGGCTCAGTGCCGGGTGGTGGAGATGTCGGAGCATGGCCTCAAGATCGCCCTGGGGCGCCCCTGGAACGCCAACGGCTCCCGCCACGAAGCCCGCCTGCAGGAGCTGGTGCGGGCCTTTTTCGGCCCCGGGACCAGCCTGGAGATCGAGGTGGAAGTCCCCAAGGCCCCGAAAAAAAGCCCGGCGGCCGCCAAAAAGCCCCTGGATATGAACCAGCTCCAACAACAGGCCCTGGAGATCTTCGGGGGTGAGTGGCGTTCGGCCACCCCGGGGAAGGAGGAACCCGAGTGAAAGATTTGAGCGGCATGATGAAGCAGGCCCAGAAGCTCCAGGCCAAGATGATGGCCATGCAGGCCGAGCTGGGCAACCGCACGGTGAGCGCCCAAGCCGGCGGCGGCATGGTGGAAGCCGTGGTCAACGGCCGCCAGGAACTGCTGACCCTGCGCATCGACCCCGAAGTGGTGGTCGCCGAAGACGTGGAGATGCTCCAGGACTTGATCCAGGCGGCAATTAACGAAGCTCTGAACCGCTCCCGGGAGATGATGGCTACGGAAATGAGCAAACTCACCGGCGGCATGCAGATTCCGGGATTGTTTTAGCGAATTGCACTTTCGGTGTCGTGTAGGGGCGGGTTTTAAACCCGCCCCTACGGGTAATCGCAGCATTCTCATTCATAAAGGAGCACCATGTCAGGAAACGCCTACCCCGCGGCTTTGAGAAGGGTGATCACGGGTCTGAGCCGCTGGCCCGGGGTGGGGGAGAAGACCGCCTCCCGCCTGGCCATGCACCTGCTCCGGGCTTCGGAGGCCGAGGTGCTGGAGTTGGCCCACGCCTTGACGGAGCTCAAAGAGAAGATTCGCCTCTGCCGGCGCTGCTTCGCCTTTGCGGACCAGGAGCTTTGTCCCCTCTGCAGCAATGCGGCCCGCAGCCAGGGCCAGATCCTGGTGGTAGCGGAGCCCGGGGACCTGTTGGCCATCGAAAAGATCGGGTGGTACCAGGGCCTCTACCACGTCCTGGGCGGGGTGATTGCGCCCTTGGACGGGGTGGGACCGGACGATATCCGCATCCAGGAACTGCTGGACCGGGTCAGGCAAGAGGGGGTCACAGAGGTGATCCTGGGCCTCAACCCCAGCCTCGAAGGGGAGACCACCACCACCTATGTGGCCCAGGAACTCAGGCCCCTGGGGGTGAAGGTGACCCGCATCGCCTATGGCCTGCCCATGGGGGGCGAGATCAAGTACGCCGACCAGCAGACCCTGAGGGAATCCTTGAGCCATAGGGTAGAGACATGAGTCCGTTTTTGGTTTTTGGTTGAAAGAAAGGATAGTTAAGGGAGTATCCTATGGAAACCGCCATTGATGATCTCCTCCAAAAAGTGCGGTTGATTGCCGAAACCCCCAAGGGGGATCTATTGCGGCAACTGGTGGACCTTCTTTACGAACGTCTAGAAGAGGAATATGACACGGAGCCATTGACCGCAGAGGACCTGGAAGCCATCCGCAGGGGACAGGAGGATATAGCCGCGGGAAGATGTATCCCCTTAAAAACATATGAAAAAAAGCGCGGACTGTGAACTACCGAGTCGAGTTAACCTCGGAGGCGGAGAAGGACATGGACCGGCTGGACCGGACTGCAGAACGACGGATAAGGGAACGGTTAAAAGAGTTGGCGCCTGATCCTTATGCTCCCCGCCTCTCAAAGCGTCTGCAGATGTTTCCCGGCATACGCGCCGCCCGAATGGGAGATTGGCGTATTCTCTATGAGATTGAGGAATCGGGAAAGTTGATTAGAGTAACTGCAGTTCGGCCCCGCCGCAGGGCCTACAAAAAATAGCCTGGCCAGTCGTGCCAATCAAGGAGGGCCTGCCCATGGGAGGCGAGATCAAGTACGCCGACCACCAAACCCTGAGGGAATCGTTGAGTCATCGGGTGGAGACGTAGAAGCAGGGATCAGGGGCCAGGGGCCAGTTTTTCTGGTTCTTGATCGGCTTTGAGCATAAGGTATAAGGGTTATCCAAATTAGGTTGAGGGCAGGTCGAGGCAGTCAGAAATTAGGAACATTTGAAAGAAGCAATGCTAGTTAGGCTACCATCCCAAACGAAAGCTGACATACCCACCCCATTTTCTTTATTTTTACTGCCAACTGACCACTGACCACTGGCAACTGTAATGTTCGACCGCCGATTAGTCCAAAATTTTGACTGGGTGCTCATGGGGTTGGTGGTGATCATCTGCGCCACGGGCATCGTCAATCTCTACAGCGCCGGCTACAACCGGGGGGAGGGCACCCCCCTCTACGTCAAGCAGCTCTACTGGCTGGCCGTGGGCCTGGGCGTGCTGTTCATGACCCTGCTCTATGATTACCGGCACCTGGAGAGGTTGAGCTACCCCATATATATCCTCAGCATCCTGCTGCTGCTGGCCGTCATGTTCGGCGGCAAGACGGTGGCCGGCTCCCGGCGCTGGCTGCCCCTGGGCCCCCTTGCCTTTCAACCGGCGGAGCTGGCCAAGATCGCCATCATCCTGGCGCTGGCCACCTACTTTACCCGGCGGCCCCGGACGGAAGCCATGCGTTTCACGGACCTCATCGTCCCGGGGGCCCTGGTGATGCTCCCGGTGGCCTTGATCATCAAACAGCCCGACCTGGGTTCCGGGATCCTGGTGGTCCTGGTGGCCGCCAGCATCATTCTCTTTGTAGGGGTGCGGTGGCGCACCCTGGTGGGCTGCGGCCTGACCATGGTGCTGCTCTCCCCGGTGATCTGGCACTTCCTCAAGGATTACCAGCGCCAACGCGTCCTGACCTTCCTCAACCCGCAAAAAGACCCTTTGGGGGCCGGGTATCACATCTTGCAGTCCATGATCGCGGTGGGCTCCGGCCAGTTTTGGGGCAAGGGGTTTTTGCAGGGCACCCAGAGCCAGCTCTATTTTCTCCCGGAACAGCACACCGATTTCGTCTTTTCGGTCTTTGCCGAGGAGTGGGGCTTTGTGGGCTCCGCGGTGCTGCTGCTGCTGTTTACGGCCCTGGCTCTCTGGGGTTTGAGCGTGGCCCGGGACTGCAAGGAACGCTTCGGCCACCTGCTGGCCCTGGGGGTGACGGCCCTGATCTTCTGGCAGATATTCATTAACCTCTGCATGGTCACCGGGTTTTTGCCGGTGGTGGGCATCCCCCTGCCTCTGTTCAGCTACGGCGGCTCCTCCCTGATCACCACCCTCTTAGGGGTGGGATTTCTCCTGAATATCCGCATGCGCCGGTACTTATTCCAGGGGTGATCATTTTTTTGCAAAAAAATTTTGACAGGCACATGAAAATAGGCTAAAAAGGCATTCGTGAAAAGTTACACATGGGCTTAGCCTCAGGCAATATCCGCGTAAAGCCGGTAAGTCTTTGATCTTAGTAAATAAAAAACGAGGTGGCAGCCAGGAATGATTGACATTGATTGGACCTTGTACGCACAAATTATCAATTTCCTGCTCCTGGTCTTTCTCCTGAACGTGGTTTTGTTCCGCCCCATCCGCAACGCCCTCAGGGAGCGGCAGGCCAAATTGCTGGCCCAGGAGGCCGAGATCAATCTCCTGACGGATCAGAACCGGAGCCTGGAAGAGGAGATTTTGGAGGAACTGGCCGCGGCCCGGCGCGCCGGCGCGGGGGCCCGGGAGACCTTGAAGCAGGAAGGGGCCCAGGCGGAAGCCACCCTCCTGGAAGAGGTGAAGCGCCAGGTGGAAGTTGAATGGGGCACGGTGGAAAAGAAAATCAAAGCCGACATGGCCAAAGCCCGGGCCTCTCTGAAGACCCAGGCCCAGAGCTTTGCCCAACTGCTGGCCACCAAGATTCTGGGGAGGGAACTCTCATGAACGGCGGACGCAGAACGGGTCGGCTACGGATTGGGGCAGCCTTCTGGGGTTTGGGGGCCGGCCTGTTTCTGGCCGGGGTCGCGGCGGCCTCCGAGGCGGCGCACGGTGGCGGCCATGGGGGCATATCCCCGGAAAAGATTCAGGATCTCATCTGGCGTACCGTTAATTTTGTGGTGTTCGCCGCCATCCTGATCAAGCTGGTGGCCAAACCGGCCAAAAACTTCTTCGCCCAGCGCTCCCAGGACGTGGCCACGACCCTGGAAGAGGCCGAAGCCAGGCAAGCCGCAGCCGAAGCCGCGGTGAAGGCGGCGGAGACCCGCCTGGCCGAGGTTGCCAAAGAGCGGCAAAAAGTTATTCAGCAATTTATGGCCGAAGGCGAAATGGAAAAGGCCAAGATCCTGGATAAGGCCAACCTGGTGGCGGCCCGCATCAAAGAGATGGCGGCCATGACCATCGAGCAGGAAACCAAGAAAGCGGCCCAGGGCCTGAAAGAGGAAGTCGTGGGCCTGGCCACCCAGATGGCTACGGACATGATTAAGGAGAAAGCTACCAAAGCCGACCAGCAGGGTCTGGTGGAGGAATATTTGAAGAAGGTGGTGAAATCCCATTGATTGACATGACCGTTGCCCGACGCTATGCGAAAGCCTTGCTGATTTTGGGCAAGGAAGATGCTCATTACAAAGAGTATGGGGAGGGGCTCAGTGGGTTCGCCCATCTTTTGGAGCGGGAACCGGAGCTGAAGGATGCCTTGCTCAACCCCATCCACAACCGGGAGGATCGCAACAAATTACTCCTTCGCATGATCGAACTGTTGCAGCTCCCGCCCATGGTTGCCAACCTGCTTCAACTTCTCCTGGATAAACACCGCCTCAACGTGGTGGACGGCGTGGCGTTAGCCTATCAGGAAATGTTGGATGAAGTGGAAAATGTCCGCCGGGCTCGGGTGAAGACGGCGATTTTCCTGGATGAGGCCACCCAGAAGCGTCTCCGGCAGACCCTGGAGAAGTTGACCGGCAGCACCGTGGTCATGGAGGTGGAGGAAGATCCTGC
>JBKQVS010000063.1:0-7180 GCA_052139855.1 Desulfobaccales bacterium
CCGGGGACAACGTCCAGATGGAAGTGACCCTGATCACGCCGGTGGCGTTGGAGAAGGAACTGCGTTTTGCCATCCGGGAAGGCGGCCGCACCGTGGGCGCCGGGGTGGTGAGTGAGATCGTGGAATAATTTTTATAAGGTTGGCAGGCGGGGGCGCCTGCCCTACGGGCCAGAGGCCGGTGCCACTGTGAAATATTGGGATAACTTATGAGAGATATCGTTACCTTAGCCTGTACGGAGTGCAAGCGTCGGAACTACACGACCACCAAGAACAAACGGCGGACGACGGATCGGCTTGCCTTTAAGAAGTTCTGCTCTTTTTGTCGGACCCACACCCTTCATCGAGAGAGCAAGTAGGGGGAGAAGACAGGCCAGTAGCTCCAACGGTTAGAGCGCCGGTCTCCAAAACCGGATGTTGTGGGTTCGAATCCCTCCTGGCCTGCCAGCTATGGTGTAAGACATGGGACCAAGGGTTCGGTTGGTGAGATTCCGTTATCTAGCCGCGCATGCAGATTCTCTCCTTGAATTCCCTTAATCGAGGTACTCCAGGTTAAAGCAGAACCAGCCTGGATGTGTCCTGGCCCCTGGCGCAGGTGCGGAGGCGTCGGACGGGGTTGGGATTTTCCGTGTCAGGGGACCAGTAGGGTGAAACCAGTTATGAAAAAGACCAAGACGAAGCCCAAATCGACCCTGAAGGAAAGCGACGGCGTTTCCCGGGGGCAGGTAGTCAAAATCAAATCGGGCAAAGCGCGCCCCGGGTGGTTCACCAAGGTGGCGCCGGTCAAGCAGTACTGGGCCCAAACCAAGAATTTTTTGGCGGAAGCGTTTCAGGAGCTGAAGAAGGTCACCTGGCCCAACCGCAAAGAGACTCTGGGTACCACGGGAGTGGTTCTCGTCCTGGTATTCTTTATCGGGGCCTACCTGGGACTGGTGGATTTTCTCCTGTCCCATCTGGTTCGGTTTTTCATCCGCTAAGGCAAGAAGGCCAGACCGTGTCCAAAAAGTGGTACATCATCCATACGTATTCGGGCTTTGAACAGAAAGTCAAGAACGCTATTATGGAGCGGGCCCGGGCCCGGGGGCTGGAACACCTGGTGGAACAGGTGCTGGTGCCCACGGAGACGGTGGAAGAGATGGTCAAGGGGGAGCGGAAGCTCTCTTCCCGGAAATTTTATCCGGGGTACGTGCTGGTGCAGATGGAGATGACCGACGATTCCTGGCACCTGGTGAAAGACACCCCTAAGGTGACGGGCTTCATCGGGAGCAAAGAAGAGCCGGTACCCATCCCCGAGGAAGATGCGCAGAAGATCATCGCCCAGATGCAGGAAGGGGTGCTCAGGCCCAAGCCCAAGATCAAGTTCGAGACCGGCGACAAGGTCCAGGTGACGGACGGGCCGTTCACCAATTTCACCGGGGTGGTGGACGAGGTGCGGCCGGACCGGGGCCGGGTGCGGGTAATGATCAGCGTCTTCGGGCGGCCGACGCCGGTGGAACTGGAATTCACCCAGTTGGAGAAGATTTAGCCGGCCAGGGGCCTCAGGCATAGACATCCCAGGATAAATTTACCCAAGGAGCATCAGAGAAATATAAGTTTTTGGTTATTTTCTTTATTTGCTTTAAGGGTTTTTGAGTGAGCGCTAAAGGAGAAGGTTAGACATGGCCAAGAAGGTGATAGCCCAGATCAAATTGCAGATTCCGGCGGGGCAGGCGAACCCGTCGCCGCCCATCGGCCCGGCCTTGGGCCAGCATGGGGTCAACATCATGGAATTCTGCAAGACCTATAATGCTCGCACCGCCGGCCAGGAAGGGACCATCATTCCGGTGTTGATCACGGTCTTTGCCGACCGTTCCTTCACGTTTGTGACCAAGACGCCGCCGGCGTCGGTGCTGCTCAAGCAGATGGCCCAGGTGG
The DNA here is from genome assembly GCA_052139855.1 of Desulfobaccales bacterium. Taxonomy (GTDB): domain Bacteria; phylum Desulfobacterota; class Desulfobaccia; order Desulfobaccales; family 0-14-0-80-60-11; genus 0-14-0-80-60-11. Next base: position 1,912 of record JBKQVS010000063.1, read on the forward strand.
CCAAGGGCGCCAAGGAGGCCAGCCGGGAGAAGGTGGGGCAGATCACCAAGACCCAGTTGGAGGAAATCGCCCGGCAGAAGATGACCGATTTGAACACCACTGACCTGGAAATGGCCATGCACAGCATCGCCGGGACCGCCCGGAGCATGGGCATCGAGATAGTTGAGTAGCAGGGGCCAGAGATCAGGGGTCAGGGGTCAGGGGCCAGGGGTCAGGAAAGGAAACTTACCGCGGCATACCCGGCACTTTAACGCGTTTAATATTGAATAAGAGGGGTGGTAAGGGAAATAAGGATTAGGCAAGCCAGGGTTTTACTCCTGACCCCTGATCCCTAACCCCCGGCCCCTGTATTAAAAGGGAGAGTGATACCGATGGCCAAACATGGCAAGCGATATCGGGAGGCCACCGCCAAGGTGGACCGCAATCAGCGCTATCCCTTCCAGGACGCCGTCAACCTGGCGCTGGAGGCTGCCTCCAGCAAGTTTGACGAAACCGCGGAGATCGCGGTGGCCCTGGGAGTGAACCCCCGCCACGCCGACCAGATGGTGCGAGGGGCGGTGGTTCTGCCCCATGGGACGGGAAGAACCGTGCGGGTCCTGGTGTTCGCCAAGGGTGAGAAGGAAAAAGAAGCGATGGACGCCGGCGCCGACCACGTGGGGGCCGAAGACCTCATCGAGCGCATCAAGGGAGGCTGGCTGGAATTCGACAAGGCCGTGGCCACCCCGGACCTCATGGGCGCGGTGGGGAAGATCGGGAAAATTCTGGGTCCCCGGGGGCTGATGCCCAACGTCAAGGTGGGAACCGTGACCTTTGAGGTGGCCAAGGCCGTGAATGACCTCAAGGGCGGCAAGGTGGAGTTTCGGGTGGACCGGGCCGGAGTGGTGCATGCCCCCATGGGCAAGGTCTCCTTCGGGGCCGAGAAACTCCTCGCCAACCTGGCGGCCTTCATGGACACCCTGGTGCGGCTGAAGCCCACCACCAGCAAAGGGACGTATATGAAGGGGATCCATCTGAGCACCACTATGGGGCCGGGAATTCCGGTGGACACCAGCGACGTCAAAAACCTGGTGCGGCTGCTGTAAAGGAGAAAGAGGGTGCGTAAGCAAGAGAAAGCCGAAATAGTCCAGGCAATCCAGGCGAAGGTGGCGAAGTCGCAGATCGGCATCCTGTCGGATTTCAAGGGACTGAAGGTAGAAGATATGACCAGGCTCCGGCGGCAATTGCAGGATGCCTCCGCGGAGCTTACGGTGGTGAAGAACACGCTGCTGCGGCGGGCCGGGGCCGATGATTCTCCCCTGGCGCCCCTGATCAGCCATGCCACCGGGCCCAATGCCCTGACCCTGGGGTATGCCGACCCGGTGACGGTGACCAAGGTACTCATAAAGTTTGCCCAGGAGAAGCCGCAGTTGGTGATCAAGGCGGGGGCCCTGGGCGGCCAGGCCTTGACGTTTAAAGACCTGGAGGCGCTGAGCAAGCTGCCGGCCCGGGAAGTGCTGCTGGCCCAGTTGCTGGGAGTGTTGCAGGGCGTGCCCCAGGGTCTGGTGACGGTTTTGGCCGGGGTGATCCGCAACCTGCTCAACGTGCTGGTGGCCTTAAAGGATAAGAAGGCCGAAGCCGAACCGGCAGCGCCTGAAGTTGTGACGAGTCCGGCGGCAGAACCGGTTGCCGAGCCCGAGGCCGCGGCGGCGCCCGAGGCGGCGGCGGAAACAGCGGCTCCCGAGGCGGCGGCGGCACCGGCGGCGGAAGCGGCTTTCGAGGCCGAGCTCGAGGCGGCGGCGCCGGAGACCCCGGCCGAGGGCGAGGGTAAGGAATAATTATTCACGCAAAGGCGCAAAGGCGCAAAGTCGCCAGGAAAACTGGTTGGCGCCAACGCAGAAAGATAACCTGAAATCAAGCAAGATTTGAGGATAAGGAGGAAGGGAAGATGGGTATTTCACGAGGTGAGGTAGTTGACTACCTGGCCAGCATGACGGTGCTGGAGCTTTCCACGCTCATCAAAGAGCTGGAAGAAAAGTTTGGGGTGTCGGCGGCGGTGCCCATGGCAATGGCCGCGGCGGGACCCATGGCGGCGGAGGCGGCTCCGGCGGCGGAAGAGCAAACCGAATTCGACGTGGTCCTGACGGTCTGCGGTCCCAACAAGATCCAGGTGATCAAGGAAGTGCGGGCGGTCACCAGTCTGGGGCTGAAAGAGGCCAAGGAAGCGGTGGAAAATGTGCCCACCACACTGAAAGAAGCCATTTCCAAGGCGGAAGCCGAGGAAGTCAAGAAGAAGTTGGAAGCGCAGGGAGCTACCGTCGAGGTTAAGTAGGGCGGCTGGCAGGCGAGGACGCCTGCCCCACAAGAGGACGCCCGCCCTACGGGATGAGATAGCCCCTGAACTTCGGCCATCCTTCAAGGAGTATCCATGGCCAACGCACTATCGCCTATACGGCTGTACCGCAAAAATTTCGGCAAGATCGAGCGGGTGGTGGACATTTCTAATCTCATTGAGATGCAGAAAGAGTCCTACCATCGTTTCTTGCAAAAAGACGTGGAACCTGGGGCGCGGTCGGACTACGGCCTCCAGGGAGTATTCAAGAGCGTCTTTCCCATTCGGGATTTTTCCGGCGTGTGCTCCCTGGAGTTCGTGGAGTACGGACTGGGAGACCCCAAGTACGACGTGGACGAATGCCAGCAGCGGGGCATGACCTATGAAGTACCCATGAAGATACGGGTGCGCCTGGTGGTCCACGATCTGGGTCCGGATTCCAAAATCCAGACTATCCGGGACATCAAGGAGCAGGAGATCTATTTTGGCACCCTGCCGATGATGACCGAGCACGGCACCTTTATCATCAATGGCACGGAGCGGGTGGTGGTGAGCCAGTTGCACCGCTCTCCCGGTCTGTTTATTGATCATGACCGGGCCAAGATCCACTCCAGCGGTAAGATCATCTACTCGGCGCGGTTGATTCCGCTCCGGGGGTCCTGGATCGATTTCGAGTTTGATCCCAAGGACATCTTGTATGTGCGGATCGACCGGCGGCGTAAGTTCCCCGCCACCATCCTCCTGAAAGCCCTGGGATACACGACGGAAGAGCTGCTGAACTTCTTCTACAAGACCCAGCAGGTGGTTCTTACGGGCGAGACTATCCAGCAGGCCTTCTTTCCGGAACTGCTGGTGGACAAGACTGCGACCACCGACATCCTGGATCCTAAGAAGGGCGATGTTATCGTCAAGAAGGGCAAACGGCTGACCCCGGTGTTGATTCAAAAGATGAAACGGGCCGGGGTGGAGACCGTCACGGGGCTCCCCACCGACCTGGTGGGCCGGGTGGTGGCCCATGACATCCTGGACCCGGAGAGCGGCGCAGTTCTGGCGCAGTGCAACGAGATGCTGGCCGAAGATAAGATTGCGGCGTTGCAGGAACGGGGCATCAAGGAAGTCGACCTGCTGTTCATCGACGGGGTCAATGTCAGCGCCTGTCTGAGGAACACGTTGGCGGCGGACAAGACCGGCACGGTCAAAGAGGCCATCCTGGAGATTTACCGCCGCCTGCGTCCCAGCAATCGCCCCAACGACGAAGTGGCGACGACGTTCTTCGAGAATCTCTTTTTCAACCCGGAATATTACGACCTGTCGCCGGTGGGGCGGCTGAAGTTGGACCTGAAACTCAGGCCCAACGCGGAAGAGCGCCTGCCGTTGACCAAGCGGACCCTGGACAAAGAGGACATCCTCCTGGCGGTCAGAGAGCTTATCACTCAGAAAGACCGGGAAGGACCGGTGGACGACATCGACCACCTGGGCAACCGGCGGGTGAGGGCAGTGGGCGAATTGCTGGAGAACCAGTTTCGGGTGGGGCTGGTGCGGATGGAGCGGGCCATCAAGGAACGCATGGCCATCCAGGACCTGGACACCCTGATGCCGCACGACCTGGTGAACGCCAAGCCGGTGCAGGCGGTGATCAAGGAGTTTTTCGGCACCTCCCAACTCTCGCAGTTCATGGATCAGACCAACCCGCTCTCCGAAATCACCCATAAGCGGCGTTTGTCCGCCCTGGGACCCGGGGGTTTGACCCGGGAACGGGCCGGGTTCGAGGTGCGGGACGTGCATCCGACCCACTATGGCCGCATCTGTCCCATTGAGACCCCGGAAGGTCCCAACATCGGTCTCATCGTGTCGCTTTCCACCTTTGCCCGGGTCAACGAGTTGGGGTTCATCGAAACCCCCTACCGGGTGGTGGAGAAGGCGGAAAAAGGCGGCAAGGCGGTGAACCGGGTCACCAAGAAGATCAAGTATCTGAGCGCCCTGGAGGAAGGTGACAAGGTCATCGCCCAGGCCAATGCCCCCCTGGACAGCAAAGGGCGGTTTTTGACGGATATGATCGAGGCCCGGAAATGGGGGGAATTCATCATCGCCCACCCCAAAGATATTGAATACATGGACGTCTCCCCCAACCAACTGGTGAGCGTGGCGGCCTCCCTGATTCCTTTCCTGGAACACGACGACGCCAACCGGGCCCTGATGGGCTCGAACATGCAGCGCCAGGCGGTGCCGCTGTTAACCAGCAGCACGCCCCTGGTGGGCACGGGCATGGAAGGCGTGGTGGCCCGGGATTCGGGGGTCACGGTGACGGCCCGGCGCCGGGGTTTTGTGGAGGACGTGGACTCCACCCGGATCGTCGTCCGGGCGTCGGAGCCCGGCAAGGGCGGCAACGGCTCGCCGGTGGACATTTACAAACTGACGAAATTCCAGCGCACCAACCAGAACACCTGTTTCAACCAGCGGCCCATCGTGGCGCCGGGCGATTTGGTGGAGAAGGGCCAGATCATTGCGGACGGCCCGGCCACGGCCATGGGCGAGCTGGCCCTGGGCAAGAACGTCATGGTGGCCTTCATGCCCTGGGGCGGCTACAACTTTGAAGACTCCATTCTGGTGAGCGAGCGCCTGATCAAAGACGACGTCTTCACCTCTATTCATATTGAAGAATTCGAAGTAATGGCCCGGGACACCAAGCTGGGGAAAGAAGAGATCACCCGGGATATCCCCAACGTGGGCGAAGACGCTTTGGGCAACCTGGACGACAGCGGCATCATCTGGCTGGGTTCGGAAGTGCGCCCCGGCGACATCCTGGCGGGCAAGATCACCCCGAAGGGGGAGACGCAGCTCACCCCGGAAGAGAAGCTGCTCCGGGCTATTTTCGGTGAGAAGGCCGGGGACGTGAAGGATACCTCGCTGCGGGTCCCCCCGGGGATCGAAGGCGTGGTGATCGACGCCAGGGTCTTTTCC
>JBKQVS010000064.1:0-30612 GCA_052139855.1 Desulfobaccales bacterium
CGGCCCAGACGTGAAACGTGCCTGCCTTGACCGCGTCCACCACTTCTTTTTTCAGCATCAACTCCGTGACATTGGCCTTGGGGATGATGACCCCTTGGGTGCCGTCCAGGCCCCTGGCTTTGCAGACCTTATAGAAACCCTCGATCTTCCAGTTAACCCCGCCGATGGGCTGGGCCTCGCCCCGCTGGCTCTCAGACCCGGTCATGGCCAGGTTTTGGGCCAGGGGAAGTTCGGCCACCGCGGATAAGAGGGTGCAGAGTTCCGCCAGGGAGGCGCTGTCTCCTTCCACCAGGCCATAGCTCTGCTCAAAACAGAGGCTGGCCGACAGGGCCAGGGGCTTGTCCTGGGCAAAGCGGCTTTTCAGGTAACCGGCCAGAATCAGGACCCCCTTGTTGTGGATGTTGCCCGAGAGCTGGGACTCCCGGTCGATGGTCACCACGCCATCCTTACCCAGGGCAACGCTGGCGGTGATCCGGGACGGGCGGCCGAAAGAGTGGTCCCCCAGCGAATATACCGACAAGCCATTCATCTGCCCCACCACCCGGCCCTCGGTCTCGATGAACAGCATCCCGTCATCGATGAACTCCTGGAGCTTTTCTTCCGGTAGGTCGGCCCGGTAGGTCTTCTCATCAATGGCCTTGTCCACGTCGGAGCCCAGGATCGCTTCGTGGGTATTGTTCCGGGCCCAGTAATTGGCTTCCTTGAGGACGTCCTGGACCTCTTTGAGCTGCAGGGTGAGCTTTTGCTGGTGCCCGGCCAGTTCCTGGGCGTACTCCACCAGGCGGGCCATACCGGTCTTGTGGAGGGGCATGAGTTCCTTCCCCTGGCAATAGCTGGCCAGCAACTCGCAGAACTGCCGGAGGTGGTCGTCGGTCCGGCGCATCCGCCAATCGAATTGGGCCTTGATCTTGAAGAATTTATGAAAATCTTCGTCGTAAATATAGAGAAGCTGGTAGATATAGGGGTCCCCCACCAGGATGATCTTGATGTTCAGGGGGATGGGCTGGGGCTGGAGGCTGCGGGTGGTGATCATCCCGAACATCTCCATGGGGTCCTCGATCTTAACCTCCCCGTTTTTCAAACAGCGCTTTAAAGCCTCATAGGAGAAGAACCAGCGCAGCAGGTCCAGGGCCTCCAGGACAAGGTAGCCGCCGTTGGCCCGCTGCAAAGCCCCGGCCCGGACCAGGGTGAAATCGGTCACCAGAGCGCCGAACTGGGCCCGGCGTTCCACCGCCCCAAACAGGTTGGGGTAAGTGGGGTTGTTCTCCATGATCACCGGGGCGCCCTTGGTCTCGGAATGGTCCACAAAGACGTTTACCTGATATTGAACGAAAGACGGCTCCGGCGCGGGAAAAGGAAAGGGGCTCTGGGCCCCGGGCCGGCGTTTCAGGTCGTCGATATTTTTGAGGATGTCTTCCTGGACGTCTTTGAGGTAGTCCAGGACCTGGGGCAGGTCCTGGTATTTCTCCCGCAACTCCTCCATATGATGGCCCACCACATACAGGGCCACGTCCTGGTCCAGCTTTTTCTCCTGTTCCTGGAACTCCTTTTCCATCTTGCGGATCTTGCGAATGGCCTCATTCATTTCGGTGTGCAGCGTGGCCGACTTCTGGCGCAGCGTCTCCCGGTCCTCATCGCTCAGGCCCTTGAGTTCATCTTCGCTCAAGGGCTTGCCTTCCTTGCCGGGGAAGATCATCAGGCCGGTAGGGGAAATGTTGAGAATAAAGCCTTCCTCGCCCGCCTTGCCGTCCAGCTCCTGGAGGATCTTGTTGCGTTCCTGCGTAAAGCCGTGCATCAGGGCTTCACGGCGGCCGGAGTAGTCTTCGCTCTCAAACACCTCGGGGATTTGCATCTTCAGGTTCGAGATGAGCACTTCCATGTCCGCCTTCAGGAGCCTGCCCTTGCCGGTGGGCAGGCTCAGGCTCTGGGGCTGCTCCGGGTCCTTGAAATTGTGGATGTAGATATAATCCGGCGGCGTGGGCTCGGTGGCGGCCAACTCCTGCACGTAGGCCATGATGGTTTCGGTCTTCCCGGCCCGGGGCGGCCCGGCCACGAAGATGTTATATTCCAGGTCCTTCACCCCCAGGCCGAACTCCAGGGCGTGGACGGCCCGATCCTGGGCCACCACCTTTTCCTTCAGGGGGCTGACGTCCAAGGTGGTTTCGAATCCCAAAGTGTCGGGGTCACAGACGGCCCGCAAGCTCTCGGGTTTCAGTTCCCAGCGATTTGGCGACATGCTTCCTCCTCATTAAGATCATAATCAACCGGCGGACCGCCAGGAGTCTTAAGCGGTCGCATTATCAGACGCCGCCTTCCCGGCGGTTTAATGGACAGACCCGAGGGTCATGGAAATCCGGACCCTCGACCTGGATGGTGTTGTGCTCCAGGCCGAACCGCTGGCGCAGCAGTTCTTCCAGTTCCCAGGTAAGACAGTCCCGGTTACTGTGGTTGTCGATAGTCACGTGGACGCTCAGGGCATAGATTCCCGAGGCGATGGTCCAGATGTGCAGGTCGTGCACCTGCTTCACCTGGGGATGGTTCTCCAGGGACCGCTGCACCTCTTCCGCGGCGATATGCCGGGGGGTGGACTCCAGCAAAATGTCCGCCGCCTCCCACACCAGCTGCCAACTGCTGATGACGATCATCACCCCGACGATGACGCCGGCCAGAGGATCGAACCAGTACCAGCCTTGCCACCAGATAGCCAGCCCGGCCACCACCGCGGCAAAAGAGGCAAAGGAGTCGGACAAAAGATGGATGAACGCCGACCGGAGATTGATGTTGTGCTCCCGGGTGGGCAAGAGCACGTACATCCCGAACAGGTTAACCATCAGACCCAGGCTGGCGATGATGATCAACGGGCTGCCGCTGATGGCCGGCGGCTGAAACAACCGCTTGGCGGCCTCAAAAAAGATATACGCGGCCATGGCCCAGAGCACCAACCCGTTGACCAGGGCCACCAGGATTTCCAGGCGGTGGTAGCCGAAGGTTTTTTGGGCGGTGGGAGGCCTGGCGGTCCAGGCCAAAGCCAGGAGGCTCAATCCCAGGGCGCCCACGTCGCTGAGCATGTGCCCGGCGTCGGCCAACAGGGCCAAGCTGTTGGTGAGAATGCCGCCCCCCAACTCCACCACGAAAAACGCCAACTGGGTCCAGAAGGCCAACTGTAGGCGCCGTCTGCTGCTATAAGGCCGGTGCGAGTGGTGGTGCGCCGCGTCGTTCATACCTGTTCCCGATGAATTTCCAGAACCTGGTACAGCCTGATGCCCCGGGGCGTCTGCACCTGGAGGCGGTCTCCCACGGCGCGGCCCAGCAAGGCCTTGCCCAATGGTGAGGCCAGGGAGAGGTGCCCCGCCGCCGCGTCTGCCTCCAGGGGACCCACCATTTTATATTCACGCTCCTGCCCGGTGTTCAGATTGACCACTTTCACCCGGGCGTTGAATCTTACCTTGTCGGGAGACAGGTTGCTCCCCACCAGCACTTCGGCGTTGGCCAGGGTCTGCTGCAACTGCCTGATGCGCCGCTCCAGCTGCCGGCGATGGACCAGGGCGGACTGGAAATCGGGATTTTTCTCCACCCGGCCTTCCTGGGCGGCCTCCAAGATCTCCTGGACCACCTGGGGCCGTTCCACCCGGCTGAGAAACTCCAACTCCCGGATGAGCTTTTCATAGCCGGCCCTGGTCAAAAGAATCTTTTCCATGTTACCTGAATGCCGGTGCTGCGGTTAATGACCCGGGGCCGTTGCCCCTGAGCCCTTGGCCAACCCGTAAAACGGAAAAATGTGGCGCCGCCGCCCTCGGCGGCAAAAACCACGGACACCCAAAAACGGGGCTTCCATATGATCTCAGAGACTCTTCGGCCCAGCCAGCCGTTACCTTCACCCCATCTCAAGCCCCCAAGGCGCCGGGGGCCCAAGCACGGAACTTCTTTAAGGCCCTCATGGTAATAACTTTCGGCGAAACCGGCGGTTTCACTAAATTTTATCTATTCTTATCTAAAAAGAGGGGCGGGGTCAACACCGGCGGCACCGCGAATTTCTTCCCGGACCCGCTCCTTGACAGACGCGGCCCCAGCCGTCTATGATCAGGGCCGGGGAAGGGACGACCCGGTGGGTCGCCCCTACGGTCCAACGTTGAAGAGCCCCTGAAGAGAAAAAAGCCGGGGCTCACTGGGGGTCATCACCCAACTATGTTTTACCGGTTATCGCCTGAATTGGTATTGCGGTCCCGCTGGCGGCCCTACCGGATTCGGCCCGGGGAGCGCGTGCTGGTGCTGGCGGCCGCCTCAACCTTCCCGCCGGGCCATCCCACCACCCGCCTCTGCCTGGAGCTGGTGGCCGAGACCCTGGCCCGCGAGGCCGGTACGCGGCTCCTGGACGTAGGCTGCGGTTCGGGGGTGCTCCTCCTGGCCGGAGTGGCCGCCGGCGCCCAGTCCGGGGTGGGGGTGGATCTCTCATGGCGGGCTGCGGCCACTACCCGGGACAACGCCCGGGCCAACGGCTTGGCCGCCTCCGTGCAGGTGGTTCGCGGGTCCACGGAGTGCCTCCGGGGAAAATTCGGAGTCTTGCTGGGCAACTTGCCCTGGACGGTCCAACTGGATAAAGTGGCGGAATTCACCCGGCTGGCGGCACCCGACGCCCGGCTGATTCTGTCGGGCTTCAAAGACACCCAGGAAGACGACCTCCGGGCCCGCTATGAACAGGCGGGTTGGGTCCAGGAGCTCCGGCGCACCCGGGACGAATGGGTCATCGAACTCCCGCCGGAGAAGAGTTACACCTGGGTGGCCTGGCAACTGCAGCGTGACTGAGGGAGGGGGCCAGGGGCACGCACCTGTGCTACCCTTCGATTTCGAACTTTTCAGGAGGTAACCCATGACGCCCGATGAGGCCTACCAATGGCTGACGGAGCACAGCCTCGAAACCGCCTACTTGAAATCCATGGGCCGCGTGCTGGGCTGGGACCAGCGCACCCATATCCCTCCCAACGGCCATCCGCATCGGCACAATCAGTTCGCTATGCTGGCCAAGTGGATTCATGCCCGGGCCACCGACCCTCGACTGGGGGAGGCCCTGGCCCGGGTAGAGGACTCGGACCTGATGGCGGACCTGGGAGCGGACCCCGCAGTGAACGTCCGGGAGTGGCGACGGGATTACGATCGGGCCACCAAGATTCCCCCGGAATTGGCTGTGGCCCTGGCCAAAGCCACCGCCGAAGGGGAAACCGCCTGGGAGCGAACCCGGCCGGAGGGCGACTGGGACACCTTCAAACCCTTCCTGGTCAAGGTCGTCGCCCTGAAGCGGGAGGAGGCCCAGGCCCTGGGCTACGCCGCCGAACCCTATGACGCCCACCTGGACCTCTTTGAGCCGGGCGAGACCTCCGCGGGGCTGGCGCCTCTCCTGGAAGAGCTGCGGGTCTCCCTCCTCCTGGTCCTGGACGCGGTTCAGGGGAGCCGGCGGCGGCCCCAAAGCGAGGTGGTGCGCCGGCATTTCCCGGTGGAAGCTCAGGAGCGCCTGGCCCGGCTGGCGGCCCAAAGCCTCGGGTACGATTTCGCGGGCGGCCGCCTGGACAAAACCGCCCACCCCTTTTCAACCGACATCGGCCCCGGGGACGTCCGCATCACCACCCGTTTTGACGAGCGCCGCTTCAGCCAGGCTTTTTTCGGCACCTTGCACGAAACCGGTCACGCCCTTTACGACCAGGGACTGCCGGCGGCGCATTGGGGCGCCCCCCGGGGAGACACCGTCTCTCTGGGCATCCACGAATCCCAGTCCCGGCTGTGGGAAAACCTGGTGGGGCGCTCCCTGGGCTTCTGGCGGTTTTTTTATCCCCGGGTTCAGGCGTCCTTTCCCGTCCTCCAGGACGTGCCCCTCAAAGTCTTTCACTTTGCCATCAATGAAGTCAAACCGTCGCTGATCCGCACCGAGGCCGACGAAGTGACCTACAACCTGCACATCCTCCTGCGCTTTGAGCTCGAGCGGGCCTTGCTGAACGGCGATCTTCAGGTGGAGGACCTCCCCGGGGCCTTCAACGACAAGATGCGCGCCTCCCTGGGACTGACCCCCCCTGATCCGGGCCAGGGTGTCATGCAGGACATCCACTGGTCCGCTGGGCTCTTCGGGTATTTTCCCACCTACACCCTGGGGAACCTCTATGCCGCCCAGTTCTACGCCCGGGCCGAGGCGGAGCTGGGCCCCCTGGAGGAGCAGTTCGCCGCAGGCGATTATGCGCCGCTGCTCACCTGGCTCCGGGCGCGGATTCACTCCCAGGGCCAACGTCTCTGGGCCCGGCCCCTGGTTCGGGAGGTGACCGGGGAGGACCTGACGCCCCTATGCCTGGTGCGCTACCTCCAGCAAAAATTCGGGACGCTGTATGATTTCCCGGCCGGGGACTTCTAACCACGCACGCTATCCCGGAAGCCTTGTGCCATAATCCCGGCCAATGATAACCGATACCCCGGAGGGGATAATGAAAACTACCCTGTTCGCCTTATGCATCCTCGTTCTGTTGGGGTCTGCGGCTTTAAGCCAGATGGACAATTATGGGCTGCCGGCCGGGGGTCAGATCATTGAGGTCCAACCCATTCAGTCAATCCAGCACCCGCATCGGGCCCTCATGTTGTGGATGCTCAATCCCCTCAAAGTTCCCCGGGACAATCCGGATGACCCTTATACCTGCCCGGAATATACCCGAGGCAGCCACTATAGCGGCCCCACCCGGGTATCGCTGGTTGACCCCCAGGCCAAAAAAATTATTAATACCATCAAAATTCTCAATTTTGAAGGTGACGACACCTTCGATATCCCGTATCGCATCGAGGCTGGACTCTACTATCATGTGGAAGGCGTGCCCAAGGGCAAAGAGGGCAAACCCACCATCCTGTGGCTGAGAGATTACAACGGCGATGGCCATGCCTGGGAATTTGCCCTATTCGATGCCGTCGCCTGCATGGGATTGCCCACCACCTTGATCGGCTACAGCGAGGCCCAGGACCGGGTGATCCAATATCCCGTGGCCTTGACCGTGATTTCGGGGACCCGGAAATCCACCCGGACTGTCTTATGGGTGGATTATCTTTTCAGCAAGCGCCCGGAACAGCCCGGCTTTTGGCAATATGCCATTGATTACCGGGGCAGAGCCGGAACCCTCAATGAGTTTGAGATCCGCTACCTGCCGCAGGAAGAGAAGTTTGAGGGTCAGTTGATTTCCACCGGCGATGATTCCTGATGCGCCGCCGCGGTTCGCCGCACCGGGCCATGGCTGTCTAACCCTTTGGCCTCACCCGGGCCGGCGCCGAGATAATCTCCTTGACTCATCCGGGCGCAGTGGTTAGCCTGAACCCATGCGCGGTTACTTTGCAGCAATTCCCACGTATTGGACCTATCCCGGCGGGGAAGGGCCGGAAGCCATCGTCTTTGATCACCCCACGCCCCTGGACACGCCGGGGACGCTCCGCCGGACCCTTGAGAGCTTAACCCCCCTGGCCGCCCGGGGGGTGCAGGTGGGGGTGGTGGCCGCGGCCACCGCCCCGGCTCTTGAAGCCGCGGTGGCCCGCCGGGTCCGGGAGGTCATCGAGTCCCCGCCCCTGCCCTCCCCGGTGCGCTTGTTTGCGGCCCCGCACCTCACCATCCTCCAGGACTTCTGTCGAACCCGGGGCCGGACCGAGTGGCTGCCCCTGCTGTCTTTGGCCGGGTATTCCCAGATTCGCAATATTACCTTGATTCTCGCCAATATCTGCGGCGCGGGGGCATTACTTAGCCTGGACGACGACGAAGTGGTCGCCGATCCGGATTTCCTGGACAAAGTCGAGGAGGACCTTGAGTTGCTGTCCCGGGAGTACCCCGTCTTCGGGTTGGCCGGAATTTACCGGAACCAGGATGGTGGCGTCCTGCTTCCCGAGCCCGCCGCCTCTTGGGCCGGATATTGGCCCAAGATGCGCTGGCTGAATGTCGCGCTTCAGGATCTGGTGCTGGCCGGCCACCGCCTGAAACCCACGTTCCTCGGGTTCGGCGGCAACCTGGCCTTACCCGCAACTCTCTTTCGCCGCCTTCCCTTCGACCCCGCCATCACCCGGGGAGAAGACACTGACTACCTCCTGAACGCCCGTATGTTCGAGATACCTTTTTTTATGGACCACACCCTGAGCATCATTCACCTGCCGCCGGACAAGCCCCACCCCACCTGGCTGCGGCTCAGGCAGGACCTGGTGCGGTTTTACTACACCCGGCTGAAATTGCGGCAGCAGGAACCCGGTCCGGGACGGGCCGGGGTGACTGCCGAGGAATTCAAGCCCTACCCCGGTAATTTTCTTACGGACGACCTGCCCGAAAGGGCCTTCCGGAGCCACACCCTCCTTGCCCTGGACTATCTGGCCCAGGGTGACCCCGAGAGTGCGCGGCAGACCCTGATGAACCTGGCTATGATGGACCGGCTGGAGCAGACGGGCGCCGAGGTTTACCGGGGATTTCTGGAAACCGTCAGCCTCTGGCAGGCCCTCCAGGACTGGCTGGCGGCCCCTGAAGTCGCGGCCAGCGCCCGCCGGGCCTTGTGGGGGGCGGCGTGAGCGGCCCGCCTCTGGTGATCCAGCCCCAAGACTGGGACCGCGCCGCGCGGCTCCCCGCTCTGGGACTGATTCCCGCCGGCAGCTTTGACCCGGAGGCGGTGACCCGCCTGAAACAGGAGCAAGGGGCGCCGGTGCACCTGGTTTTTCCCCTGGGGTCCGCCCGGGAGGCCGGCAACCTGGGCGCCCTCTTGGCCATGCTGCGGCCGCTGTTCGGGAGCCTCATCGATCAGGTCTGGGTCGCCTATGGGGGAGAGCGCCCGGAAAGTTTGCGGCGTCTGACCGATTTCTTTCCCCAGGTTAAGGTCTTCCCCGCGGCCAGGCTGCTGCCGCCGGACCAGCAGCACGCCTCCCTGGGCAAAGGCGCGTCCATGCGGGCCTTCCTGTATCATCTCATGGTGACCGAAAACGTGACCCATCCCCGGACCGCGGTGGCGTTCATCGACGCCGACATCCGGCCCCCCTACTTCCACTCCCGCTGGGTGGTGGACCCGGTGGGGGCCATCCTCTGGTTTCATACGGTGGAGGCGGCCAAGATCGTCTATCAGCGCCCTCACGGCGGCCGGCTGAACACCATGCTCCGGTCGCTGTTGGCCCTGTGCCCCCATGCCGGGGTCCAGGCCCTCCAGAAGTTAGCCTACCTGTTGTCCGGGGAGATCGCCGGCACCTTGAAGTTCTGGAGCCGCTTGCCCTTCAAGACGGGTTTCGGCGTGGAAACCTTGACCCTCCTGTCCTTTGCCCTGGACCAGCTTGGTCTGGCGCCCGGCACCCCTGATCTGGAACACCTGGTCCAGGTCTATGTGGGACGGATGGACCACCGCCACGCCCCCCTCACCTCCACGCCCCGCCACCGGGGGCTGGACCAGATGGCCGGGACCGTGTTCTACACCTTGATGGAATCCCTGACCGGGGCGGGCCTGCTGCGCTGGCAGGCGCCGGAGATTGCGCAGCCGCGGCTCAGCATCCCGGTGCCCGACGGGGAAGCCGGGGAGCCGCTGGCCTGGATGGAGGTTCCCCTGGCCGACGTCACCCTGCCGCCCCTGTCAACCTGTCCGGAGGTGCGGGCCCGCTTGTCCCAGGGAGGCGGCTGATGCAGGTGGCCCAGATCGCACCCCCCTGGATTCCGGTGCCCCCCGTGACTTACGGCGGCACAGAGCTGATGGTGGCCACCCTTATCCGCGGGCTCAAGGCCCGGGGGGTGGAGGTGTGGCTGTTCAGCGCCGGGGATTCCACCCTGGAAGTGCCCCAATATGGGCATTTTCTGACCTCCTTCTGGCCGCCGGACAAGTTTTCCGAGAACCTCCACCTGTCTTACGCCTTCGCCCGCCTACGCGAGCAGCCGCCCTCGGTGATTCACTCGCACCTGGAGGCCGCCGCCGGGTTTTGGGCCCTGGCCCCGGCCGCGCCCCTGGCCATCACCATTCACACGCCGCTGTTCCCCATGAAGCGGGACTACCTCCTCAGTTTTCCCAAGGCGCACCTGGTGGCGGTGAGCGCCTTTCAGGCCCGGCAACTCCAGGGCCATCCCCACCTCCACCTGATCCCCCACGGCCTGCACCTGGCGGACTACCCCTTCCAGGCAGCCAAGGAAGATTTTCTCCTCTTCCTGGGCCGCATCTACCCCGACAAAGGTCTCCACACCGCCATCCGCCTGGCCCGGGAGACCGGGTCGCGTCTGCTCATTGCCGGGCCGGTCTTCGAACCGGACCGGCCGTATTTTGACCGCCGGATTCGCGATCAGATTGACGGGAAGCAGATCGCCTACCTGGGGCCGGCGGATCATGCCCGCAAGGTTGACCTGATGCAGCGGGCCAAGGCATTGGTGTTGCCTCTGGAGGTAGACGAGACCTTCGGTCTGGCCATGTTGGAGGCCATGGCCTGCGGCACTCCGGTCCTGGCCTACGCCCGGGGGGCGGTGCCCGAAGTGGTGTCCCACGGCGAAACCGGGTTTGCGGTACTGACGTACGAGGAGCTACAGGGCAGTCTGCCGCGGCTGGCCGGGATGGACCCGCACCGCTGCCGGGCGCACGTGGCAAAAAACTTTTCCCGGGACGCCATGGTAGCGGCTTATCTTAAACTGTACGACGAGATGTGCCGGGCTGCATAAAGGACTGCCCCGGCGGGGACGGTGCCCTCCCCGCCCCTCCGGAGAGGCAAGTTATCATTCAAAGCAGAAAATGGAATTCATCAATTATGTAATCAGATGGAAAATCCCCCGAAATCCTCCTTTGGCAAAACTGGACTTCCTAAAAGATTCTGCATAGTTCCCCCCTTTGGCAAAGGGAGCATAGGGGGATTCATCTGAGGGTTCAGGTTAAAGAGTAATCTATTAAATGCTCCGATTGGTCAGCCTTGGGCTGGAAGCATAAAAGGCCGTAGTCTCCGGGCTTTACTTCTCGGGCAACCCGGTTTATGCTGCAAACAGGCCTATGGTTATCTCGCGGCTGGTACTGAAATTAGGCGTGGTGCGGTTTGCCACCTCATTTTTGGTGGTATTGCTGGCCAACGTCCTGAACCGGGTGTTGATCGTGGACCTGACGGTGCCCGCGGCCCTGGTGACTTTCAGCTTTGCCTTTCAACACGTGATGACCCCGGTGGGAGTGGTTACCGGCTATTTTTCCGACACCCATCCCTTCCGGGGTCGTCACCGGTCCCCATACATCTGGGGGGGCATGCTGCTCAGCGTGGCGGTCATGCCGTTTTTCCCCGACTGGGCCCTGGCGCTGGGAGCCCAGCCCCACAGCCGCCCCCTTCTGTACCAGGGGGTGCTGCTGTTTTCCCTGTTCGGCATTGGCACCACCGTATCCGCCACCGCCGTCAATGCCCTCCTGGTGGACCAGGTCCCGGAGCGGGACCGGGGCAGCGCTCTAACCATGGTGTGGATCCTGACCCTGCTGGGTTTTATCGTGGGCTCCACCCTCGCCGGGGTGCTGTTCCCGGCTTTCGACCCCGACAAGATCCACCAGCTTTTCCTGGTGGTCACCCTGGTGGTGGTGGCGGTCACCCTCTGGGGGGCCTGGGACATCGAACCTCGCTGCGAGGGCGTCCCTAACCACCAGCACGGTCAGATGCGGCTGTGGCCCACTTTGAAATTTTTGGCCGGCAACCGGCAAGCCCTGGCTTTTTTTGCCTTTTTGGGGACTTCGATCTTCTTTCTGGCCATTCAAACTTTCCTCTTGACCGCTTACGGCGGGGAAGTCTTGGCCCTGCCGGTGGCCCAAACCAGCCGGTTCGGAATTTACACCACCTACGGCATCTTGGCGGGCATGGTGGGGGTGCATCTGCTGGTCAGCGCCCGGCAGAACTGGGCCAACAAAATCGTCCTGATGGTCAGCCTGGTGGTGGGCGCCGCCGCCTTTGGGTTACTAAGCCTCACTTCCTTTAAACCTGACCCGACCTGGGGCATCTATGCCCTCTGCCTCCTGGGGCTGGCCCGTGGCTTTTACAACGTGGGACTGTCCCACCTGACCATGAGCATGGCCCACCCCACCTTCAGCGGCATCTTCATGGGCCTGTGGAATCTGGCCAGCGGCCTGGCCCTGGCCGCGGGGGAAATGACCGGGGGATTCCTCAAAGACCGGCTCGCTTATCTTTCGGGCAGCGAGGCCGGGGCTTACGGCTGGGTGTTTTTACTCGAAGGGGTGGGGTTGCTGGCCTGCCTCCTGTTCTTAGTGCCCCTGAGCCTGGAGAAATACCGGCCTCAACTGGCGGTGCTAATAGCCGATAAACCGGTGAAACCGTATTAGGGTGGGAAAGTGGTCACGCCGCGCCTTTTACTTAAGGCTGTCATGAAGCAGATTGCCGGAGAATTTTGCGTCCTCCTGTGCCTGCTCTGCCTGGGGTGCGGGGCGAGCCCGGACATGTCGCCGCCCCAGCCCATTTCTTACACCTTCGATGCCCCCACCCGCGCATTGATCCGGCTCCTGGCGCAGAAGGGCAAGAGTTCCGTGTACAAGGATTTCGACCGGAACTTTAAGGGTATCCTGGTGCCGGAAAACCTGCTCCCGTTCGAGCCTTTTGTGCTGGGACTTTCCACCGAGAGCAAGATACCCACCGTGCTGCTCCTGGACGCCCCCTGGGTGCAGCGCTATGGGGTGGTCGGATGGCTCTATGAACTGGAACGCACCAAGGTCTTTGACCGGACGGAGCTGGTGCCGGCGGTGGCTGAGGCCTTCTCCGTGTCCCTGGCCCACCTCACCGGCCGACCGGGCAAGCAGCTAGTGGCCGTTCCTACTAACATCAAGGGCAACATCCTCTTCTATCGTCGGGATATCCTGAAGCGCTATAACCTGGCGCCCCCTCGCACCTGGGAGGAACTCAGGGCCATCTGCCGTACGGTCCTCCCCCAGGAAAAGTCTCTGAAATACGGCCTGCTCATCCACTCCACTAACACCCTAAATGATTTTTATCCGATTCTCTGGGGCTTCGGCGGCCAGGTCATCGATGACGCCGGCCAGTTTGTCCTGCCCCAGCAGAATAACGCCGATGCGTTCGTGGCGGCGCTCAAGACGCTTATCACCATGCAGGGGAGCATGATGCCCGGCCCCGGGGCCTTGCAACAATTCGACCCCACGGGGAGCCTGCGTCAGGCTTTTTTCCAGGGCCAGACCCTGTTTATGATTAACTGGAGTACCCGCATGAAGGACTTGAGCGATTTGATCGCCAAGGGCCCGCCCCCGGGGAGCCTCACCAGCACCAGCCAGGTGGGCGTGGCTCCCATTCCGGCCCAGGGGGGTCACCCCCACCGTTATTCCAACATCGGCTCTTTTGGCTGGGCCGTCAACCGCTTCTCCGTTACCGATCCGGAGATCATCGAGCAGGCCAAGCAGTTTATCAGCGTGGTGGCCGACGAGCAATTTCAGCTCCTGGCCGCGGAAACCATGGGGCAGGTGCCATCCCTGATCCGGGCCCTGGAAAAGGTCACCAACCAAGAAGTGTTGCAGGTGTACAATGATACTTTTGCCCAGAAGGATATGGTGATGCGCCCCCGGCCCCATAGCCGCCGCATCAACAATGTGCTGGAAAAAGTTATGGATGAAACATTGTTCGGCCGGCAAACCCCGGAGGCGGCCCTGGCTTGGGCCATTGCGGAAATGAAAAAAGACCAGACCCCTGATTAGATGAACACACCCGAGACCTTCATCCGCTATTCCCTGCGAAACCGGCTGTTCGTCCTGGCCGGGGCCACCTTCTTGTTGTGCGCCGTGGTCATCCTGCTGTTTTTCCCCCTTCTCAACCTTACCCTGGACGGCCTCCAGAACCGCACCATCAATTCCATGAAAGAGGCTTACGAAGTGGAAGCCACTACCATCGCCCGGCTCCTGGTGCTGGAATTTTCCAACGTCAAGGGGTTGTTGACCGTGACCCCGACCTCGAACACGGAGATGGATCAGTGGATCAAGGGTCTCTTGTGGGAGAAAGTTACCTTCAATGAAATCATCGAAGGCATTGAGCTGATCCAGGGGCAGAAAGACGCCCAGGGCCGGCACCTGACGTACCTGTTTTATCGCCGGGCGGCTCGGGAACTGGAACCCATGGCCGGCCCCCAGAAAATCATGAAGTCGTTTCAAGGCCTGGAACAAGACCTCGTCAACAGCATCACTTCGCAGCAGCGGGTGGACAACGCCATTCAGGAATCCGTCAATCGGGGTCCCAAAAAAGAAGGGGAGATGCTGCTGCGCTACATGCCGGTGCACGTGCTGCTGGCGGATGAAGGAGCGGTCTTCTGGGGCGTGGCTAAAATCGGCATCGATACCAACCGCATGCGTCAACTGCTCCTCCTCCAGAGCCAGGAGCAGAGCAACATCCGCCGGGACATCTGGGTGGAGATCATTCTGAGCCTGCTCATCTCCGGGGTCCTGGCCATGAGCCTTATCTACATCTGGGTGCGCCACATCACCGAGCCTTTGCGGACCCTCAGCGTGGTCACCTCGGCTTTGGAGGGCGCCAAACCCGAGGAATTCGAGCTCTGGATAGAGAACCTGAAAAGGGTGGATTCCCAGGGACAGGCCGAGGTGTTGATGATCCAGCAGGTCCTGGAACGGCTGGGCACGGCCGTGCCCAGGCTGGGCCAGCGGCTGATTGACGGAGAAGCCCGGGCCTGCTTGGGGAAGGTGATAGCCAGGGGGCTTCCCGCCTTCCGGGCCTGGCAGGCTCAATTGCAGAGTCTGGAACAGGAACTGGGCCAGGGGGAGGCGACCGGCTCGTCCCAGCAGTCCCTGGCCTCGCTGCGGGCCCAACTGGAGACGGTGTTTGATGATCTCTCCCACCTCTGGTCTGACCCGCACGAGGAATGGGATCGCATTGATGTCACCCCGAATTTACAGCGGGCCTGGCGCCTGGCGACCCTCGGGCTGCCCGCGGAGGTCACGCTGCACCATGAGTTCGCGCCCCTGCCGCTGGTCTGGGCCTCCGCGGCTAAACTGAACCTGGCCGTGCTCTATCTCCTGACTTTTGCGGTGGATCTGCTGCCGCCGGCCGGGGAGCTGGGTATCAAGGCGGAGCCCAGCCCCGCGGGGGGGGTGCGCCTGGCGATCTGGGTTTCCGGGAACCCGCGCTCAGCCGCGGAGTGCCAGGAGTGGTTAAATCCCTTCGGCGATCCGGACCGGATCCAGGGGAGCCTGGGGCCGGCATTGGCCGCGGCCATCGCCGCCCAGCACGGCGGCAGTCTCACGGTGGCGCCCCGGAAGCCGGGCGGCGCGGTCTTTTCTCTGGAATTACCTCCCCCGTCGGCCTCACAGGAACCTCATGAACCGATTATTTAGGGTGTTAAGGGTCCCGGGCGGGCTCCTAGGGCAGGCCTGGGGCCGCTTTGCCTTTCGGCTCACCCGATTGCTGGACATCGGCGCCATGTTCCATCGCCTCCTCCTGGGGACCTTCGCCGGTCCCCCCTGTGTGGGCCTGCTCTGCCGGGAAGTGGCCCGGCAGGTGTATTTCACCGCTATCCGGCGGGCCTATATCCTGGTCTTTACATCCCTCATGCTGGGCATGTTGGTCATCGTCCATGCCACCCAGCAGCTGGTCAAGCTCCAGGGGGAGGAATTCGTCGGCTGGCTGCTGGTCACCATCGTGGTCCGGGAGGTGGGGCCGGTGTGGGCCGCGTTCTTCGTTCTGCTCAATTCCGGCGGCGCCGTCACCGTGGAAATCGGCAACATGTCCGTGAACCAGGAGATTCGCGCTTTGAAGATGATGGGCATCGATCCCTACCGCTACCTGGGCGTGCCGCGCTTCTGGGGGCTCACCATCAGCCTGCTCTGCCTCTATGTCCTGTGCGTCTTCGCCGCCATCATCGGGGGGTATCTCTTCGCCCAGGTCTTTGCCGAGATCTTCTGGACCAAATTCTGGCTGTCCTTCGTCAATGCCCTGCAGTGGATTGACCTGAGCGTGGGTTTTGCCAAGACCACGCTCTTCGCCATGCTCATTGCCACCGTGTCCCTTTATTTCGGCTTCAGTTGCCGCGTCAACCTCGATGAGGTGGCGCGCAACACCTCCCTGGCGGCCATCTGGAGCCTGGTGCTCGTGGGGGCCATGGACATCATCATAACCACGGCTTATTACCTGTGAGCGGCCCCGGGTTGGGGCCGCCCTGAAGCGCTACGGCATCTATGCTGCACCACGCCTTAAACCTGGATCTGGTCACCCTGCCGGAAGACGCCGCCTGGCCCGCGCCCCTGTCGCTGGCGGTGGGATTCAGCGAGGTCGTGCTCATTGAAGGGACCGGCCCGGCCGTGAGCTTACCCCTGCTGGAAGTGGCGGCCACCCTCCAGGCCCCGCTGGCCGGCAGCGTCCGCCATTGGGGCTGGAACGCGGCCATGGGACGCCGGGAAAAGCTCTACCGCCTCCGGCGCCGTATCGCCTACATCTCACCCCGGCAGGTGCTGCTGCACCTCATTACTCTCGGTGAGAACATCGCCCTGGGTCCCTGTTATCACCTGGGATGCTCGGAAGCAGAGGCTTTAGCGCCCCATGCCGACTTGCTGGATCGCCTGGAACTCAATACCCATCTCGACCAGAACCCGCCCCAGGTGTCCGCCGCCGTCTATGCTCGGGCTGTATGGGCCCGGGAATTGGTCAAAGGGGCGGAGTTGATCCTGGCGGTGGTCTCCGGCGATCTTGCTACCATCGCCGGGGCCGCCATGCTGGCCACCGTCCTGAGGGAATACCGCAGCCGCTATGGGGCCGCCGTCCTGCTGCTGGGCGAGTCCCTGGAAGCCTTTTACCCCCTGGGAAATCGGCTCTTCTTGCTGGAATCGGGCCAACTCCACAGACGGACCATCCTGGAACACCGGGCCCGTCCCCTCACGTCTTACCTTCCCCTGGTATGACCGCCGGGGCGGCCAAAGGGCAGAGAGTGGTTCAGATTTGTGAGAGCGCTTCAGGGTAATGAACCACCCCGCAAGCTTTATGGCTCAGCTTAAACCCTGAGGCGATTCTCATCTCAACAGCATCCCAGCTCGTGGGGAGCATAATAGTACCAGGATTTTTAAGAAATCAATCTTGTACAATCTCTGGACCTGGCTATGATCCCTGCGGCGGCATCGCTTTCCCACCGGAGCATCCTCGCAGGATCGCGACTGCCTTGGATCTCCATATCCCACCCGAGCCTGGGCGCCACATAATCAACTAACTATTTATGGAGCCTGATGGGAAAATCAGGTTTTTTTACGCACAAATCCACTATTTCCCCTATTGAGTTAGGGTAATTCATCATATTGAATAGAAATGCAGGGGTTAAATACAGGTTTTCCCGGAGAAATGGCATGAGCTTCAAAGTTCTGATTGTCGACGATCACCGGATTATGCGAGAGGGTCTGCGGGCCATGCTTGAAAAAGAGCCCGATATCAAAGTTGTGGGGGACGCTACGGATGGTCGAATGGCGCAACTGCTGGCTCGCGATTTAGCACCTGATGTAATTATCATGGATGTTAACATGCCGGAACTGAATGGTATCGAGGCCACTCGCCAAATTACCGCCGAGTTGTCTGATGTGAAAATCATTGCTCTTTCAATGCATGAAGATCGGCGTTTTGTTTTAAACATGCTCAAGGCGGGGGCGGCTGGTTATATGCTTAAGGATGATGCCTTTAAGAATTTGGCCAAGGCGGTCCGGATGGTGGCGGCTCATAAGACCTATCTTAGCGTTGAGATTGCCGACCTCTTGGAAAACGACTGCCGGTCTTTGTCCACCTTTCTGGAATCTGCAGAGTCTCAGTTGCTCTCTTGCCGAGAACGGGAAGTCCTTCAACTGGTTACCGAAGGCAAGACTTCTAATCAAATAGCTGACAGCCTCCATATCAGTGTAAAGACCGTAGAAACTCATCGCCAACAGGTCATGGAAAAATTGAATATTAAAGGGGTGGCCGAGTTGACCAAGTACGCCATCCGCGAGGGGTTGACCTCACTCTAACCTCTTCACTGAGGCTGATAACTGTGACATTGTGGAGGGGTTGACTTCCATAGGCTGCAACGCTTCCCCCAGAAGGTTGAACTTCCATAAACGGGCGGTTTCGGGGTTTTGACCCTGAAAAAGCCAACCCAAACCCCACTTTGGCACAATCGCGCCCTGTCCGGTATGCCCGCATTTTAGGTTGAGCTCGGCTCTCCCGGGGTCCCGGCAACCTCATGCGGCCTTTCCTTGGCTGGTATTACCCGCCGTCCTGCCTGCGCCTACAGACATCCCCCCCACGAAGAACCCTTTAATCAGCAAGCCAAAATCCGGGTAAATCCTTATTTCCCTATCGCTCCTGGTCAGACATAGTGGATAAAATCTAAGAATTATTATGGCCGGGACCAAACAAGCCGCTTGGGCCGGGCCAAGCCAAATCATTGTATGGTCGCAGAGGGCGTATGGTCATAATGCTTGCCATCCTGGGTCTCATCGTGGGCGTCTATGTAGTCGTACTGGTACGGGGTCATCTGGCCACGAAGAAAGTCCTGTCTGCATTGGAAAAAACCGGCAACCATCCGGAAGGGCGGGAAGACGATAACCATAAGAACCATGTTGATGATAACTCGGGTTAACGGATGGGCGATGGTTTGGGTGATATCCCTTAATGAATCAGACCTAATTGGGGACTGGGGGAGGTAAGCATACTCTACAAATGCATTTGGCCTGGGTGCGATAAAGTCTGGGGTGAGCCAGAGTCGGGAGTGAGCGGTTACAGTCATGGGTTATGTCTTACCCACGCCAGACTGTCCTTTACCTCCACTTTTCGCAAACACCAAATCAGGGAGGGGAACCCTGACTGCTACCTGAGGTGCGCTGGGTACTGTCACCGGCATTGGTGTACCTTCCATCCCATCTGTCCCATTGAAAATCCTGCCCCGGAAAACCTGGCAGAGCTGAAGCTGAGGCTTGAAGCGAGTTGTCCAGTAGATAATGTTACCAACGGCTCGTGAGTTGCCCGCCTCAGCAGCAGACCCACCCCCCGAAAGCTGATCCACCAGGTAGGTGAGAGGATCGACGCAAGACAGGTCAGTCTCCAAGAAATACGAGTGAGTATTCACCCGCTTTTCTGCACAAAAATTTTTATTCCCCCAATACTTTCCATATCCATCCACCACTGTTTGAGCCGGACTTGAGAGACTCTGGCTAATATATCCTTATATTTTGCAAACTGCTCCCCGCAGAATCAAACCAGCCGCCTCGGCGGGTCTGCCTTGGGAGGAAAGGGCAATGCCGCAAAGCCACCCGGAGCCGCCCGGAGTAAGTCCTGGCCGTGGCGTCGGCCGGAGCAACCCGTACGGGGCGGCAGACCCATGACTACCGCCCCGATGTCTGGAGGCCGGTTACTTTACCAGCCTGGGGATAGTGGCAAGTGCTCCTACATCGGCAGGCGCGTTTGTATTGATATTGTTATTAGCCGGCCCGCCGGACAGGCTGCCGCTGCCGCCTTGAGGCGATACCGATACCGTGCTGGCATCCGTCACATTCTTGATGGTCACGGTGTTGAGGTTCCAGGTGCTGTTGGGATAACGAGTCAGGAAGTCCTTTTTGTCGGTATACCTGGTAGTGCCTGTAGCTGGCGCCGGAGTGGCAATGGTTTTGGGGTAAGTATAGCTCCCATCGTCACTGCTGGAATTGTTGTAAGTGACGCCGGTGATATCCGCGTTGACAAAAGTTGAAACCTTGACGGTCGGATAGCTTAGGGTGGAACAGGCATAGGCCTCCGAGGCCCAGAAGGGGGCCAGCAGCCGCGCCAGGGACATGAAACCCGTTTTCTGCGGCAGAGAAGCCGTGCTCATGAGGCCGTGAACCGCCAAGGTGGTCCGCCAGGCGGTGCCGGCCAGGGGCGCCTTAGTGGCGCTGCCGGTCGTCTTATAGTAATAGGCCTTCTGCAAGTTCTGGAAGATGGACCCGATATAGTTACGGCCCCAAGGATATTCGCTCCGGGGATAGACTTGCTGCCCCACCTTTAAATCGCCCACCCGCACCGGAATATTACCGCTCCCATTTAAACTGGGAGTATAAATCTTTGCCAGAGTGTTCGTGATAGTATCGGGCACCGAGTCACTGGAGTGAACGGTGTAAAAATACCCTTGATTCGGGTCCAGATTAGCCGTTGGACTGGTGGGCACCGTAGAAGTGACATTGGCGCCGCCGGTATCCTTGAAAGTCAAGGACTTGGTGGTGGTGGCCACGGCCTCCCGGGGGCCCAACAGACGCGCCAACCAGCCGGAGTGGCCGTTAGACGCCAGAGGGCTGTTCGGCCCGTTCCCCGGCAGGGCCAGGGGCACCTGGGGGGCTGTTTGGCTGGTATATCCTAGATAAGCGGTGGCGGTGGCCGCCACTGCGGTAGTATCAATCCCGAAGATGTGTGCGAATAAGTTGCATACCGGCCCGGTAACCGTTCCAACGCCCCGGCGGAGAGTAATCCTGATGGCATTGGCATTGGAATTGCTGCCGCAGGTGGAGCCAATCTCCGTCCAGGCGGTTTCAGGGTCGCCCGTTTTCAGGTTCCATTCACCAAAAGTGATGGTCAGGTCATTGCGGGCGCCCGGGTCCACGGCGGCAAATCCCTCAAGCTGGCGCTGGCGTTGGGCCACCGTCAGAGCTGCCTGCTGGGCGGCGTTGGCATCCCGCACCGCCACCCCGTTTTGGTTGGTAATCAGATTTCCTGCCGCGGCCAGGGCCGCAGCGTCGGCGGTATTCTGCAAGTCATTGTGCACCATGTAGAGCTGGCCCATATCAATCGCCAAACTGGCCACCCCCAGAAGCGCCATCAGAATAAAGACGGTTATGATGGCCACCGCTCCTTCGGTATCTCTCCCTAACCTTTTCAGGCTTGTTTTCCAGATATCCATGAGTTGCTCCTTTATAATCTCTTGATTGGTTTCATATAAATGGACTGCCCCATTGCCAAGTTAACCTGAAAACTCATTATGTTTCTGCTGCTGGTTCCTCCGGCTCAGACTTCATTCAATCAGCATTACCGTGGATGCTTTTAAGGTGATTTGCTTGCCGAGCCCGGGTATCAGATTGGATACGATGAACCAGGTTTTATTAGCCGTGACCTTTACCTCCAAAGGGTCGCCCTTTTGCGTAGAAGTATAGCCTGTGCCGCTTACGGTGATATTGGGACTGGCATCGGCCGGCAGGAGGGTCGGTAGTTTGTAGGTGGTGAGCAGGTAACTGCTAATCGTGGGAGAGACAGCCGATGGGGTGATCCGGTTCCCGTTGGTATCGGTTCTATAGATTATCCCGTAACGGGCTCCTTCCCGGCTGGCATTGGTAATCACCTGGCGCATATACCATGCATGCCCGAAGTCCAAGATACCGGCAAAAAGCAACAACAGGGCGCTGACCACCAAAGCAAACTCAACGGTGGCGGCCCCGGTCGTGTGCATCCCGAAACGCCGGATCCGCGGTTTGCCTGGCCGCATCATAAGCCCATTTTGTTTAAATCATTCATTCCCCGCCTCGCTTTAGGTTGAGCAAAACCTGGTTGGGTTCTGAGACCTATCTGCCAAAAAATTCTTGGGGTTAACGATACTATCGGCATAGTTCTCTGCCGGCTTGAAAAATTCTTCCCCCCCGCGGCTGAGCTGATCATAACCGTTTCGAGGCAGATGTATGGCGGGCAGCCGGAGAGTTTTGGGGGACTGTCTGACGGCCGGGGACGAATGACGGCGCCAATGCTGGGGCCGCCGGGGATGGCGCTGGGGCTATCCGGGTCTTGATAAAATGCCCTGGTTATCCCTGCCGATACCCCCACCTCAGCCGGGCTCGCGCCCGGCTCAAGCCCAGGGATCGTCGGGTCGCGCTGCCTCTGATGGCAGGCTTAATTGACCAGAGATGCCCCTTGTGAACCGCCGCTGGGTGTCAGCCAGGGGGTTTTGGTAGTCGACACGCTGTTGTTATTCAACGAGATGTCCTTGCCGCTGACCAGCACCCCATCCTTGATAGTGGCGTTGTTGCTGATTGTAATCGCGCCATTGGGGCTCAAGATGCTGCCGTAAAGGATGGAATTATTATTGAGATTGACCGTGCTAGTACCCTTGTTAACGAACGTAACGCCATCACTCGTTATACCCCCCGTCAATTTTATCTGGGAGTTGTTGTTCAGGGTGAAGGTGCTGGAAATGCGGATGACATAGGAGCTTCCCGCCGGCGCGTTTATGGTGATGATCGCATTATTACTCGGACTGAAGTTGGTGACATCGAGATAGTTTGACCCGGCAATGCCATCGGGCAAAGTCCTGGTGGAGGTAACACTGGCGATCGTTGCTCCCAAGTTGCTGAGAGCCCCAATGAATTTGTTGTAGGCGGTGGTAGCGGCCTGGGACGCGGCCTGGACAGAGGCGGCGGCGGCGTCATCTTGCTTGATACCGTCGTGAACCACTCCATTGTTCCCGATGCTGGGTTGAGGAGTGTTCTTGTTGAGATATACCCCCCCCTGCACCGTCGCATTATTGTTTACGGTGGTGGAGCCGCTGCCGCAAATCCCCACATCCCGCTGGACATTGGTATTGTTGTTGATCGTCACCGTGCCGTTGCCGGTCTCCAGGATAGACCACAGGCCCGAGGAGGAATTTAATTTCGCCACGGCCTGAGCGCTGAGGTTATAGGTTTTTACCCCAAAGATGGGCGCGAACAGTAACTGGACCGGACCGTCGTTTTCCCCGGAAGATTTTTGAATCGTTACACGGATGGCCGCAGCATCCGTCTTCTGGGGCGTAATGGTATATGACTGCAACGTGTGGCTCAACATACTCCAGTAACCATAATCAACCTGGCAATTGGTCAGCAGCTTTCCCGCCGCTTTATTCTGTTGGACCATTGCGGTCGCCGCGGCCTGGCCCCCGGACCAGTCCGGATTGGCGACTGACCCCAAGTCCCTGGCCCCCGCCAGGGCCCCGGCGTCCGCGGCCTTTTGCAGTTCACCTCGCACCCAGGCCATATACCCGTAATCAACGGCCAGGGCCGAAACCGACAACAGGACCACCACGAGCAGGGCCGCCATCACTGCCATGGCCCCGGACTGGTCGGCAACAAATTCCTTGACTCGGTGGTTCATAGCTCGGCTCCCTGCCTGGGCTCCTTTACTCGCACGCCATCGTGGTGGTGGAGGTTAGTATTTTAGGGTTCGTCAACTTCGGTATTAAATGATTGAGGAAAAGCCAGTACTTTTCAGCCGTTACCTGCACGCTGACCGGCAGCCCCGCCGTTCCCGTGGTATATCCGCCACCGGTGGGGGTGGGCACTGTGGGGGCGGCGTTACTGGGCAGGAGGTCCCGCAAGCCGTAGCCGCCTTTACCGCCGTTTTCCGCGGAGGTGTTGAGCACATAGTTCGGGATGGTGGGGGCCAGGGCATTGGGGATAAGCCGCGCCCCGGTAACCGCGTCGGTTTGGTACCGGGTGGCATAGCGGGCCCCTTCCCGGCTGGCGGTGGCGAGCACCGACTGCATGTACCAGGATTCGCCGAAATCGACGACCCCGGCCACGATCAACAAGAGCGGGATGAGGCACAGGGCAAACTCCACCGCCGCGGCCCCTTCCTGACCGCAGCCCCGTCTCAGCAACCGGCGCAACCTGATAAACATTGTTTTGGCCCTTCCCCGCCGGGTCAATCTTGCCGCTGGGTAGCGACTCGCTTGCCGTTACCTATGGCCCTCCAGGCGCGGGGCAATCCCTGCCCCGGAGCCCGTCTTACCTGGCCCTCATAAACCCTTATCGGCATAAATTGTGATTCCGCTAATTTTCTTTGCCATCGGTTTAAACCCGCGGGGCCTTTACGGCAACAGACCGGGGCGGCTGCCTCACCTGTGACTCCCCTAATGCGTCCGTAAGGAAATGACCGTTTGTAACCGGAACCATATCGGTATGGGGCCGCCCCCGAAATACTTGTAAAAAACCGGGAGAGAGTGTTATCATAGCCCCATGGAAGAGGGCTTTACCCGCAAGGAGCAGTTGGTTGGGGGGTTTCTTCTGGTGTTGATTATTTTCACCGTAGTGACCTTGCTGGTGATCGCCCAGGGCAAAGGTTGGTTTCAACGCCAGAATGTCTACTTCGTAAAATTCAAACAGGGCTACAACCTGCACCAGGGCTCCCTGGTCAAGATGTTTAACGCCGAGATCGGCAAGGTCTCCAACCTGGGCATCATCCAGACCATGGGGCACCCCCAGGTGGAAGTCACCCTCAAGGTCAACGAGGAATACGCCAATCTCATCCGTCAGGATTCCGTGGCGGAAGTGGTGAGTCCCACCCTCATCGGCAGTGAATATGTGGATATCAGCCCCGGCTCTTCCGGCTACCCCAAGATCGAACCCTATGACCCTATTCCCTCCCGGGAGCGCAAGTCCGTGTCGGAACACCTGGCGGAACTGGCCAGCGAGGAGAACATTCAGAAAGTCAAACACATGCTGGTCAATCTGGCCCAGTTCAGCGAACAGCTGAAAAATGACGAGAAAGTCCTCCAGGCGGCGTTGACTCATTTGGACGAGGTCCTCAAGAACCTCACCGAGGCCAAGGGGACTTTGGGCATGCTGGTCATGCAAAAGGAATTATATGCCCAGATGAACAAGACCCTGCAAGACTGGGACAAATTCTTCCTGGAGGCCAGAACCGTTGTGGTGGATCTCAAGCCCACGGCCCAGAACCTGGGAGTCTTCACCACATCCATCAACCAGGAGATCGAGCCCTTGAAGGCCATCGTGGCTAACCTCAAAGCCGGCAGCGAGGACGTGCCCGACTTGATGGAGGCGGCCACCGGCACGGCCCGGAGCGCCAAGGACACCATGGACGCCATCAAGGCCAATCCTTTGATCCGCATGACTGCCCCCACGGGAGCCAAGAGCCAAACCATCCATGTGGCACCGCGCACCCTTCCTTAGCCGCTGGGCCCGGGTCGGGCTGGTGGCCCTGCTGGTGGGCGGCTGCGCCGCCAAACAAGACCCCTTCGCCCAGCAGGTCAAGCGCATCGATGAGGTCTCCCTAGCCGGGGAGGAATTATTTTCCCGGGGGGATCTGAAGCGGGCCTCCCGGAATTTCTCCCGGGCCCTGACCATGAGCCGGGCCGTGGATTATCCCCAGGGAACCGCTCAGCAGCTCAACAACCTGGGGGCCGTGGCCCTGGAGGAGGGAGACTATCCGAAGGCCCGGGACTACTTCACCCAGGCCTACAATCTGAACCTGGACCAACAGCAGTTCGTAGCGGCCAGCATCAACCAGGCCAATCTGGCCACCGTAGCCCAAAAACAGGGCAAAGCGGCGGAAGTCTCCCAACACCTGCTGGCGGCCCAGGACGCGGCCCGGCTGTCCCGTTCCCCCCAGGCCCTGGGACGAGTCTACCTCCAATGGGCCAGTTTTTATCTGGACCAGAATGATCCGGCCTCGGCTCAGGACTTTCTCACCCAGGCCCAACCTCTCGCCACTACTCCGGAACTCAAGGGCACCCTGTTTCATCACCGCGGCCGGCTCTCTCTGGCCCGGGGGGACGCCGGCCAGGCCCTGGAGATGTTCACCCAGGCCCTCAAAATCGACCGGTCCGTCCTGGACCGGGCCGCCATGGCCGCGGACCTGTTCTGCCTGGGCGAGGCGTATCAGTCCCGGGGGGACCTGCCCCAGGCCTGGGATAATTATGTCCGGGCCTTCGACGTCTACGCCGGTATGGGGAAACAGGCCCAGTTACCCAAGTGTCTGCAACGGCTCCGGGAAGTCAACCTGCAAGGCGCCCTGGGCCACTCCCTGGAACGCTTCGAAAAGCGGGCCCAACCCAGCCCTTCCTGATTTTTCCCGACACGAGATTGCCTTCAAACCACTCTTCTCATTTCATGGGGGCCGATCCGGTACCAGCCAAAAAAAGGGCGGACACCCAGGTCCGCCCCCACATTTGCGTGTCTATCCCATTAGAGCAAGTAGGGAACAGGTGTGAACTGCTCCCGATATAAATTAAGTTGGGGGGGTATATGGGGATGGTTTGCGATAACATTCATTATCGGAGCCATTATGTTTTGTATGAATTCTAAATTCTACACGGAGACGGTCAGCATCCACCCAACTTATAATTACTTTATTACAAAACTCAGTACGGTGTCGGGGAGTGTTTTCAAAAATATCATTATATTCTGCCCAACCCCAAATATAAAGGTGACCACGACCTGCTATGATAGCATCGATATATTGATCACTAATAACCAAGTCGCTCCCAAATATGGTAGCTTTTGGTCCAATCAATACGGGGATATCTACTGCGGTTCCCAAGTCCGGAAAATTGAAATCGCTGGGCATTCCAGTAGGAAAATATTGCAATGGAAAAAACATCCAATTATCATGAGTACGCATGTTTTTTGTCGGTGTATTTCCAATATTTTGCCATTCCGGGATTATAATTACTTTTTTTGGCATTATGCTTGCCCACTCAGAACTAATTATTTTCCATTTAGGCAAATTAAAGGTGTGGGGATGAATTCCTTTAACGAAAACGAAAGCTCGCTGACTAATAACCATTTGCTTTTCAGACAATTCTATGCTTCGCTGGGCTTTGTTTGTAGAATCTATAGCGGCATTCGCACTTTTGTTAGCTGCAATAGCAGATTCCTTGGCTATTTCAACATTTCTACGCATCCATCTTTCTTGACGGATCATCCAAATAAACTGGAACGCCACAACGAATACAAGGGCAAGATTAACATAAACAAGCCACCAATCGGCAGAAGGTTTGCTATTCTCATTCTTAGCGTTATCGGAGGATTCTATCTTAGCATTTGGGGTGATAAGGAATGGGACCATCATGGTCATAGGACTTTGGGTAGCATCGCTTATTATCTTGGCTTGCTTCTGGCCGCTAGTGGATTGTTTTTGTGGTTTATTACTGGATTTAGGTGGAGTTGGAATCTGCCCATATGAATTTATAGATGCTAAACATAAAAGGCAGACTATCGTAATTATGCCACAAAATATATTCTTTCTTAGCATAATCTTATCGCCGCTTCGAAAAGAGGATTCGGGCAAAATCATCATAGCACAGAAACCGATAGACTTCTATGAGAATACAGGAATATAATATCCCCGGCCTTGGGCCTGAATACAGAATCCCTATAGACGGGATGCCGGGGTTTTTTATGAGAATAGAAGACACTGTACGTGAAACTGTGGTTTTTTTGGGGTTTGAAGATAGTTCCCCCCAATCAGGTGGTATTCAATGTGTTGGTACTGCATTTTTGGTAGGATATAAAAATGCAGGCTATTTAATAACTGCCAAGCATGTTGCACAAGTTTTTGGAGATAATCCCTTTTTGATTCGTTTAAACAAGACGGATGGAAGTTCCCAAAACATCCCCGCAGACGAAGTTATATGGCATTACCATCCTGATGATAACGTAGATATTGCAGCAATCCCTTTTGAGGTTCCAAATCTAATTAATAATAGAATATTTGATGCAACATATATATCAGATAGCATGATATTAACTAATGAGATTCGTGAACAATTTTTCATAGGAATTGGAGATCAATGTTATACTGTCGGATTATTTAGATTTCTTGCTGGACAAAAAAGAAATCTTCCTATTGTACATACAGGTAATATAGCGCTTTTGCCTGACGATGAAAAAATCCCCGTTATTGATTGGGATGATTCTAATGGAAAGAAAGTTAGGTACGTAGAAGGGTATTTAGTTGAATCGCAAAGCATAGCGGGTTTAAGTGGTTCTCCGGTTTTGGTAAGATTTACAATAGATATTCCTGTTATGGCATTAAATGGAATGACATTGAGGGCAAGAGTTCCAAGTTTTCAATTATTCTTGCTTGGTATTTGGCAAAGCGCTTGGAAAGCTCCCCCTAGTGAATTATATGGTCTTGACAATACTAATGTCCCTGTGGGGGTAGGTGTAGTGATACCCGCTTCCCGAATTACGGAGGTGTTAGAATTGCCGATACTTTCTGAAAAAAGACGCACAAAAAAGCCAATTCATATTGAATATGCAGCATCACCAGATGTTGCTAAACCAATTATTCCTGAAAATCCTCAACATAAAGAGGATTTCAACTCTCTTGTAAGCGCGGCAGCGAAAAAGAAGCTACAAGATGATTAAACATATCGGAATGGGATTTACGCATATTATGGCGATAGTTAAATTCACTTACATATTTCCAAAGGTGTTTAGCCGAAACGTGAACATGAGTACCGCGGATTGCACGCTTCAAGAGGCTCCAATGACCTTCAAGGCTATTAACATGATGGATACCATTAACATACTCTTTAGAATTATGGTTTACACGGCCAAGATCGTAACCGTTTTTAAGGTCATTATATCCCGGCCATTCATCAGCGCTGATAGTGCTTCCCAGTTCAACATTGTGGCGGATATGAGGGTCAAGAGTGCTTCGCTTAACGTCTTTGATAGGGCCAGAACGCAAAATGCCATTCCTTTCTTTCAGGCCGAAAACGATGCTTTTGTTGCTTCCCCTAAGTTTGGTAACCTCACGGCTTTGGTAGCCGCCTATAATCGTTTCATCAACCTCTATATGGCCCTTAAGCGTTTTATGGTTGTCGGCCTGGGCCATAAGTTTTCTCAGTTCATGAGCCATCCGCCACGCGGTTTTATAAGTGCATCCAATTTGCCGCTCCAATTCTTTAGCGGCTACGCCGTGGCGGGTGCTGGTCATTAAGTACATGGCAAAGAACCAATTTGTCAGCTTAGTGCGGGATTTTTCAAAGATGGTTCCGACACAAGGGTAAATATGATGGCCGCAGCGATCACAGGCATAACCCCGGCGCTTTGTCATGGGATGGAATTTAGAGAGGACATTGCAGGAAGGGCAGACAAACTCAGTTCCGCCATATTGCTCCTGCATGATCTTCTCAAGGCAAGCCCGATCATCGGGATATTCGGCTTGAAACTGCTTAAAGGTATATTTCATGGCTACCTCCCGTTTACTTGCTTATAAGATAGCATATGAATTTACTTGTGTCAAGGGGATAATCACGCACATTTGATACCTATCTATAAGCTAAAAAGCTATTTATGGTAGCCGCAGGCTTTAGCCCGCACCTGCACAGGCTGGAAAGCCTGCGCCACCAATCTCATCTCGCTCCCAAGTTCTGCCTGGAATCAGGTTTAAAAGAGAATTTTTCAAGAGTCTCAGCGGCCAGCTTTTTGAGTTCTAACCACCGGCCGCTATCTTCCCCCCGCCTCCCTCAAGTTCCCCTCCCATCCCCCTCTATGGGGGTTGGGGGAGAGGGTTTGGGAGAGGGGGCAGGAGCCGTCGGCCCCTGGTCCCCTTTTCCAAAGTTTTTTTGCTGAAGCCTCAGCTCCCCTCCCCCTTCTCGACCGGGGGTGCCGCCGGGGGCGCCGGTTTCTGCCGGCGCTCGCTGAACCGCTGCGTAATCACGTAGAACACCGGCACAAAGGGAATGGCCAGCAGCGTCGAGGCCAGCATGCCGCCGAAGACCACGGTGCCGATGGCCTGCTGGCTGGCGGCTCCGGCGCCGCCGGCCACCATCAGCGGCACCACCCCCAGGATGAAGGCAAAGGAGGTCATAACGATGGGCCGGAAGCGGCGACGGGTGGCCTCCACCGCTGCCTCGGTGATGGACATGCCGCCTTCCCGCAGTTCCCGGGCGAACTCCACCACCAGGATGGCGTTCTTGCTGGCCAGGGCGATCATCAGCACCAGGCCCACCTGGGTATAGAGGTTGTTGTCGAAGCCCCGGGCGATGAGCGCCAGGATGACGCCCACCAGGGCGATGGGCACCACGAGGATGACCGCGGCCGGGTTGGTCCAGCTTTCATATTGGGCGGCCAGGACCAGGAAGACCAGCATGATGGCCAGAGCATAGATGAAGTAGGCCTGGTTGCCCACCTGCTTTTCCTGGTAGGCCGTGGCCGTCCAGTCGTAGGAGATGCCCGCGGGCAGGTTGTTTTTGGCCACCTGTTCCATGAGGTTCAGGGCCTGGCCGGAGCTGAAGCCCGGGGCGGACGCCCCGAACACTGGCACCGCGGGATAGAGGTTGTACCGGGTGACCAGTTCCGAGCCCAGCATCCGCTTGATCTCCATGAGGGTGCCCAGGGGCGCCATTTCGCCTTTGTTATTGCGGACGTACAGGGCCTTGATGTCCTCGGGACTCAGGCGGTAGGGGGCGGCGGCCTGGACGTAGACCTGGTAGGACTGATTGAACTTGTTGAACAGGTTGACGTAGGAAGAGCCCAGGTAGGCCTGGAGGGTATTGAAGACGGTGTTTAGCGGAATTTGCAGCGACTCTGCCTTGGTCCGGTCAATATCCAGGTAAAGCTGGGGGCTGCGGGCGCTGAAGGTGGTGGTGACGCCCGCCAAGCTGGATTGGGCGTGGGCCGCCCGGATGAGTTCCATGCTGCTCTCTTCCAGTTCCATAAGGCCCAGACTTCGCCGGTCCTCCACCATCATCTGAAAGCCGCCGGACTGCCCCAAACCGCTGATGGGCGGCGGCACCAGCACCGCGAACTCCGCTTCTTGCAGGCTGGCCAGCTTCCGGTTCAGGTCGGCGACAATATGCTCCTGGTTCAAGGCCTTTCCGCGCTTGTCAAATGGCTCGTAGATGGCAAAGGTGCTGAGTATGTTGGAGACGTTGGCGTTGTC